>DATGCX010000169.1:0-9610 GCA_035311445.1 Xanthobacteraceae bacterium | reverse complement strand
TCGGGAACGATGGGCTCGGGAACGATGGGCTCAGGAACAATGCGCTCAGGAACGATGGCTTCTGGAGCGGCGCGCTCCGCAGCAAGCGGTGCGGTGACTGCCATCGCGTCGCCAAGCGCGGCATCCTCGAGGACAGGCCCGCCGGTGAGCATGGCGAGAAGGCTCTTCGGCACCAGCAAAGCGAGTGTCACGTGCACGAGTATGAAGAGGACGATCGCCGTCATGCATAAGAAATGCACGAGCCGGATGTTCTGAAAGCTGCCGAACAGATTGGCGAGCTCGGAAAACTGCACCGGCTTCCACAAAGCGAGGCCCGAGGTCACGATCAGCACGCCGACGATCATGACGCCGAGATAGAGGACTTTCTGCACGGCGTTGTAGCGGGTGAGGTCGTCATGGCGCAGGCGAAATCGCAGCGCTTCGCCTACCGTGACGAAAACTTCGCGCGGCGAAATCGGAAACAGTTTTTGCCGAAAACGCCCGGTGACGACGCCGTAGCCGAGATAGGCAATGCCGTTGAGAACGAAAATCCACATGCCGAAGAAATGCCACTGCAACCCGTACTGCGCCCATTTGCCGATCACGATGGCGTCGGGAAAACGCAGGAAGGAAAACAGAATGTCGTCGTTGTAGATCTTCCAGCCGCTACCGATCATGATGAAAATGGCGACCGCATTGATCCAATGCATGATGCGCAGCGGCAGCGGATGCAGCCGCGGCGGCGTTCTGCGTTTGGCTGAGACGCTCGGCGGTGCCATTCGGAGCTTACTCTCGTCGCCACCAGACGTTGCACGAGCAGAGTATGCTTGCCGACATGGCGTTCGCAATCCACGGCTCTTCACAAAGCCGCCATTCGTCATTCGCCATTCGCTCGCCCCCAATCACGACTTTGTGAGGCCAATAACTTTTTGGTGTTTGAGGACTTGGTACCGCTGAGGCGGAAGTGATTGGCGCCTTTTCGGCCGCTTTGGCAAAGCAATTTCGATTGCGCTGCCGATGAATTGCAGGGGGACCGCATGAACGATGCGGATCGATTCACCGGGCTATCGATGTGGGGCGAGACGCCTGCAATCGGCGGTGCGCGCACCTCATGCGGCATCGCGTTCATGGCCAAGGCTTCGGTGCCAGGCGGGGCCAAGACTCGCCTGGTTCCACCGCTCACCTACGAACAAGCCGCCGAGCTGAATACCGCCTTCTTGCAGGATGTCGCCGCCAGTCTCCTGCTCGCCGGCCGCGAAACGGAACGGCATGCCGCTATCGTCGGCTATGCGGCTTATGGGCCGCCCGGCTCGAGCGACTTCTTCCGCCGCATTCTGCCCGAATCGATCGGCCTGATCGAAGCGTGGTTGCCGAATTTCGGCGACTGTCTGTTCCACACCATCCGCGAAATTCTGGCGCGCGGCCACGACTCCGCCGTCGTGCTCAACTCCGACAGCCCGACTCTGCCGACCGCCTTCCTGGTCGAGACGGCCGAGGTCCTGGCGCGACCTGGCGATCGCGCCGTGCTTGGCCCCTCGACGGATGGCGGCTACTACCTGCTCGGTCTCAAGGCCGCGCATCGGCGCATGTTCGACGACATCACTTGGAGCACCGAGCGGGTGGCTGAACAAACTCTGCAACGCGCTCGCGAGATCGGGCTCGACCTTCACATTCTGCCGGTCTGGTACGACATTGACGACATCGAGGGCCTGCACCGGGTCGCGGCGGAGTTTCGTCACTATGATCCGAACACGTCGCCGCGATCTTTGCACACGCCGCATCATGCCGCGCACACCGCCAAATTGATCCACGCGCTGGCGCGTGAACTCCTCGATCGCCCCGCAGCGCGCGTCTTGGCGATCGACGCCATGCGCGCCTGATGCGTCACGCCTCGGCTACCCGCAAATCCGCTTTTTTCAGAGGATGAATCGCTTGATGCAAGATGCGGCGACAAAAACTGCGGCGACGAATCGGGTGGTCGATCCGACCCGTTATTTTGAAAATGTGACGACCGACGACGAGGCACCGCAGCACAGCCCGGTCTGTCTTTATCTGGAGACCACCAACCGCTGCAATCTTCTGTGCACCACCTGTCCGCGCACCTATGAGGAGCTTGAGCCGCCGGCTGACATGAGCTGGGATCTATTCACCTCGATTGTCGATCAGATTCCGCAATTGCAACGTGCAGTGCTGCACGGTGTCGGCGAGCCGATGCTGGTGAAACACCTGCCGCGCATGGTGCGCTATCTGAAGGACCGCAGCACCTACGTCCTGTTCAACACCAATGGCACCGTGCTCAACGAGAAGAATGGACGGGCGCTGATCGCCGCCGGCTTGGACGAGCTGCGGGTGTCGTTCGACGCCGCCAATGCCGAATCCTATCGCGCCATTCGTGGCAAGAATTACTTCAACCGCATCCTCAAAAACGTGCGGGCCTTTCGTGAGCTTCAGGAGCGCGAAGGTCATGCGAAGCCGCAAGTCTCGGCCTGGCTCACCGGCTTGCGCGAGACCATCGAGGAATTGCCCGATTTCGTCCGCGTCGCGGGCGAGACCGGCGTGAAGGAAGTGCATCTGCAACGGCTGGTCTTTTTCAAGGAAAACGCCATTGGGCTCGCTCGCCCGGACCAGGCGCTTTATGAGCGACTTTCCGCGGCTGAGGCCGTGCACATCGAGCGCGCCTGCGCGCTCGCCACCGAGCTCGGTATCACGTTTTCCGCATCCGGCGGCGCGTCGGAACCGGGCATCAGTCTCAAGCGCAGCGACAATGGCTCGCCGTGGTCGCTGTGCCGGCGGCCGTGGACGGTGATGTATTTCACCGCGAACGGCCGGGCGCTGCCCTGCTGCATCGCGCCGTTCTCGCAGCGCGGCTACGAGAATTATACGCTCGGCGATGCGACACAGCAGAGCTTGCGCGAAATCTGGAGCGGGCCGGCCTATCGCGCTTTTCGCAAAGCGTTGAAATCCGATCGCCCACCGGAGGCTTGCGCCAGTTGCGGATTGCGCTGGAGTTTGTAGCTGGAGTGCTTTCGACGTGCGGACCCAATTTTCCGCTCATTCCCGCGGAAGCGGGAATCCAGAAGAGACCACTGATAGTATTGTTCCGCTGGATCCCCGCCTTCGCGGGGATGAACGGCCTGGGCATGCTTCGCAGCGCGCCAAACCCTCCGTCGCCGTCATCATTCCGACCTTCAACGAAGCGGAGTCGATCGCCGCAGTCGTCGCCGAAATCCCGCGCACGCTCGTCGATCGCGTCATCGTCACCGATGGCGGCAGCGGTGACGGCACGCCCGCGCGCGCGCGCGAAGCCGGCGCAGAGGTGATCGCGGCCGGCCGCGGTTATGGACGCGCCTGTCTCGCCGGGGCGCAAGCAGCGGACGCGGAGATTGTCGTGTTCATGGATGGCGACGGCGCCGACGATCCGGCCGCCATGGCTGCGCTGATCGGACCGTTGGCGAACGGCGATTGCGACTTTGTTATCGCCTCGCGCGCCCGCGGCCGCCGCGAACCGGGCAGCATGGCCTGGCATCAGCTCCTCGCCGGAGAGCTGATCGGGTTTCTCACCGGGCTTCTCTACGGCGTGCGCTACACCGACATGTGCGCATTGCGCGCCATCCGGCGCGACGCGCTCATGCAGCTCGGCATGCGTGAAATGACCTATGGCTGGAATCTGGAAATGCAGATGCGCGTCGCGCGGCTTGGCTTGCGCGTGCGCGAAGTTCCGGTCGACTATCGCCGGCGCATTGGCGGAGAGTCCAAGGTCGCGGGCTCGCTGTCGGGTTCGCTTAGAGCCGGCGCAAAGATTCTTTCGACCTTCGCCCGTGTGGCGTTGGAGCGGAAGCGCTGATTGTTCTTTCGTCGCCACCGGGCTTGACCCGGTGGCCCATACTGAGTTTCGGCAAGGATCAGCCGAGATTGTTGCTCGTCTGCATGGATGCCCAGGCCAAGCCCGCGCATGACGAAGCGTTATCAACTCGTTAGAATGTGCTTGTCGGGATCGAGCCAGAACGCCCACACCCCCGAACCGATGACGAGGAGACACGCCGCGACGATGAACGGCGCCTGCCAATTGCCGACTTGCGCGAGCACTCCGAACACGATCGGGGACAGCGCGCCGCCGATATTGCCAGCCATGTTCATCATGCCCGACACGGTGCCGGAGTATTTGCCGCCGGTGTCCATCGGCACCGCCCAGGATGGGCCGATGGTGCATTCCAGAAAGAACATCGAAGCGGTCAGACACCACACCGCGACATAGGCATCTTCGGTCAGCGCCGCTGGCACGATGAACACGGCGCAGCCGAGGAGCCCGGTGATCGCCACGGCGCGGCGAGCGAGCCTGGCATTGCCGGTGACCTTGAGCAGGTAATCGGTAGCAAGGCCGCCGACCGTGTCGCCGACCACGCCGGCCCATAGCGGCAGCGACGCGAACAGCCCGACCTTGATCAGCGTAAAATGCCGGGCGTCGACCAGATAGGACGGCAGCCAGCTCAGGAAGATCCACAGGCAGTACACGTAGGTGAAATAGGCGCACATGATCGCCCACATATTCGGCGAGCGAAGGAGCGTGCCCCACGGCACGTTGGCCTGTTTCTCAATCGGCGGCGGCTTGATCGCGCCGTTGGCGTCAAGGCCGCGGATGCGCTCAAGCTCAGCGCGGTTCACCAGGCCGTGCTCTTCGGGCAGGTTGCGATAGGACAACGCCCACCACAGCGACCACAGAATGCCGATCGCGCCGCAAATCAAGAACACTTCGCGCCAACCGAACTGACTCATGATCAGGACGACGAATGGCGGCGCGATCGCGGCGCCGAAGCGGCTCGCGCTATGGGTGATGCCCTGCACGAAACCGCGTTCGCTCTGCGGATACCAGAGCTGCATGGCGCGGGTCGCGCCGGGGAAGGCGCCGGCTTCGCCGACGCCGAACAGAAAGCGCACCACGATGAAGGACACCGCGCTGAACGCGCCGGCCGTGATCGCCGTCATGATCGACCAATAGGTGACGATGCTGGCGAGCACGCCGCGGGCGCCGAACTTGTCAGACAGCCAGCCGCCGGGAACCTGGAACATCGCATACGCCCAGACGAAGGCGGAAAAGATGAAGCCCATCGTCACCTTGTCGAAGCCGAATTCCTTGCTGATCAGCGGCGCCGCGGTCGAGATATTGACGCGGTCGAGATAGGTGATGAGGTACATGATGCTGATGATCAGCAGGATGTACCAGCGGCCGCGGCTCGGGCGCACCGATACGGTCGTGGCGCTAGCTGTCTGTTCCATGTGCTTCGCTCCCCGTCCTTTTGTTCTTGCGCGCGTTTTCGCCGATCGCGCGTGCCTCACCCTGCCTTGTTATCGCATCATCGGCAAGGCGCGCTGTGACGCGGCATCGTCACCTCTCCCCGCGCGCGGGGAGAGAACCTGCCCCCGGACTTGATCCGGGGGTCGTGAGCGAAGCGAGCGGTGAGGGCCTGCCCGCAAGCTGAACGGAGCCGCGACGCCCCCTCATCCCGACCTTCTCCCCACAAGCGGGGAGAAGGAGCGCGCAGCCACTTCCGGAGGATTGGCCAGCACGACTGACGTCTCGATCTGGCGCTCCGGGATGCTCCAGTAGGATTTGAGCAGCACGGTCTTGCGCGCCGGCGAAACGAGCGCAAAGCCGTGACGTTCGTAGAAGCGGATCGCCCAGGTGCCGACCAGCATCGGTCTTGTGTTCATCGCACGAAGGTGGCGAAGGAGCGCGTTGCCGATGTTGCAACCTTCCTTCTTCGGCAACACATAAGCATGGCGGATGAGGTCGACATCGCGCACGTGCTGCAAACCCATGACGCCGGCGAGCCGCGCGCCGTCGTCAATAGCCCCGGAAGGTGACGCCGGCGGCGAGCTCGCTGTGGAGTTCCTCGCGCGACATGTAGGGCTCGTGCCAGCGGTCGGCGGGGATCACGCCGCGATAGGCTTCAGCCGCGGCATGATGATCGAGAAAATCTCTTCGCGCGCCGACGGACACTATCAACCTATCGATTTGCAAAAGGGCTGCGGACCTCGCCGCATCCGACGCGTGGAGCGATGTATGGATCTGCTAGCCGGATATATGGACCTGCTATCCATCAGTATGAGCTTGGTCGCCCTTGTTTTGGGCGCTGCAATTGGTTGGCTTATCGCTCGCTCGCGTTTTAGGACGACGATTGCCGAGCTGAATACCAAGCTCATTCTCGAGCGCCGCGTCAACAAACAGCTCTATGAAAAAGCTCAAATCGATGCTGTAGCGGGTTTGATGGGGGCGTCGAACCTGACAACGTCGGGCGAACCAGCCCGTCAACCGATGGCGGTGTCAGGCTAGGTTCAGTGCGCCGCCCGGTCGGCTGCGGCGCCGGCCCGGTTCACGAGCCGTTTGCATTCTGAGTTGGATCCCGTATTTCGACGTCGAACCGCTTCCCAGATCAAGTCTCACAACCGCAATTCGCCTCACTCGTCCGATCGCCTCGTCGGCGCGGGCGAGCAGTCCGGCTGGTCTTCATTGCAGGCTGTCGCGGCCGGGTACGAGCCGAAGATCAATCTCTCCGATGAGTGCCGTCCGCTTTGCATCAGCCGCGGTCAACTCATGTCTTGCCTCTTCCGCGGTGCTGTAGCTCGAGCCCGCCGCTACGATTCCGCCGAGCACCGCTGCAACCGCTATCGCCATAACCGACGGATCAAACTGAAGCGCGCAGACCAACATGGCTATGAGAACGGCCCCACCCCCGATCATCAGGACCCGGCCGGCTAAGATGAATTTGCGGCAGCTTTCGAGCTTGGCGGCGAGCTCATCAATCTGAGCCTCGAGCCGCACGATTTCCTCCCGATAGTAGCCGTTATTCACGAGCGGAAGTCATAGTTGCGGTGCCGCCAAGGAATGCGATGACGCTGTGCATCCCAACGCGCTCGTCGGTGCAATTCAATGCCGCTTTGTACCACAAGCAGGCATCAACCCCTCATTCGATTACCCTCGTCGGCCGTTGTCACCCGCGTGCAATCGAACCGAGGGTCGTCAACGCTAGCTCGTGCGCGAGGCCCCCGAATTTGATCCAGGTCAAAAAATCCCACCTCGAAATCGCGGAGATAGAGTGTAGCTATCGTTGGGGTCTCGAATTCATAGGTTAGGGAAATTGGGCGGCACGTGAAGAATTATCGGAAAAATTGCCGACCTCGGGACTTGTGGTGATCGATCTTCAGTTGGAGCGTTGGTCTCAGCTACAGCGGCATCCGCAAGCGGGCCGTTAGAGCGCTTCGTTACTCCACGGTTCATCGCCACAATACAGCGCTGAGGCATAACCGCCTCGTGCTCGTTCTTCCATCATTTGATGCCGCGCTCAGTGAACCCCGGAAAGTGGCGGGCGGTTTGGTACGTCAGACTACAGCCGCAGAGCGCGTTAACGTCAGGAATGATTCGACCATTGGATTGGGGCGTAATGTCCGTTCTTGCCCGAATTGTCCCAACGCATTCCGTGATCGGTAAAAATGTTACCTGATGCTCCCACGGCAAGTGCCAGCTTATCGGGGCTGACAGGATGACCGATGTTTGCCCACATCTCCCCGCTTGGATGCGCGGTTGGCAATGGATCAACGGTCATGTGTAGGATATTTGGGATTTCGGCAAACCGTTTTTTGCCGTCAATTCGGTAAGTGATCGGAATCTTCTTCACCCCGAGGTTTTTTCCGATCAGCGGCGCCAATTGGGCCATTGGTCCGCCGGCCGCACCAGTGAAGATCGCACCCAAAGCTTCAGTCTGTCTATCGTTGGCACGTTGATCGATGTAAGCAGCAACTGACCAATTCCCCTCTGCCATTGGTCCTGGTGCGTGGGCGGCGAGCGCCACATTGAGACCGTCGAGCGCCGTGCCATCAAAGCTTCCGCTCTGGATATGGAAGATGAACGCAACGTCACATACGCCTTCGGTTGGTCGTGACGTCAGGGGTGTGTTCTTCGACACGAGGCAAGGACACACGACGCTGCAATTGCAATTCTCGAAGTAATCTCCAGAGAGGTGCCATTCAGTCATCGCTCCCTCCTTAGCGGGTTGTGCCAGCGCTGCTTTCAACACGCTAGTATGAGTAATGGCGCTGTGTCCCGTCCTGACAAGATTACCACGCCGCAACTGCTCTCAGGAGGACTTCAGACGTCGCATGTCCGCAATACCGCCAAAGTGGACATGTATCGCGCAGCAGGCCGCAAGATTTTCCCGTCAGAAGTCACTGGTTTTGATTCTGCTTTCTTGAATCGGGACTTTGTCAGAAAAAACCAGCAGAATCAAAATCCAATTTTGGTGAATGGTGCCCAGGGGCGGAATTGAACCACCGACACCTGCATTTTCAGTGCAGTGCTCTACCGACTGAGCTACCTGGGCCTAGTTGGGCTTTGATGGGCTTCTACTGCTTCTTATTCGGCGCGCCGTTATAGAGAGTGGCCCTGCCGCTGTCCAGGATGGGCTCTGCGCCTGTGACACTTATCGCGTGCCCGACTCATCCTGTTGTTCATCCTCATGTTCATTGTCTTGGCGCCGCTCGTCTTCCTCTTCGTCCTCGGTCACCGGCACGACATAGACGCCGGACAGCCAGCGATGCAGGTCGATGTCGGCGCAGCGCTTGGAACAGAACGGCCGCAGCACGGCGTCGGCGGGCTTGCCACAGATCGGGCATTTGGCCATCGCCGATTTGTCCCTCGCGTTTGATGTGTTTGCCTCGGGCATGAGCGCAATATGGGGCGCGCCACCGCGAGCGCCAGCCGTCAGCCGGCGTTGATCCAGCCGAAATGGATCGGATAACCCTCGCCGCCGAGGAGCGTGATCGTCTCGTAAAGCGGCAGGCCGATGATGTTGGAATAGGAGCCGACGAGCTTGACCAGAAAACCGCCGGCAATGCCCTGCGCTGCATAGCCGCCGGCCTTGCCGCGCCATTCGCCGGAGGCGAGATAGGCTTCGATGTCTTGCTCCGATAGCCGTTTGAAGCGCACGCGGGTTTCGACATAGCGCTGGCGAAAGGTTTCCTTCGGCGTCACCAGACAAATCGCGGTATGCACTCGATGATTGCGTCCGGACAGGAGCCGCAGACATTGCGCCGCTTCGTCGAGCAATTCCGCCTTCGGCAGAATGCGGCGGCCGACAGCGACCACGGTATCGGCGGCGAGGATGTAGGAACCTTTGAGATCGTCGTCGATGCGGATCATGCCGAGCGCGGCTTCGGCCTTGTTGCGGGCGAGCCGCGTGGCATAGGCACGTGGCAACTCGCCCCGTTTCGGCGTCTCGTCGATATCGGCCGGCCGCAACGCGTCGGGTTCGATGCCGATCTGATTGATGAGCGAAAGCCGGCGCGGCGAGCCGGAAGCAAGCACCAGTTTCGGGCGGCCGATCATTTGAACCGCTAACCTAGGCCGTTTGGATATAGTCTGTCATGGTGAATCAAACACTTAGCAGTGCTGGATGATTTACGAAAGCTGCGCTTGCTAGCGGATTTGTTCGCCGACCGTTCTCAGGACAGGTCCCCGTGACTGATGGAGAGATGTGTGTCAGCCCGCTTCGTCCGCTTGGCGTAGCCCCGCAGCATTACCGCAGAATCGTGCCCACAGCGCGCCGCCACGACGTGCACGGCACGCATCCGGAATGAA
>DATGCX010000168.1:0-2154 GCA_035311445.1 Xanthobacteraceae bacterium | reverse complement strand
GATCGCGAAAAACCGTGAGCCCTTCCTTGAGGCAGAGCTGGAACCAATCGCGGCAGGTGATGCGGTTACCAGTCCAATTGTGGAAGTATTCGTGGGCGATGATCGCTTCGATCCGCTCGAAATCGTTGTCGGTCGCGGTCTCGGGTGAGGCGAGCACGTATTTGTCGTTGAAGACGTTGAGACCCTTGTTCTCCATCGCGCCCATGTTGAAGTCCGAGACCGCGACGATCATGAAAATGTCGAGATCATATTCGCGGCCGAACGCGGTCTCGTCCCAGCGCATGGCGCGCTTGAGCGCGTCCATGGCGTAGACGCAGCGGGATTGCTTGCCGGGCTCGACATAGATCCGCAGCGTGACCTCGCGGCCCGACATGGTGCGGAAGCGGTCCTCGACGCAGGCAAGCTTTCCGCCTACCAGCGCGAACAGATACGACGGCTTCGGGAATGGGTCGTGCCAGACTGCAAAGTGGCGCATGCTACCCGGTACGTCGCCGGATGCGACGAGATTGCCGTTGGCGAGCAGAACCGGTGCGTCGGCCTTCTCGGCCTCGATGCGAGTGGTGTAGACCGCCATCACGTCGGGGCGATCTGGGAAATAGGTGATGCGGCGAAAGCCCTCAGCTTCACATTGCGTGCAATAGATCGCGCCCGAGCGATAGAGGCCCAGCAGCTGCGTGTTGGCCGATGGATCGACGACGGTCTCGATCTCCAGCCGGAACCGGCGTTGCGGCGGCTGCGCAATGGTCAACTGGTCCGGCGTCACGACGAACTGCTCCGGCGGCAGGGCGGCGCCGTCGAGTTTCAGCGCGCGTAGCTTGAGCGCCTCGCCGTCGAGCATGAGGGGCGCGGGCGCCGCGCCGCTCCCGTTGGGCCGCAGCGTGAGCGCCGCACGCACTCGCGTCGCCGTGGGGTCGAGGGAGACATCGAGTTCCACGCTCTCGACCAACCAGTCGGGCGGGCGGTAATCTTCAAGCCGGATCGGACGAGACTCTTCGGTGCGCATGTCGCTTCCGTGGGTGAAGAGCAAGCAGGGACGTTTTTACTCATATACCGTCAAATCGCTTCCTGCTTTAATCGCTTCCCAGGAAGCCGCAACCCATTGTATGGCTGCGCCGACAATATTGGGAGGAATGTGATGACCGTGGTTCGCATGCTTTGGGTTGGGATGGCGGCACTGCTTGCCGCAACTTTCGGCGCTCCCGCACCGGCGGTCGCCCAAGATTATCCGAACCAGCGGGTTACCATTGTCGTCCCGTTCGGCGCCGGCAGTGTGACCGACATCATGGCGCGCATCCTCGCCGACGAACTGGCCAAGCGCTGGAACCAACAGGTCGTCGTCGAGAACCGCCCCGGGCTCGCGGGGACGGTGGGCGTCGCGAAGGCTGCACCCGATGGCTACACCCTCATGCTGACCTCGAACGGGCACACAGTCGCGGCGCTCGTGAACAAGAATTTGCCGTTCGATCCGGTGAAAGACTTTGCCGGCATCACCCGTGTCAGCTCGGCGCCGCTCTATCTGATCATCAACCCCGAAGTGCCGGCAAAGACGCTCAAGGAACTGATCGACCTGGCAAAGGCGAAGCCGGGCACACTCAATTTCTCGTCTCCCGGGCTTGCCAGCACGACCTTCATCGCCGGGGCGCTGTTTCGGAAAGCGGCAGGCATCAACATAGTGCATGTGCCGTTCAAGAGCGCGCCCGATGCGGTGACAGCCGTCGTGCGTGGCGACGCGCAAATGTATTTTGCGCCGGTCAATCTTTCCAAAGAAATGGCCGAGGCCGGCAAGGTGCGCGCGCTTGCGGCCGTGACCCCGCAACGGATTCCGGAGATGCCGAACGTCCCGACGTTCCGAGAGGCGGGATTGGACTACGTCTACGATTCCTGGTTTGGGCTGATGGCGCCGGCAGGGGTACCGCGTCCCATCATCGAAAAGATCAATCATGACGTGGTGCAGATCATCCAATCACCCGAGGCGAAGGCCAAGCTCGCGGCGCAGTTCGTCATCGGGGTGACCGACACACCGCAACAATTCGACAAGATCATCCACGACGAAACCGCAAACCTGACCGAGGTGTTCAAGGAAATCACCAACTAGTCGCATTGGCGACGACCAGGCGACGCAATGGCGAGGAGCGCATGACGTCGGTCATGTGC
>DATGCX010000167.1:0-3171 GCA_035311445.1 Xanthobacteraceae bacterium | reverse complement strand
TTCTGCGCACCCGCAATGAGAGTCGAAGGCAGATCCTGCCGACAAACATGGATGATGCTCTGTCGCACGTACGGCAGAGCGCCGAGTTGAAGAAAGAGCTGATCGACATCGAACGCGATTTCATCTACCAGCTCCTGCGCGAAGGCAAGATTACCGATGAGGCGCGCCGTCGCATCGAATATGAGCTGGATCTCGAAGAGGCGAGCGTTGCGAACCGCGGCAAGGATGGCGGCGGCTGGATATAGCCGTTTGCGACGCGAAGGCTCAGGACTCTGGCCGCGTCAGAAAGGACGCTCGCCTTTTACCGTCACCCGATTACCCGACCGCGTGTGCGGCCAATAATCCCACATCGCCCGGTGCTGTGAGCAGCGATTGTCCCAGAAGGCAATCGCATTTTCGGTCCAGCGGAACCGGCATTGGAAAAGCGGATTTTCCGCGTGCTGATAGAGATAGGCCAGAATGGCATCGCTTTCGTCGCGCGGGATGCCGACGATATGGTTTGTGAACCCGCGATTGACGTACAGCGCCTTCTTTCCCGTTACTGCATGCGTTCGTACAACTGGATGTTCGGCCCGCGGGTAGGACGGCTTGTCGGCGACGCCTGTATTCGCATAAAGGCCGCGATAGACCGGCTCCCCGTCATGCACAGCGGTTAGTCCGTTCAGATAGGTTTTCATCCGGTCGGACAGCGCGTCGTAAGCCGCATACATGCTGGCGAACAAGGTATCGCCGCCATGCGGCGGACATTGCTTGATGTAGAGAATGCTTCCCATCGGCGGCTCAAGGTCGCACGACACGTCGGTGTGCCAGCCCTCACCGTTCGCCCGCGGGCTGTTCTTGTCGGCATAGATTCTCATCAGCGCCGGTTCGCCTGGCTCATGCGGTGCAGCGGGATGCACGTGCAATTCTCCGAAGAGACGTCCGAATGCGAGATGCTGTTGCGGCGTGATGTGCTGATCGCGGAAAAATATAACGATGTTCTCAGCCAGCGCCCGGTGAATCTCATCCACCGTCCGGTTGGACAAAGGTTTCGCGAGATCGACGCCTTCAATTTCCGCACCGATGATCGGCGTCAGTTTCTCCACGCCGATCGTCTCATAAGGCGTAGACTCGTCGGTAGCGTGGCGATAGCGAGGACCGTCTTTGCCGCTCAAGGAACTCATGGCGCACCTTGCGTGATGTATTTATCGGGATGGTAGCGCGGCTACGGTCGTGCGCAACCCGGTCTACTCGGCCGCCCGCGCGGCCTGGCCCCAGCGGCGTTCGATATAGTCGATCACCATCTGCTTGAAATCCGCGCTCAGCGTCGCGCCGCGCAGCGTGGCGGCCTTCTTGCCGTCGATGAACACCGGGGCCGTCGGCTGCTCGCCCGTCCCCGGCAGCGAAATGCCGATGTCGGCGTGCTTGGATTCCCCGGGCCCGTTCACGATGCAGCCCATCACCGCAACATTGAGCGTTTCAACCCCGGGATAGCGCGTCTTCCATTGCGGCATCGAGTCACGGATGAAGCCTTGGATGTCGGCGGCCAACTCCTGAAACGTCGTCGAGGTGGTGCGCCCGCAGCCGGGACAGGCCGCAACCAGCGGCACGAAGGTGCGCAGGCCCATGGTCTGCAGCAGTTCCTGCGCCACCTGTACCTCGCGGGTGCGGTCGCCATTGGGTTCCGGCGTCAGCGAGATGCGCACGGTGTCGCCGATGCCCTGCTGCAGCAGCACCCCCATGGCGGCCGAGGAGGCAACGATCCCCTTCGAGCCCATGCCGGCTTCGGTCAGCCCCAGATGCAGCGCATAGTCGCAGCGGCGCGCCAGTTTGCCATAGACCGCGATCAGATCCTGCACCGCCGACACCTTGGCCGAGAGGATGATGCGGTTCCTGGAAAGGCCAATTTCCTCGGCGCGCTGCGCCGATAACAGCGCCGACTGAACCATCGCCTCGTGCATTACCGCGCGCGCGTCCTTCGGTACCTTCGCCTTGGCATTCTCGTTCATCAGTTGCGTCAGAAGCTCCTGATCGAGCGAGCCCCAGTTGGCGCCGATGCGCACCGGCTTGTTGTGCTTGAGCGCCATCTCGATGATGGCGGAGAACTGCTTGTCCTTCTTGTCCTTGAAGCCGACATTGCCGGGATTGATGCGGTACTTGTCGAGCGCCTGCGCGCAGCCTGAATGCTCAGCGAGCAGCTTGTGACCGATGTAGTGAAAGTCGCCGACCAGCGGCACGGCGATGCCCCATTTGAGGAGCCGTTCCTTGATGTGGGGGACAGCGGCTGCCGCTTCATCGCGATCGACCGTGATGCGCACGAGTTCGGAGCCGGCCCCCGCCAGCGCTGCCACCTGTCGCGCGGTCGCCTCGACATCGGCCGTATCCGTATTGGTCATCGATTGCACGACAATCGGCGCCCCGCCGCCAACCGTGACGCCGCCAACCTCAACCGCGACAGTTTTGTGTCTATGCACTTCCGTACTCATCGGGCCTTCCATGCAATCCGCGTCAGACAAATATAGCAGGACGGGCACAGGTGAAAGTCATCTCATTGACCCCATTTCCTAGGACCGGTTAACCAGCAACAATCCCACCGCAACCAGCGCCACGGCTGCCGCAAACGCGGGCGTTAATGGATCGTCGAGCACCAGGTGGCCTGCTGCAACCCCGAACAGCGGCGTGAGAAAAGTGAACGCCGAGAGCCGGCTCGCCGAGTATCGAGCAATCAGCGCGAACCAGATAACGAACGTCACGCTCACAACCCAGATGGTCTGGTAGGCCAACGCACCGAACGCGAGCCCCGACGGCATGTTCGTAACACGCTCTCCGACAAGCAGTGCCGCCACCGCAATAACCGGCGCCGACACGACGAGCTGATAGAGCATCACTTTCTGCGCTGACGTTCGGGTCAGTGGGCTCGCCTTGATGGTCAGCGTGGTCGCTGCCCAGAACAGCGCGGCACCCACCATCATGATGTCGCCAGTAAGTTGTTTCGGGTCCGTGGCAGGTGCAGGAATGCCAAAGGCAATCACCATGCCGCAGAAAGACAAAGCAAGGCCCAGCCACTGCGCAATGCTGAAACGGTCCGCCGGGAGGACAATGCGCGCGCCGAGCACCACAAAAAACGGCGCAAGATATATGAACAACGTCGCGCGCGAAGCCGTCGTGTAGAGGAGTCCTTGAAAGATCAGG
>DATGCX010000166.1:0-2719 GCA_035311445.1 Xanthobacteraceae bacterium | reverse complement strand
GCCCGAGCGGGCCGATCCGATCGGCGATGACGCATTCAGCCCGGTCGAGGGAGTGGTGCATCGCTATCCGGACCGGGTGCTGCTGAAGCTCGTGCACACATGCCCGGTCTATTGCCGGTTCTGCTTTCGCCGCGAGATGGTCGGGCCGGGCGGACGGCAGGGTCTCACACGGGACAAGCGCGACGCTGCCTACCGGTATATCAATGAACACCCTGAGATCTGGGAGGTCATACTGACGGGCGGCGACCCGCTGGTGCTGCCGGCGTCCCGTCTGCGCGGCGCAGTGCGCGCGCTTGCCGCCATCGACCACGTCAAGATCATTCGCCTGCATACCCGCATGCCCGCGGTGGCGCCCGAGCGGGTCACCGCCGAATTGGTAGCGGCCCTCACAGCGCCCGGAAAGACGACCTATGTGGCGCTTCACGCCAACCATCCCCGTGAATTGTCGCCGGCGGCCCGCGCCGCGTGCGCCCGGATCGTCGATGCAGGCATTCCGATGCTCAGCCAGACGGTGCTGCTGCGCGGCGTCAATGACGATGTCGATACTCTGAGCACATTGATGCGCACCTTCGTCGAATGCCGCATCAAGCCTTATTATCTCCACCATGCCGATCTGGCACCCGGCACCAGCCACCTGCGCACCTCGATCGAAGCTGGCCAGGAACTGATGAGGCTGATGCGCGGCCGTTCTTCGGGCCTCTGCCAGCCGGCCTATGTGCTCGACATTCCGGACGGCGCGGGCAAGGTGCCGATCGGGCCGAGCTATCTTTCGTCCAAACACGCTGGTGCGGAACAACGCTACGACGTGCGTGCGATCAACGGAAGCCTGCATGCCTATCCGCCGCGCAAGTGAGCGCAACACGGTGCGGAAACCCGTCTCGTGGAATACGTGCCACTTGACAACCCGGTCGATCAGCCGGGGGCCTCATCTGAGGTTGGCTGGTGCGGCACCCGTGGCCGGATAAAGACTTTCCGTGTTCCCATAGATGATGAGGAATACGATCGCCGACAGAAAATCTGAAAGAAGCGGCACCAGCGCGGTTCGCATGCCTTGGTCTCCCACACCGTTGAGCCTCGCAATGTCCGGCAATTCTACGCGTCCAATTCTAACCGCTCCAATCGGTGCACCGTATAACTGAACTTGCCATGCCTTTGCTGCGAAATATCAACTGCTGCCGGCGTGGTGCAGCGTAAGGGATAAATGCCGCGGTCAATCATTTCGCCGTAACAGTCTCGCTCTCCGGTCGCCCCGGCGTCGGATAGCTCGCCATGAGGCCATCCACCATGCCTTTGCATTTGGCCCAATCGAAGGTGCGGTAGGCATGGCCGCGGGTGACGAACGACGCGCCGGCGTAGAACATTTCATACTGGACATGGCGCGATGCGAATTCCGAGCCGAGCGCATCCCAGGCGAGTTTAAAAAATTTCACCCGTTCTTGCGGCGTGAAGATGGGAGATTTCTGCGTCTTGTGGATCAGGCCGGCCAGTGATGAATCGTCGAAGTCCGCCACGCTTGATGGCAACATGATGAGGCCGCCGCCAGCGAGGTCCCTGATCGCGGTGATCACTTTCGGATAGAGTTGCTGTGTGAGCGTCTGCGCAGAATAGAGCAGGTGGCGATCGGGCACGAAGTAGCGGCCGGCGCTTTGCCCCTTGGCTTCCATGCCATGCAACAGACCATCGACGAGGCCGACCTCCGCGGCGATCTGGCCCAGCGACTCGCGAACTTGTGGGAAGGCTGCGATGCCGTTCGCTTCGGCGATGCGATGGGCCAGCCCGGCCAGGAAACGCATCTTCACCAGCAACCGGATCTGGCATTGATAGTTCTGATAGACGTGCGCCGGCGTCCCGTGAAATTGCTTCAGAGCCATGTCAATGTTTTGGTTCACGAACACGCGCTCCCACGGCACCTTGACGTCGTCGAAGTAGAGCAGTGCGTCGTTTTCGTCGAACTGGCTCGACAGCGGATTGTCGAAACGCGAAACCGCGTTGTCCTCGTACGACTTGCGGGACAGCACCCGGAGGCCCTTGATGTTCATGGGAACAGCGAACGATACCGCCTGCCTCTCGTCGCCCGGAGCGAGCGGCTGGATGCAGGTGACAAAAACTTCATTGGCCATGATGCTCGATGTGGCCAGCATCTTGGCGCCTCTTATGGTCAAACCTTCCGCATCCTCGTCGACCACTGAAGCGGTAAGGTCAGGGTCGGCCTGGGCATGCGCCGGCTTCGAGCGGTCCGCCTGCGGGTTGATGATGACGTAGGTTAGGAACAGGTCATTGTCGCGGGCGAACCGGTAATAGTCGCGTAACGCGGCGGCGCGTTTTCGATCATAGGCCTCGAACAGCTCGACCCCCATGAACATGCCGCCGATGCAGGACGCGACGTGGTCAGGCGAACGCCCCATGAAACCGAAATGCAGCTCGGCCCAGACCTCAAGCGCCCGGCGCCGTTCGACCAATTGGGTATAGCCCTCTGGAAGCTGCCAGCACCGGTTGACGCGCCGTCCGGTATCCGCGCTCGCGATTGTCAAGATGTCGATGACACTGGGCCGCGACTGGAAGTCGTAGAGGGCGGCCACCGTCTGGATCGAATTGCAAAATGCCCTGTGGGTGGTCACATCCGCGACTCGTTTACCATAAATATAGACGTCGCGCCCGTCGCGCAGGCTCTCAAGATGATCCTGCCCTGTCTTTATCGGAATCATTTCCCATCCATCCG
>DATGCX010000165.1:0-27936 GCA_035311445.1 Xanthobacteraceae bacterium | reverse complement strand
GCTGCTGGACGGCGAACCCGAGCGGGCGCTGGTGTTTCTGAAGCGGTATTCCAAGCGCTACATCCCCAACGCCACCTATCACCTGCTCTCCGCCCTGGCACTCGAGCAACAGAACAAGCCCGCCATGGCGCGCGCCATTCTGGAGCGGCACAGCTTGATCTCCCCGGGCATAGCGCTGTGTGCATTCCCGGGCAGCTGGTGGCGTCGCAACTGGCTCAACAAACGGCTTGCCAACATCCTGGGAAAGCCGGGCCGCAAGCCCGCGGCTGTCCTCGCCGGCCGGGGGAAGGCCGGGCCAGCGTTGAAAACGCCTCGCAAAGAGGCCGCGAAACCGCCGATCGAGACCGCAGAGACGGCGCCTAAGAGCTCGACCCAGGTGGCTGCGGGCGCAGTTCTGGTAGCCGCTGTTGTCAACGACGTTGCCGCCGAACCGATGGGACTTCCGCGCGTTGAAATCGACATTCCGCTCGCAACCGAATTCAACCTCGCGTCGCTCCTCAAGGCCGCCACCGGCACGCCGGAGCGCGACGGCGCCTGGTACAAGCTTCGCGAACGTTTCGCTCATCTGGGCCTCGCCCAAGGCTTCGACGAGCTGTTGTGCCTGCCCCATCTGACGGGCATCGAAACCTTCTGGTATCAGGTCGAGACCGTCCGCAAGGTGCTCAAGCAGTTCCGCGGTCGGGTGTTGCTTGCCGACGAGGTCGGCCTCGGTAAAACCATCGAGGCTGGCATGGTGCTTAAGGAATATCTGCTGCGCGGCATGGTCGAGAGCGTGCTCGTCCTCACGCCGGCATCGCTGGTCGGGCAATGGCGGGAAGAGCTTGAGACCAAATTCGATATTGCGTGCGCCACCACCCACGATGCGCTGCTGCGCAATGATCCGGACGCATTCTGGCGCCAGAAGCGCGTAATTGCATCGATTGCGCAGGCGCGCCGCAACGAGCATGCCCGGCACCTGCTGGCGCATAACTTCGATCTCGTTATCGTTGACGAGGCGCATCACCTGCGCGACCGCACAAGCCAGGGCTACAAGCTGGTGGACGGCCTCAACAAGCGCTTCCTGTTGCTCTTGTCCGCGACGCCGGTGCAGAATGATCTCACCGAGCTCTACAATCTCCTAACCCTGCTTAAGCCCGGCATCTTCAGGACCCTGAAGGAATTCAAGGCCGCTTATGTGACGGCCGCAAAGCCGCGCCAACCCGCCAATCCGGAGCGCCTGCGCGAGCTGATGCGCACTGCCATGATCCGCAATACGCGGGCAGTGGTGGCGTTGAAGCTGCCGCGCCGCCATGCCGCCACCATTCGGGTGGACGGCGCCAACGGCGAGCGCGCGGCCTATCTGGATCTCGCCGGCGCGGTGCGCAGTCTAGCGGCGCAGGGCGGAACGCGGCATCGCCTCTCGCTTCGCCATCTGCTCGCCGCGGCAGGATCATCGCCGGCGGCAGCTGCTGGCGCGGTCGCGCGCTTTGCCGCGAGCCAGGCGGATGACTCGCCCTGGCGCCAGCTGGCGCAGCGATGGGCTGCGCTGGAAGCCGGGGGCAAGGAGGCGGCGCTGCTCGACCTGTTGCGCCATAATCCGAGCGAAAAGAAACTGGTGTTCGTACATTACCGCGAGACGCTCGACCACCTCGCCGGCCTGCTCAAGCGCCACGGTCTGGAGTTCGCGCGTTTCGAAGGCAGCCTCAGCGGCCCGGACAAAGACGCAGCCATCGCAGCGTTCCGCGAGACTGTGCCCGTGCTGCTGTGTACCGAATCCGGTGGCGAGGGGCGCAACATCCAGTTCTGCAACACGCTGATCAATTTCGACGTACCGTGGAATCCCATGGCGATCGAGCAACGCATAGGCCGTATCGACCGTATCGGCCAGGAGCGCGAGGTCTTCGTGTTCAATCTCGTCGCGCGCGGCACTCTTGAGGAGCAGGTGCTGCATCTACTCGACGAGAAAATTTCCATGTTCGAGTTGGTGGTCGGCGAAGTCGGTGCCATCCTTGGCAGCATCGAGGAAGACCGCGATTTCGCCGAATTGGTGCTCGACGCCTGGCTGGAGACGACCGAGGCGACCCGCTCGCAAGCTTTTGACGCTCTCGGCCGCCGGCTCGACGATGCGCGCCAACAGCACGAGAGCGCTAAGGCCCTCGATGACGACTTGTTCGGAGAAGATTTCGAGACCGGGTGATCGGGAGTCGGGTGGATGGGGGAACTACGCGATTTCGTCGCCGAGGTGCTGGAACGCCGGGGGGGCGCGGTCGAGGCCATTGAGCCGGACGGGCTGGAGGTACTGGCCCCAAAGCCCATGCAGGACATGTTCGGGTGGCCGGAGCTGGCGCGGCTTGGATTTGGCTCACAGCGGCCTGAAAGCTCGATTCCAATCGGACTCGAAGGCGATTGGCTCGATCGTTTTGGCGCCCTTCTCGGCGAGGACGGGCGGTGGAGCGAGCGGCAGCTGATCGGCGGCCCGGCGGCGTGCGGCGATCCGGAACGCATCCTTGAGCATGCTCTCGATCTGCCCAATGCGGTGTGGCGCCTGCGTTGCGTGATGGCTACCTTTACGCGCTGCCTGCTGCTGGCCTTCCGCTACACGGCGCTTTCCGACGAAAAGCGCGAAGGCCTCGTCTGGCTGTGCTTCAACCTCGGCACCGGCGCTGTCATCGACGATATTGCAGCGCGGCTGCGGCGACTGTTGGCACAGGACACCGATTGGCAGGCCCCCGACCCAGAAGTCCGCGCCGCAGCGGGCGCGAGCTGGGATGAAGCCGCGCTGGCGTCGCGGGTGCGTCCGCTGCTCGACAGTCGGGTGAAATCCGAGCTGGAGTCCTTCTTGCGCGCCATGCGCCGTCGGCTGGAGCGCGATCGCAATCGCGTGCACGGCTATCACGACGATCTGCGTCGCATCTCGCTGAAGCGGATCGCAGGCTTGGCAGGAGCCGACAGCGAGAAAGCCGAAGCCGACCGTCGGCGCGAATCCATGCGGGTCGCCGCCATTGAGCGGGAATACCGGGCGAAGCTCGACGATCTGCGGCACAACTATGCGCTGAGGATCACGGTGGATTGGGTGCAGGCGCTGGAACTCTACATGCCCGTCCAGCGCTTCGACGTGCTGATCAAGCGGCGCAAAGGCGAGCGGCTGATACGGATGGATTGGCATCCCCTGGTGCGGGCGATAGAGCCGCCGCTCTGCGAAGCGGGGCCCGGGCTCGGTCGGACGCGATTTGTATGTGACGACAAGCTGCATTTGGTCGCCCCGGACGGCCAGGCCCCGTGCCCTGCTTGCGGCAAGTCTTTATGCCGCGCCTGCTACGCAGCAGCGTGCCCACGCTGCCGGGCCGCTTTGAAGGGCGGGGATGGTGCGGTGAATTGAATTGCCGCAACGCACTGATGCGTAGCCGGATTGAGCATTCGCTTCATCCGGGCTACCGGCGTCTGAGCTACGGGCGGGAACGGATTGCTTTTGACCAGCCGCTGTTCGACAAAAGGCAAGCCACGACGTGCCGATGGGAGGCCAGGATGGTCGGGCGGCGGCGCATATTCAATCTTGTCGTCCTCGCGGTCGCCGGGAGCGCCCTATGGGTCTTCGTCCCCGCCTCGGCGCGAAGCGACGAGGTTGCCGACTTCTACGCCGGTAAGAACGTACAACTTGTGATCGGCTACGCGACCGGGGGTGGTTATGATGACTACGCGCGCCTGCTCGGACGCCACATCGGCCGTCACATTCCGGGCCACCCCACGGTGGTGGTGCAGAACATGCCAGGCGCGGGCAGCATCCGGGCAGCGAACTACCTCTATAACATCGCGCCCAAGGACGGCACGGTATTCGGCGGTTTCGCGCGCGGCATCTTCATCGACCCGCTGCTGGGGCGCGGCGATGCCATGCGCTACACGGCGGCGAAATTCGGCTGGCTCGGCAGCATCTCCAACGATGCCGGCGTCTGCGCGTTCCGCTCCGACGCCGGCATCGAGTCATGGGCGGACATGCAGACCAAGCGATACAAGATCGGGGCGACCGGCGCCGGGGCTGACAGCGACGTATTTTCCAACCTGCTGCGCAAGATGTTCAATCTGCCGATGCAGCTGGTGCTGGGCTACCAGAGCGCCGCCGAGACCGTGCTCGCCATTCAACGCAAGGAGGTCGACGGCCGCTGCGGCTGGTCGTGGTCGACGCTGTCGAGCCGGAACCGCGATATGTGGCAGGCGAAGCAGATCCGCGTGGTGCTGCAGCTCACCGACAGGCGCATTGCTGAACTTGCGGAGGTGCCGACCGTCCTCGAGGTCGCCCAGAACCCGGAGCATCAGGCTGTTCTTAAACTGATCGTTGCCCGCCAGACCATGGCGCGCCCCTTCGTGGCGCCGCCAGGTATTCCGCCGGAACGGCTGACGGCGCTGCGCAACGCTTTCGACGCCACCATGCAGGACCCTGAATTCTTCGCCGATGCCAGGCGACAGGACCTCGACGTGCGGCCGGTGACGGGCACCGAGGCCGATGCGCTGATTGCGCAAGTCTACGCGGCTGCACCCGATGTCGTGAAGCGCGCGGCGGAATACATGAAGGAGGCGCAGTGAGAGTTCCGCGGGGATATGACGACGCGGATACCGGCACTTCAGCCGTAGCACCCATGGATTGTGCCGCGGAGGATAGCGCGGAGGCGGGAGAGTGGGGCTCTGCGCCGAAAATTATCGAAATCGGCCCCGTACCGTTTATGTGGCACGCATTCCCCGCCACCACGGAGTTCTATTCGAGCTGGCACGGCGAAACCACAAGCGCACCCGAACAGGAGCGGCACATCATATCGCTCGCCGCATTACCGCGGCTTGCCCGTCGGCTCACTGACGCGTCGATTGATCTCATCGTGGTTCACGCGCCGCCGTTTCGTCCCTGGAGTGGCCGGGCGCTGGCGCGCGCACTGTTTCGCCGCGGCGCGTTCACCGGTCGCCTCCCGGTATTCCGCAGCTTTGGTGCCGAGCTGCTGCGCTTGCCGGTTGCGGCACCGATCGTCATCCTCGACTTGGAGGATGCGACGACGATCGCACGGAGCAATCTGTTTCTGCTCGATAAAGCCGTCCTTTATTTCAAGCGGGAGTTGCCGATCGACCATTGGCAGGTGTTTGCCGGCACGGCGCATTGGCGCGTTCCTACGCCGCGGTTTCGCGCGCAACACCGCAACCGTGGACGCATCGGGAAATTGCGGCCGATATCGCTCGGCCTTTCGTTCGAGGTTTCACAGCGGGATTTTTCAACACCGGGCGGCGAAAAGACCATCGATGTATTCTTTGCGGGCCGGCTCCAGAATTCCTCGACAGTCCGCGCGCGAGGGTTTGTGGAGCTTGTCGCGCTGCAACGGCAGGGTTATGCGATCGACATCTCCGATACGGCGCTGCCACTTGAAGAATATTTGGAGCGATGCCGACATGCCCATCTCGTCTGGTCACCAGACGGGTTCGGCTGGCAGTGTTTCCGGACCTACGAAGCCGCCCTATGCGGCGCAGTGCCGCTGTGCAGCCGACCGGGTATTGAGCGCTACAGACCGCTGATCGAGGGCATCCACGCTCTCTACTATGACGTGGAACCTGGCGAACTGACCCGCACGGTCACGTCTGCGCTTGCCGACCGCGAACGCCTGCGCGCCATGGGGATCGCGGCGCATGAACATGTGCAGGCCTTTCACACGCCTGCCGCCATTGCGCGCCACATCGTCGACGCCACCGCCGAAATTGCCGAGCGCCGCGCCGCGCTGCCAATCGGGCGCGGCTGACATGGCCGACGCCGCACCCTCGCAGGGCGGGGCCGCGAAGCCGGATCGCATTCCGCCGCGCATCGTGTTCGACCTCACCACCACGGCGTTGTGGTCGGGCCCGCCGGTCGGGATCGTGAGGGTGGAGTGTGAATTCGGCCGCTGGGCTCTCGCCCACTTGGACGAACTGGTTCCGGTGTTCTTCGATCCGGAAATGCGGTGCTTCCGGCGTCTCCGCCGCGCGACGGCTGCCGGCTTGATTGCACAGGACGCTACTTTCGACACCCTGTCGTTCGTCAGTCCAGCACGCAAGGGGAAACGGAAAACCGATCGGATTCCCGCCGCGATCCGGCCGCTAGCGCTTTGGGGCCTGCAATTGCGCCGCACGTTGCTCCAAGCCCTGGAGCGGATCCGCCTCAAAACCGCGAATGCACAGATCGCTTCGTTCGTCGACACCGTCCAGCGAACCGTCATGAACGACAAATACCGCGCCATCATGGTGAAGGCCGACGGTTCGCGCCGGGCGCATCTGCCGATCGACATGGCGCTCGGCCCGCCTGTCGACCTAACACCGGGCGACACGCTGGTATGCGCAGGGGCCGGTTGGATACACAATGACATCATCGCGATTGCGGAGCTCAAGCAGAGGGTGGGATTCCGCTTCGTGCTGCTCTGCTTCGACCTCATTCCGGTGATGTTTCCGCACTACTACAAGTTCGCCGATGCGCAGGCGCACCGCGACTACTGCCGCCGCGCCTTCCCGGCAGCCGATCTCGTCGTCTTCAACTCTCGCACGGTTGAGGCGGATGTACGCGCCTATTGCGGCTCGCATGGGCTAGCGCTCGCCGCGACGGCGGTGTGTCCACCCGGCGCCGATGTTCGCGCGCACGCCGTCGCAGAGCCGCTACCGGAGGGCATAGAGGCGGGGCGTTATGCTCTCCTGGTCAGCACCATCGAGCCCCGCAAGGGGCACCGCCTGATCTACGATGTTTGGATCAAACTCATTGCAGCAGGCATTCCGCAACGCTCGCGATTCAAGCTGGTGTTCGCCGGCCGGGAGGGCTGGATGATCGGCGACCTGATGCGGGATTTGCGCCGCGATGCCCGCGTGGCTGGCACGCTCGAAATTCTCACCGATATCAACGACGCGACCCTCGCGGCGCTCTACCGTGGCGCCGCCTTCTGCCTCTATCCGTCGCGCTACGAAGGATATGGCTTGCCGGTAGTGGAAGCCTTTCGGCATGGCAAGGCCGTGCTGGCCTCAACCGGCGGTGCGGTGCCGGAGGTAGTCGGCGATTTGTCGCCGTGCCTCGATCCGACCGATGCGGAGGCCTGGCGACGCATGTTACAGTCCTGGATCGAGGATCCGGCGGCCCGCGGCCTCTACGAGGCGCGCATCCGGAGCTTCCGTCATCCCGACTGGGATGAAGCTGCGAGAGCCTTCTTCGCGCTGGTGCGCGGAGAGTGACGATCAATCGGTAATGCGCCGTTCATCGACCCGTAAGGTTGCGACGTCTAGATTGTATGTAATCGCGCGACGGCCACGTATCGATTATCAATTTCTAACACCGATGTCAGAGTCTGACATCGGACAATCTGGAACCCGCAAGAGAAGTGTGGTTGTATTTAACAAGTAGAAAACCCAATTCGGCGCGAAACGATGACCGCCGCCCCGGAGGACAACGCAGGAGTACGGCCAGCTCGCTTGTCACAAGTAAAATAGGAGAATGCTCATGAGCATTCAGAGTATTCTGGATCGCAATGGCTCCAACGTTATAACGATCCGCGCGACCGAGACGATCAAAAGCGCCGCTGATCGGATGCGACAACGGGGCATCGCGGCTTTGGTGGTGAAAAGCGGTGATGCAATCTCCGGCCTGATATCGGAACGCGAAATCGTCCACGCCATCTCGCGCCACGGTGAGCAAGCGCTCGCCATGGCGGTTTTGGATGTCATGCCCCAGACAATGATCGCAGTTGCCCCGAGCGATAGCTTGAAGCGCGCTATGAGCCTGATGACAAATCACCGCGTGCGGCATTTGCCCGTCTTTGCCGACGGCAAACTTGTCGGCATCGTCAGCATCGGCGATGTCGTCAAGCAGCGGCTGGAAGAATTGGAAATTGAATCGAATATCTTGCGGGACGCGTATATAGCGGCTCACTGAATCGACATCACCTGAAGTCACGGCCGCGGGCACGGCGCCAGGGGTCCGATCGTGCCGCGTGGCCGTTCGAGCTTGAAGGCGGCAAATCCACGCGGCACTGGGTCGTCGAGAGCAAATATGCCAAGTGGCGTAACCTGAGCGTAGAATTTTTCCAGTCGATTGCCGTCCGGACATTCACTCACGAACAGCACGGGCTGCGGTGCCGCGGCCGTCAATGCCCTGGTCAAATCGAAAGCCGGCAGATCGTCGGTTGGCCAAGCCAGGATTTGTTCCGGCTGGTCACGCCAGTAATAAAGCAGGGAGGCCACCTCGGCACGGATATCGCTTGCAATGGCCGCAACGCCCAGCTTGCGGGCAAGTTGGCCGACGGTGCGTGCATAAGCGTTCCAGCCGAGCGTGCGATAATACGGATTGGGGGTCGAAAGGAGCGGCAGGTGGATGCGGGTCGCGAACGCATCGCCGCCGATCAATCCGATCTGGGTTACCAGTCCGAGCGCGAAACTGCCCCATAACAGGATCGCGGAATTTCGGCGCACCAGGATGGCGGCAGCTAGCATGGCGAGCGGGATGAAGGCGGCCGCAGCCCAGTTCGCATAGGCATGCACCACGCTGGCTGTCACAGTGACGGCAACAAGCGGGGGCACTGCAAATCCGAGCAGAACGCGATCCGCCGGCAACAATCGAATTGAGCTTTTCTGCGTGAAGAGCGCAGTCGTCGCTGCGATGGCCACGCCAAACACAACGGGACCGAACACCGCAAACTGTGCCGCCAGAAATTCGAGCGGTCGCAGCAGGCTTGGTTCGATCGGCTCGCCGACGACATTGCCGCCAGCATGGCGAAACGTCAGAAAACCGTTAGCTGCATTCCATAGGATGTTCGGCGATATGGTGATAACGGCCAATCCGAGCGCAAGCTGGAGTTCGGGTTTTCCCAGCAACGCGCGCGCCTGCTTGTCAAAGAGCGCCGCGAGGACGAGCCCCGGCAGGAAATACATCATGGCGTATTTGGCGAGCAATCCCGCCCCGAGGGCGATGCCTAGCACGATCGCCCACCGCCAATCCGCTCCCTGCCGCAGGCGAACGTAGGCAAGAAGCGCCAACGCCCAGAACAGCACCAGCGGCACATCCGTCGATATGATCCGTGCCGAGAACACCGCGCCGGTGCCGAATGCGGTGAGCATCGCGGCCCAGAATCCGGTGCAGGCATCGTAGAGCGCGCAACCGATCGCGTAGGCGAGGAGGCTGGTTGCGAGATTCATCAGCGGCGCCGGAGCCCGGATGCATGCTTCCGACGGACCACAAAGATGTTCGGCCGCCGCAATCAGCCATGCCAGTAAGGGCGGCTTGGAAAAATACCCCAGTGCCAGTTCGCGGGACCACGCCCAGTACTGGGATTCGTCGAAGAACAGGTCGACTGTCGAGAGACGCAGTCCGACGAGACGGACAATCGTCAGCGCGAGGACGATGACGGCCGCCAGCCGAAAGCTTGGGTTTTGCGGAGCTGTAGAACCTGACGGTGAAATCATCGATGAAGGAGGCGTAGAGGTTGCGGATGCCGACGTAGGCGTTCAAGCCATATGCTCCGGACCGACCAAATTCAAATCAGGATTCCCTGGAGCGGATTTCGATCCACTTTGAATCATGTCTCGGCGTCGTCGCCAGGCTTGTCCCGGAGAGGCCGGACTTCAAGGCACAGAGAGGAACGGACCACCAGTCAGCGCCCGCGAGGTGAATCAATCGACACCACTTCAAGCCTGCTGTACATGCGTTCCGGGCGCTGGACCGAGCGACGCCGCGCCGCGTTCAGAATTATCGAGCCGCTCCGCAGCGACGAGCGGGCCGGAACGCTGATCGAGCCACGCCGTCCATTCGGGCCACCAGGAGCCGTCTTTTCGCGGCGCCACCTTCTGCCATGTGTCGGGGTCGGTGTAGCGTCCGTCGGCGGGCTTGGTCATGACCTGGTAGCTGCGACCCTTGTGGCCGACCTCGGAAACAATCCCGGCATTGTGGCCACCGGTGGTGAGCACGTAAGTCACCTCCGTGTCGGTCAGCAGATGAATCTTGTAGGTCGATCGCCACGGCGCGACGTGGTCCCGAACCGTGGCCACCGCGAAAATGGGCACGCGTATATCGGACAAAGCAACCGGCGCAGCCCCCGCTATGAAGCGGCCCTCGGCCAGATCGTTATCGAGGAACAGGCGGTGCAGATATTCGCTATGCATGCTGTAGGGTAGCCTGGTCGCATCCGCGTTCCACGCCATGAGGTCGTTGACAGGGTCGCGCTCGCCCATGAGATAGTTGCGAACCATGCGCGACCAAATGAGATCATTCGAACGCAACAGCTGGAATGTGCCCGCCATCTGTCGCGCGTCGAGATAACCCTCTTCCCACATCACGTCTTCGAGAAATGCGACTTGGGCGTCGTCGATGAACAGCATCAGTTCGCCGGCCTCCGTGAAGTCGACCTGCGCCGCAAGCAGCGTCGCGGATTTGAGCCGCGTGTCGCCGTCGCGCGCCATCGCGGCCGCCGCGATCGACAACAGCGTGCCACCGAGGCAATATCCGACTGCGTGGACACGGTCCGCATGGGCCTGCGCCCCGATAGCGTCAAGCGCCGCCATGACGCCGAGCGCGCGATAATCCTCCATGCCGAGATCGCGATCTTGTGCGGTCGGATTCTTCCACGACACCATGAACACCGTGTAGCCCTGCTCGGTGAGGTATTTGACCAGCGAATTATGCGGCGACAGGTCGAGAATGTAGTACTTCATGATCCAGGCCGGCACGATCAGCACCGGCTCGGGCCGCACCTTGGCCGTGGCGGGCGCATAGCGGATCAATTCGATCAGCCGGTTGCGATAGACAACCCGGCCGGGCGTCACCGCGATGTTGTGTCCGACGACGAAGTTTTCCACGCCGGCGGGCTTTTCGCCCCGCAGTGCGCGCTGCCAGTCTTCCATCAGGTTGCGGAATCCGAGTGCCAGATTCATCCCCCCTTGTTGAACGGTGCGCGCAAGCACCTCGGGATTCGTCCAGAAGAAGTTTGCCGGTGAGAACAGGTCGAGGATCTGCCGTGACGCGAACTCGACCATGTTCTCGTGGTGGTGGGAAACACCGCGGATACCGGTGGTGGCGGCGTGCCACCATTGCTGATTGAGCAGGAAGGCCTGGTAGAGCACGTTGAAGGGCCAGTGCTGCCACGGCTCGCCGGAAAATCGCCTGTCCTGCGGCAACGGCTCGATGCAGCGCGCCGCGTTGCCGCCTTCCAAACCGCATCGGCATACATAATCGAACAACCGCATCGCCTTGCGCACCGCCTTGTCGGCAAGCCCTGTGCGCTTGCCCGGCGCGGCCGCAATGTGCGCAGCCCAGTCGAAGTAGGCCATGATGAGTGCGGCAGGCGACAGCCCTGCCGTATATCTCCCGATGTTCGCATGCAGCGCGCGATCGAGCATATCGGCCAGGGCGGCTGCCGGAAAGGAATCACGTTCGGGCATTTCCGTATCTGTCGGCGACAGGTGGGAGCGCTCGCTTGGAACGACCTTCAGTTCCGTCAGTGCCGTCATGGTCGGGGTATCCGATCGTGGTGATCGAGGAGCGAAGGTATCATCGGCCGTGAAAAGTGAAGTGGCCGCTCGATATGGACCGTATTTTTAAAGATAGTGTTATCACCGCTGTTGCCTTGATGTGTATCAAGATCGGCCATGGACAAGTCTCTCCGTCAAAGTACAACCATCGCCCTGCTGGTGGCGGGCGCGTTGTTCATGGAGCAGCTCGACGGGACCGTGATCGCCACCGCGCTGCCGCAGATGGCGCTGTCGTTTAAGGTTGCGGCTGTCGATCTCAATATCGGGATGTCGGCATATCTGCTCACCGTCGCGGTGTTCATTCCGGCCAGCGGCTGGGTGACGGACCGGTTCGGGGCTCGCACGGTGTTCGCCTCGGCCATCGTGGCGTTCACCTTGTCGTCGGTGCTGTGCGCCGCGAGCACCACGCTGTGGCAGTTCACCGCGGCGCGCGTTCTTCAGGGCATCGGCGGAGCCATGATGGTGCCGGTCGGGCGGCTTATCGTGCTGCGCAATACCGAGAAACAGCACTTTGTCCGCATGATCGCGTTCTTGACATGGCCGGCCTTGACGGCGCCGGTGGTCGGTCCGCCACTTGGCGGACTCATTACGACTTACAGCGCGTGGCAGTGGATTTTCCTGCTCAATGTTCCGCTCGGAATCCTCGGATTGACCCTCGCCCTGATCCTCATTCCAAACTCTCGCGGTGACCGCAAGGGAGGATTCGACTGGAGCGGATTTGTGTTGAGCGGGTTCGCGAGCTTCAGCCTGATGTACAGCCTCGAAGCGATCGGCCGCAACAGGATCGACTGGTTTGTCACCGCGCCGCTCTTGTGCGCCGGCCTGGGAGCAGGAATTTATGCGGTTCGCCATGCACTCCACACGGCTCATCCGCTGCTTGACCTTTCGCCGTTCCGGGTGCCGACCTTCGCCATCACGGTCGGCGGCGGGGTATTGTTCCGCACCGCCATCAGCGCGGTGCCGTTTCTGTTGCCGTTGATGTTCCAGCTGGCGTTCGGGCTGAACCCGCTTGACTCCGGCCTGCTGCTGCTCGCCGTGTTCGCCGGCAATCTCGGCATGAAACCGGCGACAACCGCGGTGCTCGGCAGATTCAGCTTTCGCCGCACCCTGATCTGGAACGGGGTGCTGGCGATCGCGACGATCATGGCTTGCGGCTTCCTGACCGCCGCCACGATGACGGTCGTCATCGTGGCGGTGCTTTTTCTCAGCGGCCTGTCGCGATCGATGGAATTCACCACCATCAATGCGCTGAGCTTTTGTGATCTCGATCAGGCCCGCATGAGCGGCGCCAACACGCTGTTCAGCATGCTGCAGCAGATGGGCAACGCGCTGGGCGTCGCCGGCGGCGCCATCATGCTGCGTGCTGCCGCGCTGACGCATCCGGGCGATGCAGAGGTCACCGCGATGGACTTTCACATCGCGCTTTGGGCGATCGGGTTGGTCGGGCTCGTCGGGGTGTGGCACTTCCGGAAGTTGGCGCCGGATGTCGGCGTGGCGCTGCGGGCGAGGAAGGGGGCCTGATCCCTCCCCGTCGTCGGGGAGGGCGGCCGAGCGAAGCGAGGTCGGGTGGGGTGGTGGACGCGGGCATAACTTTGCCGCGGAACGGACCGCACCCCGACCCTCCCCGAAGACGGGGAGGGAGCAGCGCGCCGCTCAGGTGCACAATTTACCGATGAATTTTCCGCTGGATCATTAATCACAGCTCGCCCATACCAGATCGCCCCGGCGCATCTTTTCGGGAACGCCCGCGTCATGCCGCAAGACGAATTCCGCATCTTCCTCTCGGCCGTGTCCAGCGAGTTCGGCAAGGCGCGCGATGCCGTTGCTGCCGACCTGCGCTCGCGTGAGGCGCTGCTGCGGGTACAAAGCGATTTCCGGCAGGAGGTGGGAAGCGATACCACTCTGAAGAAGCTGCACGACTACATCCGCGACTGCAGCGCGGTCGTGTGCGTCATCGGCAAGCGCAGCGGCGCCTTCCAGCCGCCCAAGGCGGCGGAGCCTTTCGCTCACATGCTGCCGAGCGGGATCGCGAAGGCGTCCTATACGCAGTGGGAGTTCTTCTTTGCGCGCCATTTCAAGCGGCGCCTGTCGATATACATCGCCAAGGATGATTATCAGCCCGATCTCCTCGAGCCGACTGGCGAGGCCCCCGAACTGCAGCGGGCCTTCTGTGAACATATCGTCAATGAACAAGGGGCACTTGGCAAATTGGGCTGCGCCGATACGCAGATAGTAGCCGCGCTCCAATCCGCATTGGGGGATGGGCGTTAGCCCCCGCCATGACCCCCGCCATATCCGTCATCATGCCGGTGCGCAACGGCGCGGAGTGGCTGGCGGAGGCGGTCGTGAGCGTCCGGGCGCAGGATTTCAGCGATTTCGAATTTTTGATCGTCGACGACGGGTCGGACGACAGTACTGCTGCCATGCTCTTCGGCTGCGCCGCCGATGATGACCGTATCTGTCTCCTGCATCAGGCGGCGCAGGGCATCGTGGCGGCGCTCAACAATGGGATCGCGGCGGCGCGCGCGCCCTATGTGGCGCGGCTCGATGCCGATGATCTCGCCAAGCCCGATCGCCTCGCCAAGCAATTCGCCTTCATGGAGGCCCATCCGGAGGTCGGGCTGCTTGGCACCTTTGCGGAGCGCATCGACGCGGCGGGCAATGTCGTCGGCCGCCTTGCGCCGCCGACCGGTGGTGCAAGGCTCGCGCGCGTTCTGGGGCGCACCAACCCGTTCATCCATTCCTCTGTCATGATGCGTACCGCGTTGGTGCGCCGGCTCGGCGGATACCGCGCTGCCTTCCGGGCGGCGGAAGACTACGATCTGTGGCTGCGCATGGCGGAGGCCGGTGGGATTGCCAATCTCGCGGACTATCTCACCCAGTACCGCCGGCACGATTCCAACCTGTCCCGGCGCGAAGCGATCCGGCAATCATTCTCGGTGCGGCTCGCGCAGCGATCGGCCGCAGGCCGGCGCAGCAGCACGAGCGATCCCGCTGGTGTTCTTACGGCGCCGCCGCATTGGTGGGCCAAAGAGGCCGAGACATCGTTCTTTGCAGAGGACGTCGGTCTCTACCGTTTGCTTGATTCCGATCGGCTGCAGGGAGCGCAATATATTCGGGCCGTGTCGGGCCGGCTGGGCTCGCTCAATCATGTCGAGCGGCGCCTCGCGCAAGTGCGATTGAAGGCGCTGTTGCGCGAAATCGGATCGCCAATCGGTCCGCGGCATCTGTGGATAGCGATGCTGATCGCCGTGCTTCATCCGGCTCGTGCGATCGGCTTGGTATGGCACAGCATCGTCGCCGGGTATGTCGCGGCGACCCCGAATTTCGAGACACCGGACAAAGATAATCGCGGCGGCCGGGACTAGACGATCGCTTCAGCCAATCTGATGGGATTGGAGCATCGATCAACTCATTTGGAGCATCGATCAAGTCATAACGTTGGAGCGGTCGCACAAGCGGCGTCTGCCCGCATCGCTCGCTGTAGGGGCGACCCTTGTGATCGCCCCATTCGTCGCATCTGGCAACAGGGGCGACCACAAGGGTCGCCCCTACATCATCGTTCCGTCGGCACGAGGCCATTGCTATCGCTTTCATAACGGTCGATCACTTCATGTTGGCTGAAGCGAGCGACAAGCCCAGCCACGACTCGCGAGAGATTCCGCAGAATCCGCTCTTGCGAAACTATGAAGGCACACTCGCATCGCGCATTCGCCCTGACTCGTGGAGGTAGATGACCTCAGCACTCGCCGGGCTCTCCTCGCCGGCCGCTTTCGCTCTCCGGTGAACCCGCTCGGCGGCGGCCGCCAGGATGATTTCGGCCGCGCGCGCCCGTCCGTCGTAGAGAAAGCGTTGCGCGCCATAGTGCTCGGCCGATGCCGACCACCGGCTGCGCAGCCCGGCATCTTCGGCAGTCGAGAGAGCCGCGATGAATGCCGTGTGTTCGAATGGCTCGTCGATGACGATGCCGGCCTCTGCGGCGTCGACATGCTGGGCATATCCGCAGACCGACGTGGTGACGACCGGCAGGCCATTGACGACCGCTTCGAGAATGACGGTTCCGGTGGTGTCGCGTCGCGCCGGATGAACCAGGAGATCGGCGGCTGCCATCACTTCCGCAATATCTTCCCGGTGGCCGAGGAACGAAATGCGATTCTCTAACCCCAGCCGCCTCGCCCGCGCCGCCATCGCCCTGGCGGCGCGCGTGCTTGTCTCGGTGAGTCCGATAACGAGGAGCTTCGCCATCGGAAATTCGCGCAGCGCCGCCATTGTGCGATCGAGCCCCTTGGTATGCGGCTGCACCCCGATGGCAATCCACAGCCAGTCTCGAGGCATCAAGCCGAGTTCCGTGCGCAACGCAGCGCGCACGCCATTGATGCGATATTCCGGATGCCGGCGGGCACTCGAGATCGTCGGCGGCAGCAGCGACAGGCGCTCCGGCGGCGTATGCCATACGTTTCGGTATTCGTTGAGCTGCTTGCGGCTCAGCATCACCACCTTGGTCTTGCGTTCGGGCTCGAAGGTAGCGCGTTCGAGCGCGAGATACGTGCGATAGCGCGGGATCAGAAAACGAAAGCGCTCTGCCGTCATGCGAAAATAGACCGATGGATCAGCGCAATAAAGCACATCGAGGTGCGTGAGCTTGTCGAAACCGACCACGAGGTCGAAGCCTTGTAACGAGGCAACCCATCTGAACGATGTTGCGAAATCCTCCAGCATGCGGTGATTGGTGCTCTGCCTGATTGGCAGAACCGCCACCGCGAGATCATCCGCAAAGTCGCTCGCGTCCTTGAAGGAGGTGAAGATGACGACCTCATGCCCGCGTTGACGACAATACCTTGCGATCTCGACACAATCACGCTGCAGGCCGCCGCCCGGAAAAAGCTTCATGATGGCGAATGCGATACGCATCAAACCCCATAGGGATCAGGCATGGAAAGCGACCCGTTCAAAGCAACGCCGCGGCACCAGCAACACTTTCGCCCCATCCGGCCCAATCCCCGAGTACATCCGCGTAAACACCCGAACAAGCAGGACACCTCAGTTTCCTGGTGAAATTCATACGTGCGTGTCGCCCGCGCCACACAATCGGAGCCATACGGTCGCTTAAGCCTGCAATAACACGGTATGACGAGCCGGGCAGGAAGGTGCTTTTGGCTTGAAAAGCGCCCCGGATTGCATCATATGTGACGGCGAGCGGATGATCGGGTTTCCCGATCGTTTTTGGCTGCGTGCACGAACCCGAAACCAGCTGAGCGGAAATCGGATGTTCCGGTTCATCGAACTAAGCGGACGGTTTCGGCCTTTAGCTGTTCATCGGACGGCAGCCCAGACCACGCGGGATGTTACCATAAGCGCGGTCTGCGTCGCTGAGTTGCATCAGCGAGCGCCGATGTCGCAATAGGAAAGTCACCGATTGAGCCCCTTTCAAAGTTTCGGCCTCGCCGCGCCCGTCGACCGCGCGCTTGCGGAGGAAAACTTCAGCCGTCCTGACCGCAGAAGGCCGCATCCGGCGCATTCAGATCCTGACCCGGGTCGCCACGCGCGTGCAGGCCAATCCGCAATTGCGAATCATCCGATAAACGATCTCGGCCGCGTTGCGTTTCTGGATCGTGTGGTCGCGCCACGCCGCTATCCTCCCCGCATCGCCGATCGACCGGAGTGAGAAACCATGGCGAAAGAAGAGTTGATTGAATTCGAGGGCCTAGTCACAGAAATCCTGCCGGACACCCGTTATCGGGTGAAGCTTGACACCGGACATGAGATCATCGCCTACACGGCGGGCAAGATGAAGAAGAATCGCATCAAGACTCTGGCGGGCGACCGCGTCATTGTGGAAATGTCGCCTTACGACCTGGAAAAAGGCCGCATAATCTTCCGCCACAAGGACGATCGCGCCACGACCATTGCCCGTCCGCCTGCGCGCCAACAGTTCCGCCGTCGTTAACCCGGGGCGCGGTCAAAGTCATTCCGGTCGGCGAGCACCGCACGCGAGCCTGCGACAGATTCCATGGTTTAGAAAATTTTTCCTGACTTAGAGCCCGTCCAGGAATAAGGACTCCAAAGAAGTGTCATCGTCAGCGCAAGCGGGCGATCCAGTAACGACTTGGTTTCGATTGAGCACAGCCCATGACCCGGTGATTACTGAATGCCCCGCTTTCGCGGGGCAAGACACTGGAAGTGATTCACTTGTTTCCAGACAGACCCTTCGAGTTTCCAGACAGACCCTTCGAGCGCATTTTCAATGAAGCCGCTTTATCGTGCGACCTCCGTTAGATTACCCCCTCTCCCCGCGTGCGGGGAGAGGGGGCGAAGCCGCTGCAAATCTAAACGCGCGCCGGAACGAATGCGCCGCGCTCAATTCGCCACGTCGCCAAGATCTGACTCGAGCTGCGCTATGTCGAAGCCTGGCGCAAAGTCAGGATTCTTCGCCTCAGGTGGAAGAATAGCGTATGCTTCATCGACGCACTCATCCCACCAAGCCCAGGTGGCCTGCTGCGTATTGCCCCAAGTCAGCACGGTTACGCCTTCCTGGTCGTAACCGACCGCAAAGACAGCGTGCCCGTCGTTGGTCAGTGGACCAGGGGTCCAGGGCTGACGGGCGTCGAATTCCTGCACGCAGTTCTGCTGAACCTGGAAACCGAGATACACGCCGCCGAAGAGCTGAATGGCTTGCTCGATATGGGTGTGACTTTTCGGATCGATACGGACGTAGGCCAGTATCTTGTCGCCGCCGACGCTCTTTTGACGCCAGTAGTTCAGGACATCAAGTTCGTTCAGCCCGGTGTCCGGGCCGCCCGTCAGATGGGCGTACAACTTGACTACGGCCTGTCTGCTCATGATCTGTTTTTTGCCCAGCAGCCCGCGATAGGTCGTGACGGCATGTGCCAGGGCCGCAATCGTGCAGTCCCCCAACGTATCGTTGCCATCCATCGGGAATAGCGTGGTCGGATCCTTCGTCTTCAGGTTGGCATAGACGCGAGTCAGAACGTTTATGGAAGGAGGCGGTGCAGCAATCGAAGGCAGCAGGTAATCCTTGAACCGCAATGTACGATAGTCGTGTTTTGGCGGGTGCTTTCCGAACCGACGAGACGTCATGGACCGTACTCCTCTCAAAGTTGGGATTGACGTTTCAGGTGGGCCTGCGAATTTCGTCAGTGGCCCGCGAGTTTTCGTCGGTGGACGTGCCCGCCTCATCGTTATCTCCTCGCACTTGATGTGCCGAGTCGACAGTTTCTCGGAGACGTGCACAACGGCGAGCACCCGCGCATGGGCCGTTGTGAAATTCGAGATCGACAACCTAGTTCAGGTGACTTCTTGACGTGTGTGAGGTATCTCACACCCGGGCGACCATATTCTCAGGACGCTGGTTCCGAGGTCGTTAGTGCTCCTGAGTTCCGGGGTCGTCGGCGACCTGTCTGAGCCCGCTTATGAGCCATGCGGTGGCGCGCCAGCATTCTCTCGAAGCTGGCGGTGAGCGCAGCCTCGATCTCAGGCCGGTTCTCCAGCCGGCTTATCAGCATGGCGGCTGCCTCGATGGTCGACAAACCGTCAGGGCGGGGCTCTCGCCGGAGCTGGCCGAACCGCGACCGCCGCGGTGGTCGCAGAATAATGCGCCGGCACTTGAGCATCCAGGCGTTGCGCCACCACAGCGCCTTGGCCTGACCCCAGTTGCCGTCGAGCAGCACGATTCCCTCGATATCGGCCAGCAGCGCGTCCTGATTGTGCTCCGGTTCGCCCTTGCGGTTAAGCATGACGATTTCGCGGTCGGGCGCGAGCGCGGCTGTCTTGGCGGATCCGAGATAGAGGATCGCCCAGCGCTGCGGATCAACGGAACGGCCAAGAATCTTGCTCAGGCTCGGCCATGACAGCCCGACCTTGAGGATGGCACGACGGAAATGCCGGGCGGCCAAACGGGCGGTGCCGAACTCGCGCTCCTGCTCCTGCGGATGCTGGAGGATGAGCACCTCAATGCGGTTGTCGAAGGGCGCAATCGTGTCGCATAGGCACAGCGCCGCTGCTTTTCCGCAACGCTCGCATTCGACCATGGCAGCATCAACCACATCGTGTTCCATATGCTGCATATACGCCCGCGTCGTCGGGGCTTCAACGGCGGCGTTCAGAGGCACGATGAATCAATCAGGCTCGAACACTGGAAAGTTCAGTTCACCTGCCTTGACCCAGGCCAGGCGAACCGGCATGCCGATCTTGACCTGATCAGGCGGACAATTGATCAGGTTCGTCATAACACGGACGCCCTCCGACAGTTCCACCGTCACGACGATGAACGGCGAAACACCCTTGAATGGAGGCGGCGCCTTGTAGCTCACCGTGTAGGTGTAGATCGTGCCCTTGCCTGATGCTTCGCGCCATTCGAGATTGCGTCGGCCGGAAAAAATGCTGATCGGCCGCGGATAAAACTGGTACTTGCCGGCGTCCGGATCGTACTGCAGCAGCAGCTTGCATTCCCGGGCGGCGTCCCAGAACGGTTTGGTGAAATTACATGGCACCGGCGCCGGGCGCTGGCCAGCCAACGGATCGAGGGTGCTCATTGCGCCGCCTCCAGGATCAAAACCGTGCTCGAAGCCCAATTGCGCCCATAGGGGATCCACCCGATCCCCGTCACCATGGCGTTGTCGCGCCGCTTCACTTGTCGCGCTCCCGCCTCGCCGAACAACTGCCGCACGGCTTCGACAAGGTTATGGGCGCCGCCGGCGAGTCCGGCCTGACCGGCCGAGATCTGTCCACCGCCGGTGTTGAGCGGCAGGTCGCCGCGGTAAGAGAGATCATGTTCCATAACAAAGCGGCAGCCACGGCCGATTTCACAAAAGCCGAGCTGTTCTAGCTGCAGCACGATCGCGATCAGGAAGTCATCATACGGATGAAACGATTGAATCTGCGTCGGCGTCAGCCCCGCTGCCTTGAGGGCGCGGGTGCCGGCCACACTGTGGCCGATAGCAGTGATGTCGGGACACTGTTCGGTCTCGAGATGATTGATCCGCTCGCCATAGCCGATCGGATGCACCCTTTTCCGCGCGCCCAGCTCCTGCGCCCGGGTCGTACTGGTGACCACAAGCGCACTTGCGCCATCGCACACCATGACGCAATCGAGCATCCGGATCGGATCGGAGATCATCGGCGAGGCGAGATAGTCCTCGATGGTGAGCGGGCGGCGCAGCTTCTCGCAGGCCTTATCGTTCATCAAGGCATGGTTGCGCTGCGTCATAGCGAGCTTGCCCAGCGCCTTTGGGTCTAGGCCGTACTGGTGATCGTAGCGTCGGCTCAGCAACCCGAAATAGCCCGGCGGCCCCATGATGCCCACGGAGTACTGGAACTCGCTGCGGAACGCCCCGATCGCTCCCTTGTTTTCGCTGGATTGCGCGTCGGCGGCGAGCACCAGGACGGTGTCGCACATCCCGGAGCGAATCGCGGCCGCAGCGCGAGCCACATTGCCGGATGCAGACGCGCCGCCGAGGTCGGTGACCTGACACCAGTCAAGCTCAAGGCCCAGATAGGAAGCGAGAACGGGCGCGTAGAACGGATTGCCGGCGTCGGAAAAGCACGACGACACCGCGAACCCGTCGATCTCCGACTTGCCAATGCCGGCATGCGCGATCGCACCCGCCATGGCCTCGCCGGCAAGGTCGTAGACGCTACGCCCAGACTTGAGCTCGATCTTGGTCTCGTAGTAGCCGATGATGGCAATGCCGCGATCGCTTATCAGACGCCCTTGATCGTAACTCATCAGACGCCCTTGATCGCAAATCGTGGAGAATTTGGACGGCTCGACGCGATCGGCGAACCGTCGGAGTGGTGCAAACCATTGGCAGCCGGCGTGCAAAGATGATAAGTGAATATTGGGGCGCAGTCATGAGCCGGTGCGATAATCAAAAATGATCCGCATCGCGGAGGCCACAGCGATGAAATTGAACCTGGCCGAGCCAGCCCTCAGCGCCGCGTCTGCGGTTGCAGTACGTTCCGCGGGATCGCCCACAGGTGGCGAACGATTTCGTTGACGCAGCGCAGGCGAATTGATATCCGCTTATAATAAATCAAATACCCGTGTAATCTCAATCGGGTAGGGGGGAGCCCTATATGCATCTGATCCCGCAGTCCTGGTCGCATCTGCACATTCTGGTCAGTGTCTTCCCGTCAGTCGGACTGATATTCGTGCTCGGCTTTTATATCACCGCGCTGCACACCAAAAATGAGATCGTGAAGCGAACCTGTCTCGTCTTTTTTGGTATCCTGGGCGCACTGGCGATTCCGACTTACTTCAGCGGTGATCGGTCGATGGCGCTGTTGTCGCAGGACCCGAAGATTTCCCAACAGGTGATGAACGTCCATTATGGCTGGGGGCTTGCGGCAGTCGTGATCCTGTTGATCACCGGCGGCTACGCATTGTTTGAACTGTGGCGCAGTCGCGCCGCCGGCTACCTGTCGGAGCAGGCCCTGAAAGTGACTCTGGGACTCGCGTGCGCCACGTTGGTTCTGATGATCGTCGCGGATGAGCTTGGCTGGGAGATCAATCACCGCGAACTGGAGCGGGTCGTGCCCGCGGGGCTTGCCTCAACTGCCACTCCGCAGGCGTGGTCGCACGTGCACATGATCCTGAATCACTTCCCGACCGTGGGATTCGTAATGGCGCTCGCTTTTTACATCGTTGCGCTTGTCGCGGACAACGATGCGTTGAAGCGCAGTAGCCTTGTGGTCTTTGTCATCTGCAGCATTGTGATCGTCCCGACTTATGTCACCGGTGCCGCTGCCATGTGGGCATTGACGGTCCCGCCGATTCCCGAGATTTCCAAGGCCGTGATCAACGCCCACCGCGACATGGCATTGTGGACGCTGTTCGGCGTCGGATTTACCGGGGTCGCCGCTTGGATTGAACTGTGGCGATATCGCTACGCGGGGCGCTTTTCCAACGCATCGCTCTATTTGGTCCTGCTCTTCGCGATTATCACCCTGGCCATCATGGCTGAAACCGGCCATCGCGGCGGACAGATCAATCATCCAGAAATCCGGGTACCGACGGATGTGCTGCCCACCGACCCGACAGCTGGCATATCCCAGTCGATCGAACTGCTGATCAACAACGTGATCTGGTTCGTGCCGTGGCAAACCGTGCATTTCTTCGGCTTCACGCTGCTATTCGCCACGGTTTTGGCCGTTGTGCTACGTGTCCTGGGATTCTGGAAATCGGTGCCGTTTTCCGCCGTGCACCGGCTGCTTCCGCTGGGGGTTCTGGCGGTGGTGATGAATGTGTTTACCGGAATGCTGATGATGCTCGCCGACACCTATCGTTATGTGGTGAACGACTATACGTTCGCACCTAAGATCGCCTTTATTCCAATCGGCGCGACGGCAGTTCTGTATTTCTCCTTGTCCGACCGCCTGTGGAAACTCAAGGCAGGAGAAGATGCACCCGCGCTGGCAAAGGCGGTTGCCGTTCTGGTCCTGGTATGCTGGGCCGGTGTAATCGCGTGCGGCCGGCTGCTGCCCTATCTGTAATCAGGAAAGAGCGCTCATGAGCAACAGCGTGAACATTCTTCTGATGGTTCTTGCGGTCAACGGTTTCGTACTCGCCGTGGTTTTCGCAGCACTGTACCGCATGAACAAGGCCGTGGACCGATTCGACCACTAGAGCGCATTTGTGCGGCAGCGCGCGACCGCGGCGCGAGCCTGACAATTGAGGGAGGACTGAAGAGTGCTCGAGTATCTGGAAAACTCGCAATTCTCCGAATGGGCGAGAGGGGAGTCGTTGTGGGGTTGGCCGTTCGCGCTGACTGTGCATGCGTGGGGAACAGCGATCGTTATCGGCTTCATCTTCATCTTTGGACTGCGACTGCTCGGATTCTTCCGAACCATCCCGCTCACGTCCCTCACCCGGCTGTTCCCGGTCGTCTGGGTTGCGGTGGTGTTCCAGTTCCTGAGCGGATTCACCTTGTGGATGACCAAGCCGTCGAAATATCTGTCTGACTGGGCTTTTATCATCAAATTCTCGCTGGTGATTTCTGGCCTGGTGGTGACGTGGTACTATTTCAACACCCTGCGCCGAGAGAGCCCGGAATGGGAATCCAAAGGCACGGTTCCTCAGCGCGCATATAAATTTGTCGCCGTTACCTGTCTTTGGTGGGCCGCCGTTCTCGTCGCCGGGCGACTGACCGCGTACCTTGGAAATTTGTACGCCCAATAGCAGAGCTGTTTTGCAGGCCTGATGAGGCATGCGGTTGAATCGCACGCCCGTGTGTCGTCGTCGGTCTTGTCCCAGCGATCGCGAATTTTCAGGACGCTGACGGGGGGATAATCGGGGTGGCCGGGACAAGTCCGGCCGCGATCAGGCGCGACGCTTGAGTGTTCGACCTGCAGCGACCCGACGCGCGGGCGAAACCTCGCCGCGAGGGACACAAGCGCGGCCCGCGACGGGGTTCTCTGTCGCGGGCCGCCATCGCCGTCGGCGAGTTTACGCTACCGCACAGCTCAATTTGCCAGTGGATTTGGCCTGATCTGCAGCTTGTACACTTTCGGCTGCGCCTCGATGCCGCCTTCGCCATGGAAGTTGGTGCGTGTACCTGAGGTGGTCCACAGGCCCCTGCCCTGCCAACCGCCGTTCGGATCGTCGATACGCCCGTCGGCGTTCTTGGTGAAGAAGCCCATCGGATACGGAACCCGCAGGGTCACGAACCTGCCGTCGACGATCGCGGTGAGCGACTCGCCGCCGTTGGTCGAGGCGATCGGCACGTTTTCGCCGAGGCCCAGTGTGTTGAAGCGGTCGACCCAGATGTAGTACGCGTGCTCGGCGCTGCCCTGGTCCGTTACCCCTTTGAACTGCGGGCCCGGGAACTTGTAGAGCGTCCAGCCCTCCGGGCACAGCTTGCCAGAGAGCGCCTCCGGCCCGTTAATCGGCCGTGTGCATTTCTTGCGATCGAAGCTCGCCATATGGCCGCTCGAGAGCACCGTCCACACGACGCCGTCGGTGGTGAGATCGATGCCGCGTGAGCCGTATCCTTCATCCGGGGGCAGGAACAATTCCGCGAGCGCGGTCTCGCTCGGATTGTCGCCCGGGATGAGGTGGATGATGTAGCCGGGCTGATCCATGCGGGAGAATCCGACGTCCATCGACTGACCCCAGACCGTGTCGTCGATCGGACTTGGCTGTACACCATAGAAGGCCGCCATTACGCGCTTATCCTTGGACGGATCGAGCAGCTGATTGGCTTCCACAAAGGCATCGCGTTTGCCGTTGCCGTTGGTGTCGACAATGATCGGGGTCCAACCCTGCGCTTTCACATCATCGCCGGTCTGTTCGTAGAGCTTGGTGTTGAGCCAACCGACCACGCCGCTCTGCGGGCCGCCCTGGCTGATCCACAGGGTGTTGTTGGCGTCGTGGCCAAAATAGAGGTGGTGGGTATTGAAGCAGGTGTTGATGAGCGACCACTTCTCGGTCTTCGGATCATACATGGAGAGCTGTCGCCCGGACACCGCGATCGGCGCCACTTTGGCGGACGGGTGGTCGGAGCCCTGCTTGCAGAAAGCCGGGTTTTCGTCAGGCCGCAGCTTCGCGGTGAACCACACCCGTCCCTTCTCGTCCATGATCGGATTGTGGATTGAGGTGTGGCTGTCCCAAATCGGATCGTCACCCCAATAGGGCGAGGGGCCCATCGTATTTTCCCGGCTCGATGGGGTCTTCGGATCGAGATAGGGATGCTTGATCATCGTGGCGGTGTTCTTCATCGGATCGAGTACCGGCACAAAGTCAGCTGCCTCTTCGGGCGAGCCGTAGATCAGGCCGTTGGCATTGAGTCGCGGATTGCGCTTGTCCGACGAGATCGCGTCGTGAAGGTAGATCTTCGGGGTTGACCAATCCCACATGCTGACGACGAGATTGCGCTCGATACCTTTGGGCCGCTCGGGTTTGGACGCGGGCAGCTCGCCCTTGGTGATGCGATCGGTCCAGTCAGCATAAAGCGACAGCCCCTTGGTCGGACCGAGCCGATTGATGGCGAGCGCCATGTTGGCCATGGCCTGGCCGGATTGGATACGCCGCTCCCATGCCTCGGTCGAGTTCTTGAAGGTTCCGAGTTTCGACGACAGGTGGCGGATGCCGTTCGAGCCGAGCGCATGGCACGACTGGCAGGCATTCTTCACGGTGTCGATCCAGGCATTCTGCGACTTCATGAATTCCGGAATGCCGTTGCCCTTGGCGCCGGTGCCGGGGAACTGGTCCTTGCCCGGGATCTCAAGCATCGAATACCAATACATACCGGGATAATATTCGGCAGCCGCAGCTTCGGTCGGGGCCGGTGTCGCCGTGAGATTGACGAGCTTGCCTGGGGCGCTCTGCACCTTGCGAGAATCCACCAGTCCGTAACCGCGCACCCAGATGGTGTAGTTGGCCTTGGGAAGGTCCGGAATGACGTAGCGGCCCTGGTCATCGGTGACCACGACCCTGGCGAACTTGGTAGCAAGATCATTGGTCTCCGCAATCACCCATACGCCGGCTTCGGGCCCGCCTGGTCCGGTGACGACGCCGCCGATGTCGTCGCTGTCTATGGCGATCGCGGTCGCCTGCGCCCGCACCTGTGTAGGCGCAGCTACGGCAACTGCTGCTAGTGCCACGCCGGCAGTGCCCAAATACAACGCGCGTTTGAAAGTCATCTTTCGCTCCCTCATGGCAGCCGGCCCATCGGACTGCCTCGAATAGTTAATGCTAGCAACTATTGGGGCGGCAGGTAAGCTGGAGGCGATGGAGTTGGCGATCGCATCGCGAGCGCCCTGAGCCGCAATCTGCATTGGGCCGGCAGCGTCGGGATGCGCTTGCTTACGCTCTCAGGAAAAAATTTGTGCGCCCTCGTAGAATGCTGAGGCAGTACCTTTTTGCTGACCCGCAATGTATCCTGTCTGGTATTGGGACCGCAGTACGATGTTGCGGCGCAATAGACAAAGCGCGCGGAAATATCCACTGCAGTGGTGCGACGTTTGTCCGCTGCGGCAATAAAACCATCAACCCATCTGGCCTGGCTCGAGTCGGTGACACCTTGAGTTTATGCAACCAGATGGTGGCGATCGTCGCTTCGGTAATTCAGATAATATGCAAATACCGGTTCTCAGAATAGTTCACTTCACTGATGAGGCGATAAATGAACAACAGATAAATGCCTGCGACGTCGAAAAGACTAAATCGGCAATAATTATCATAAACGATGGCGTCCACCATAAATAGCTTTTGGGCAGGACGGCATGAGAAAAAGATCACACTGGGGCGAGCGCGACTGCGAAGCACATACCGGGTAACAACCGAACACAGGTAATCGAGGAGATATCATGATGCGAACCAGCTTGTTGGCGAGTTTGGTTGCGACGGGCATTGGGCTCGCCGGGACGTCGGGCACGTCGGCCTTGCCGGTCAACGGTACCGTTATCGGCGATGCCGCGACCGCGACCGATTATGTTACGCAGGTCCAATGGGGCCATTGGCGTTGGGGCAGCCGCGGAGGCCATTGGCGATGGGGCAGCCACGGCTTCGGTGGCCATTGGCGTTGGGGCAGCCGTGGAGGTCACTGGCGTTGGGGCAGCGGCGGCCGCTGGGGATATTGATCCCGGAAGACCTGCGGGACAGTTCGACAGTTTGAGGGACGCGGACCGGACTTGTGCAAAGCGGCCGGTCCGCATCGTCATATCCATTGCCTTCACGCGGCGTCTGTCATGCTCCACCGTATTAAACCGGGCCTGATGGGTGATCCTGAGTTCATCTCACCTGGTTTCGCTGCGATCGGATGGGAACCAATGGTCGTTTCATGAGTTTGGGAGGCATATTGGTTTGTGGTGGCGTGGGCGGTTTCGCCTGAGCAGGGCCAATAATGAACAAGAGATTAACGAAACGACAGATTAATGAACGGCAGATTAATGAACGGCAGATTAACGCCTGCGAACGACATCAGCAAACCGCATCCTGGGGGCGCCGACTGGTGGTCGAGAAAAAATGTGATCGACCCAGGTAACGAAGGAGACGTGACGATGCGAACGATCTTGTTGGCAAGTTTGGTGGCGGCGGGCATCGGGCTCGCCGGAACATCGGGGGCGTCCGCTTTGCCCGCCAACGGCGCTGCCATCGGCGGCGCCGCAACGGCAACCGATCACGCCATGCCGGTCCAGTGGGGCTGGGGCGGGGGCCATTGGCGGTGGGGCAGCCGTGGAGGCCATTGGCGGTGGGGCAGTCGAGGCGTTTTCGGATTCGGCGGCGGTCATTGGCGGTTTGGTAGCCGGGGCGGCCATTGGCGTTGGGGCAGCTGGGGCTATTGATCTGGCAAGATCAAGGGCGAGTTGGACGGGCCGGACCGTGTAAAGCGGCCGGTCCGTCCTTTTTTGCGCCAAAATAGCACCGGGCCACCAGTCATCACGATCGAAGGACGCTTCTGACACACTTCGGTTTCACCGGCTTCGCTTCGCTTTCCTCTT
>DATGCX010000164.1:0-2578 GCA_035311445.1 Xanthobacteraceae bacterium | reverse complement strand
CTCGACCCTTCGGGGTCGGTTATTAGATGGGACCGCGCGCTGCTCGAAACCGTCGCCGCTGGCTTTCTGCGAACGCTTCCGGCGATGTTAGCTCGGCAATCCACCAGTCTCTGAGGCTGTGGTCTTCGGCATAGCATTCAGCATCGCCGCTATCCGTGAACAAGCCGACGATTTGGAAGCCATCGGCAGGACTGCCGCATATCAAGATTGTCGTAGGCATGGCTGACCCCCTTCTCCTGCGCGCCAGAAGTTCCCCGTTATGCAATCAACTCCATCTTTCGCGCCGCTTCATTCGCCTGTTCACAGGCAGCGGGCTCCGTCTCGGTAACGCCGCGCGCAACAACCTCGCGGCCGTCCTTGATGACTTCCCAATACCAGTGGCCATCTTCGCCATTGGGCATGATGCGGAATTCAACACCGTTTCCCATTGTAGGTTGGGTCCTTCGGCCCGAAATGATTATCGGGGTAGATCAGGACACTCTCTACTGCGCCGCACTCAGAGCACACGAAGGCGCGAAGGCCCGGCTCGGGGTCCCGAGGAGAAATATCAGCCACTATTTCCATCCGCCCGCCGCACCGCTTGCAGGCCGGGTCTGACAACGCCACCATTTCTCTTGCCCATCACCACTCACCTCACAACGTATCGATGGGCCGTACGGTTCCGCGGGAGGTTCCCTGGGATTTCCTTCGCGGGCCGTGCCGTCATGTGATGGCCATCACAAAAAAGCGCTTTTCACCACCGAACTGCGCAAAAAGAACCGCGCATTCCTGACTGCCCCCGCTCTCGTCGGAATAAGCAGCGACCCGATGCGATCTCATGGGACGAACGCGCCTTGAGCCAAGGAGAACAAAATGTCTCGCAGGGCCGCCACGACTCTGGCCGTCCTCCTCGTTGTTGGCACCGCCTCGGCCGTTTTGGCGGATGCCGATGACCGGACCGACCATCATGGTTCATTCGCCCGACGCCCGGCGTCGATGATGTCCAACGGTCGCACCCGGGTCGTGAACGATGCCGCGAAGCCATTCACTGTCGAGGAGAAGGCTTCGTTCGCCGCATCAGAGCTCGCCGTCGTACAGAGCGCCCCGTTCTGTCGTGATGGTCTCGCGGGCAGAGCGAGGGCCTGGATCAAATTGACCGAACCCGGCGGCAGATTGATTCATATCAATGTGGAACACGTCACGTCGGTCAGATCCGACACCCAAATTCCCGGAGCCAGGGCTCAACTCGATTTGACGAGCGGGAAATTTCAGGGCGTGCAGGAAAGTATCGAGCAGGTCATGCAGTTGATCTCGGCCACCCCGGGCGCCCGCGAGAAAGACGGACCAGACGCAGTGCTATGATCGACCCGAAGGGCGGAGCACTTAGCTTCGCTTGAGCACCCGGTCGCGGGATTCATGTCCGCCATATACGCCGGCTCCTCGCTTGAACGCGTCGTGCGCATGTAGGGCACGCACTCCCGAAAAGATCGCGGAAGGGGTTTATGCGGCTTGCCGACGGCCTAAAATCCGGCGGGCTCGTTTCTCGCATGCACACATATTAAGACTGCGTCGATCAAAGCCTGTGCTAACCAGGCGTCTGGACCTTGTCGGTGCCAGGAGGCGGGATGTTTGATCTCATGATTCGCGGCGGCGATGTGGTGACACCCGAGGGCGTCGTGCGCGGTGACGTCGCGGTCGCCGGCGAGACGATCGCCGCGATCGCCACTCCCGGAGCGCTGTCGGCCGACACTGCCAAGCATCTGATCGACGCAACAGGACATATCGTCATGCCAGGCGGCATCGACCCGCACGTACATCTCCATCATGGCGAACGGGGAGCAAGGCGGAGCACACCGGTGCACTCCGCCCGCGAATTTGCTTGACAAATATTGATTGTCCCGCAGTGTGGTGGAGCACGGGGTAACAAGCCAGACAGGCGATTTTGTTACCCTCCAGCCTACGGGGTAACGCATGACCCGAAAACTGACCGCAAGGACGATCGAGAAGCTTAAGCCCGGACCGCAGCGGCGCGAGATCAGCGACGGCGGCTCGGGCCTCTGGCTCGTGCTGCAGCCGTCCGGCGCCAAGTCCTGGGCGGTCAGGTACAGGTACGCCGGCCGACCAACCAAGTTGACGCTTGGCGGCTGGCCGGCGCTGACGCTCGCCGCCGCCCGAAAAGGCGCTGCCGATGCGCTGCACGAGCTCGCCCGGGGCCACGATCCGGCTGCGGCGCGCAAGGCCGCCGCGCTCACGGCCGCCGCCAGGGCCAACACCGTCGTCGCCGTCTGCGAAGAATACCTCAAGCGCGAAGGCAACCGGCTGCGTACAGCGGATCAGCGAGTGAGCATTCTGCGGCGATTGGTTTATCCGGTCCTCGGTAATCGACCGCTCGAGAGCATCCGGCGCAGCGAGATTGTCCAGCTCATGGACAGGATCGAAGACTCGTCGGGCCAGCGAATGGCCGACGTGACACTCGCCGTCTTGCGGCGCATCTTCAATTGGTATGCGGCGAGATCGGACAGCTTCGTCCCGCCTTTCGTGCGCGGCATGTCGCGCCAGAAGGTCGCCGAGCATAGGCGCTCGCGCATCCTTGATGACG
>DATGCX010000163.1:0-22761 GCA_035311445.1 Xanthobacteraceae bacterium | reverse complement strand
GTGCTTGCCGCGCGCAAGCGCGGCGTGTGGTTCGATCTCGGCAACGGACGCACTGGCCATTTGCGATGGGACATTGCCGAGCGCGTGCTGCAGGCGGGATTCCTGCCCGACACATTCTCAACCGACTGGACGCCCGAAGGGCGGACCGCTGGGGTGATTGATTTCCCCAACGTCATGTCGAAATTACTGATGTTCGGGATGCCGCTGGCGCAAGTGGTGGCCTGCGCAACCACCAATGCCGCCAAAGTGTTCGACGCATTCAGTGATCGCGGCACGTTGAACGTCGGAGCGCCGGCGGACGTTGCAATAATGGAGCTGCGGGAGGGAAGCTTCGAATTCCTCGACAACTATGAGGGCAGGCGCACGGCCCGCCAGCGACTGTTTCCAATTGCGACTGTGCTCAACGGCAAGCGTGTCGCAGCGCGGACATAGCTCGAATTGGTCGAAGGCGTAAGTGCGGCAGGAAGGCCGTTGACCAGGATAACGGCCGCGTGGCGACGAAATAGCTCGGCCGCCATTGCCGGCAAGTGATCGTATTGCGCCGCATTGCGGAACTCGATGGCTACGTTCCGATTTTCGACATAGCCCAGTTCGATCAACCCTTGGCGAAAGCCCGCTAACTCATCGGCCTCCGGCTGGCCCCCTGCGCGGAGATATCCGATCAGCGGCACCGCTGACTGTTGCGCCCGGGCAAGCAGCGGCGGCGCGATAACCGCGCTGCTGAGGAGAGCGATGAACCTGCGCCGTCTCATTCGATCACCTCGTCGGCGATAAGCAGCATTTCGCGGGAGACTTCCAGACCGATGGCTTTGGCGGCCTTGAGATTGAGGACCAGCTCGAATTTCGTCGGAAACTGCACCGGGAGATCGCCCGGCTTGGCGCCGCGCAAAATGCGGTCCACATAGCCCGCCGCTGCTTGCGGTGCGTAGGCGACAAAGTTCGACGCATAGGACATCAGGCCGCCCTGCTGGACGTAGCTTCTGTCGTGGTAGATCGCAGGCAGCCGGTGTTTTGCCATCAGCCGAAAAAACCATTGGCGATCTATACCGATCAGGCCGGGCGGGCGGACGATCAGGCCTGCGTTGGGCTCCGCAGCAAACGCATCGACGGTACGCTCCAATTCGGCTGCGGTACTATAAGGAATCCTGATCGCCTGCAGGTGCAAAGCGGCTGCTGCCGCCTCGATCTCGGAAACGTAACCAGGCCCGTCCCTCGTCGGCCCGCCGTTGAGGCCGATGACAATCCCAACCCGGGCGACGCTTGGGACGGTGTCCTTGAGAAGGCTCACCCACTTGCCGCCGATCGACGAGTAAAGATTACTGATGCCCGTGGTATTCCCCTCTGGACGCGCCAAGCTTTTCACCAAGCCGCCCTCGATCGGGTCGCCCACTCCTGCGAATACGATAGGAATGGACCGGGTGCGCTGTTGCACGGCCCTTGTCGCCAGCAACGTGGTGGTAACGATCACCTCGGGCGCAAGCCTGACCAGTTCGTCCGCGTAGGAATCGACTGCTTTTGCATCATTGGTAAATCGCGCATCGAGCTGAAAGTTGCGGTCCTCAATCCACCCGAGGCTTCTGAGGCTGTCCCGCAGCGCACTCAGTATCGGGGGTGGTGCCGACTGTAAGCCTGGGAGTCCGAAAGACAGCACGCCGACCCGGCGGATGCGCTCGGCCTGTTGGGCACCTGCCGGCAGGCAAATTGTCGATATAGCCATGGCGCTTGTAAGCGCTGCAATGAAGTGCCGCCGCAGCATCATTTATCCCCGCGCTTTAGCGAACATCTCGCGATCCGGCTCCTACTGAGCTCCGCTAGCCCGGATAATAGAGCACAGCGGGACGTTGAAAATGGGTCAACCTCAATTGGGCGCCCTGCCCGCATCGCGAGCGCGCACGCCGCCTCATTCGATCACCTCGTCGGCGCGGGCGACAAGCGTCGGCGGAAGGTCGAGGCCGAGGGCCTTCGCGGTCTTGAGATTGATCGACAGCTCGAACCTGGTCGGCGTCTGGACCGGAAGATCGGCGGGCCTCGCGCCCTTGAGGATGCGGTCGATGTAGCCCGCCGCGCGTTGCATCGCGTCGCGCGTGTTGACGGCGTAGGCCATCAGGCCACCGCTCGGCGTGAAAGATGGGGTCGCATAAAGAGCCGGCAGCCGGTGGCGCGCGACCAGCGCGATGATCATATCGCGGCGCTCTACCGTGAAAGTGTCCGGGATCGCGATGAGGCCCCCACCCGGCCCCCGCGCAAACGCCGCAATTGCGGCTTCGATATCGCCGTCGCTGTGCACCGGCATGTCGATAATCTGAGTGGCAAGGGTGGTTGCCGCCGATTGAACTGAACGCAGGAACAATCCGGCGAACGGCGCCGTCTCCGGATTGTAGATGACGGCAGTGCGGGTGATCCGTGGATCGGCTTCCTTCAGCAGTTGCAGCCACTTTCCGCCAGTCGAAGCCTCGAAGGAGGTGAAGCCGGTGATGCGTCCTCCCGGCCGCGCGAGAGTCTGCACGAAGCCGGACTCGATCGGCTCGGCAACGTTCACGAACACGATCGGAATGGCGTCGGTTTCGCGCTTGAGCGCGGCCGTGAGCGGCGTCGAGCGCGCCAGCAGTACATCTGGCTTGAGTCCGACCAATTCCTTCGCGAGCACCCGAGCGCGCTCCACGTCGCTCCCCGCCCAACGAAATTCGATACGGATATTTTGTCCTTCGATCCAGCCAAGCTCCGTCAGGCGCTGCCGGAACGCCGCGACATCCGCAACGCCGGCGGGATCGTCCGGCAGAAAGGACATCAACACGCCGACGCTCCGTGTCTGCTCGCCCGGTTGGGCCAACGTCGAAAACGGCGCTGCCGCTGCGGCGGCTAACGCTGCTATGATCTCGCGACGGTTCATTCGATCACCTCGTCGGCACGCAACAGCATCGAGGGCGGGACCACAAGACCGAGCGACTTCGTGGTCTTGAGATTGATGACCAGGCGAAACTTGGTTGGGTATTGCACCGGCAGGTCGCTAACCTTGGCGCCGCGCAGCAGGCGATCGACGTAAGTGGCGGCGCCAAGGAAAAGGTCGTCGTCGACATCGTAGCTTATAAGCCCACTATGTAAAAAGCGATGGAATGAAACGAGAGCGGGCAGAGTGAATACGATGGGAATCGTCTTCGTCTGTTGTCGCACGGTGCGGAGTGCTACTCCAGATACAGTGACAATCACGTCGGGTGCGAGTTGCACCAAATCAGCCGCGAAGAAGCGCGTTTGAGCGGCGTCTCCGGAAGCAACACGGAAGTCTAGCTGCAGATTGCGGCCTTCGACCCAGCCGAGCCTCTCGAGGCGTTCGTGCAGCCGTTTTCGGATCGGCGGCCAGTCCGCGTCAGCCCCATAACTTAGCACGCCGACGCGCCGCGCCTCCTCTCCTTGCTGGGCGCGGGCGAGAAGCGGCCAAACAGCCGCTGTGCTCCCAATAGCTGCAATGACCTCTCGCCGTCGCATGTGTGATCACCAGGCCAGCTGAGCTTACACTATCATGTGACCTTCGCTTTCAGTCAGCGATTGTCGCGCGGATCACCACTGGTTTCCGGTTACGCACAATCGTTAGATCGGCGACGTCGCCAACCCAAAGAAGTCCCATCCGATTGCGCAGATCCGACGTATCCCGCACCGATATTCTGGCCAACTCCGACACAACGTCTCCGGCCTTCAGGCCGGCATCCTCTGCCGGCGAGCCTTTTTCGACCTTGACGATCACGGGTGCGTTCACCGGAGCCGACAGCCTCAGGCTGCGGATCAGTGCCGGAGTCGGATCATCAAAAGTAATTCCAAGCCGGCCTCGGCGGACTTCGCCGTATTTCAAGAGCTGCTCCGCGATAAAGCGAACCATGTTTATCGGGATGGCAAATCCCATGCCCGGATTGCTGTTGGTCGCGCCAATGAAGGCGGTATTGATGCCGATGAGCTCGCCGCGGAGATTAACAAGCGCTCCCCCCGAATTTCCCGGGTAGATGGCTGCGTCGGTTTGGATGAAATCCTCGTATTTCCCAATTCCCACATTCGTCCGGTGGAGTCCGCTGATGATACCCGACGTTACCGTCTGGCCGATCCGAAAAGGATTGCCGATGGCGAGCACGAAATCGCCAACCTCCAGCCCGTCCGAATCGCCGGTCGGCAGCGCGATCAGAGTTTCTGCTTGCATCTTGATGACGGCGACATCCGTACTGGGATCCGCTCCGACACGCTTCGCCGGTGCCTCGCGGCCATCGGCGAGGGTTACGATGATGTCGTCCGCGCCATCGATGACGTGACTGTTTGTGAAGATCAGTCCTTTTTGCGCATCGATGATCACACCGGAGCCGGTTGCCTCGGTATGACGCCCGGCTGGAAGGTCGCGTGTGCTGGCGGCCCGTCGCAGCCGTTGGGGGGAAGTCTTTTCCGGCCCGGAGCGGCGGACAGTAACCATGACCACCCCGGCTTTTATCTGGTTGAGAAGGGCGGCGAGCGAGGGCATGCCAATCATCTGCTCGGCCGGCAGCCGAACGCTCGCGTCGGCCGGAACATTGCCGCCCGCAATCGCGAGGCCTAAGGCCACCGCACCGAGCAGCCTATTCGTAATCCGTGTCGTCATGGTCATTATCCTCTTTCGGAGCGACATCACTGCGTCCGGTCGGTTATCAGACTGGGTGGCATGCTTCGGCTCAAATCATTGGCTGTTAGGCTCCTGAAAACACTATCGTAGACCGCAAGGGCATCCGCTACGTGTCCGTCGTAGCAGATCATCCGGGCATTCATCATTGCGACGATCGCATCGCTCAATCTTTCCGCGGAAATGGCGTTGCTGTCTTGGCGTTCTTCGATCAGCATGAGAATTTGCAGATCGCGTGCCGCACATCCGCGTGTGAACGAGCCCGCAGTCGCGCCGTTAACCGTTGCGCCGAGACAGAGGGCCGCTACAGCGATATTGAAGGAGAAGTTGAAGAAATGCATTCTCACGGCGGATCTCCGGAATCACTTTGCCCTTCGGGCGATATGGCGGTATTGGGCAGCATCATCGGGGGTTGACTGGGAGCGTTCGGGAAAGCGGCCAGTCCTGCGCTGGCCACCTTTTCCTTTTCCATGACGAGTTAATTACCGCGACCCCAGTCCCGCCGCAGCTCGAAGCGCACGCTGGCGTCCGGATCGGAGCCGACATACGCGCCGTGCACATCGTAGACATCGTTGCGGGGCTGGAAGCTCTGCTGCTTCGTTGCGGCCAGTGCGCCAGAAGCGGTAGCGAGCACGAAAACCAGTGCGAAGGTCGTCTTGGTGAACATGGTGAAGTCTCCTGCTTGAGTTTTTGTGGCTCACACCGTCCTGGTGTGCGCCAGCATCATGCTGGTGCGGAGGGGGGCGGGTAAATCAGCCCGACGTACTGCCGATGAGATGGCAGAAACCCGCGGTGCAGGGCGAAAGTGCCTGTTTGTCAGTGACTTTCTTCGTTTTGGCACCACGCCAGGCGGGGGGATGCTTCAGTCCTGGGAATGACGTACTGTTGTGTCTGATACGGACGAGGATGGGTGACGTGAAGATACTTGCAGTCGATGATCACGCGTTGATTCGAGAGGCATTGCGCGGCGTTCTCAAGGAGCTTAAGGGTGATGCGACCGTGTTGGAGGCTTCAAGTTGCAGCCAAGCGATGCAGGTCATTGCCCAGCATCCCGACCTGGAACTCATCTTGCTTGACCTGAACCTGCCGGATCGCGACGGCTTCTCCGTGCTTGCCGAGTTGGGCGAGCGCTATCCGGCTATTCCGGTGGTAGTACTGTCCGCCCAGCAGGACCGTGGCAGCGTTGTTAAGGCCCTCGATCTCGGCGCGCTCGGTTTCATTCCGAAATCGGGCCAGCGCGAGGTGATGGTGAGCGCGCTTCAATTGGTCTTTGCCGGCGGTGTTTATATTCCGCCGGAGATTCTCGCTCGCGATGAAGCATCGCCGCCGCAACGCGACGAGAAGCAGCCTGCCGCCAATCGACCAACTGTCTCCCCCACGGATCTGGGCCTGACGGAGCGCCAAGTGGACGTCCTCTCGCTGATGATGCAGGGGAAAAGCAACAAAGCAATTTGCCGCGTTCTCAATTTGGCGGAACCGACGGTGAAGAATCACGTCACTGCGATTCTTAAGGCATTGGAAGTATCCAACCGCACTGAGGCAGTCATTGCAGTTAGCGAATTGGGCTGGAAATTGCCGCCGATAACCAAATCATAGCTTCCCGGTGTTACGTGGGCTTATCTGTCGCGTTTTGGATCTCTCGCATCAGGTCAAAGTCGTATGGGGAAAGGATCAGAGTCGCACGTCAGACGCATTCGTCGATGTCTTCGCGGATCTCACCTGATCGCGACGCGTCGGAACAAAAAGTTGTTCGATACTCATTGCCGATTGACCTCAGCCACCTTTCGCTCAACCCTAAACGACGACCGAAAGCTCCTTCAACTATTTCGTTTTTAAGAGCCGATTAAGCATGGCGCGGAGTGTCATCGGGTCTACTGGCTTGTATAGCAAATGGAAACCGCTGGCTTGCGTTTCACGCAGTGGGGCCTGGCTGATGTCGCCGCTGACGAGGAAAGCAGGGATGAACTTAGGAAACGCACCGCGCAGCTCGGCAATTGCCTCAATCCCGGTCTTGCCATCCGACAGGCGATAATCCGAAATAATCAGATCAGGCGGTCCCCGCTGATCGGCAAGGGCAGCAAGCGCGCCACTGCCCGAATCAGCGGTTACGACACCGCAACCCCAACTGCGCAGCAGTCCGCAAGTACCGTCGAGTACAAGCTTATCGTCATCGATGAGGACGATAAGCTTGCCTTTCGTGCGATCACGCGAAACAGAGACTGCAGCCGATGGATCGGCGATTTTGTCCCTGCTGCTCACCTTCGCAGCCGCCGAATCGACTTTGGCAAGCTCTATCAATTCGTTGAACCGCTCCCTCAGGGCGGATGCCGCTGCGTCAATTTGTTCGACGATTCGCTTTTGTTCGACCTCACATACAAGGCCGCGCAATTGCGCGACGAATAATCCCAGCGCATGCATCGGCTGTCGCAGATCGTGGCTCGCGGCCAGAAGTTGCGTTCGGGCGTTGTTGGCGAATTGGAGTTGATGGGTGCGCTCGTCGAGTTCGTGTTCAAGCATTTGTATAGCTCGGGATTTCATTCAATTATACCACGCGCCCGACTGGGCAGGACTGGCGCGCGGCAGCAAACGAATCGCGCCATCGTGTGGAGAGCCATTTCGGCTTGATCGACGCTGCTAAGCCGGAACTCAAGTCGAGCCTCCAGGGGACAATGATCTACCTGATTTTGGGCCCGGCGGGCCGCAGATAAAATCAGCCTCAGGTCTTGGGACCGCTAGCTCATGCAACTACGCTGATTTCAAAAAGTTGTTTAAACTCAATTAATTATGCCGTCTACCGCTGCGCCAGCAAGACAGTACTTTAGTACTGGGGCGGGTCGGGCAGCTGATTCTTGAGGGCGATATTCGTTGTTAGCCACCACTCGTGAACGGGTCTCTATCCTTGCCGGACGCATCTGCGCCTACCATTGGAGAGTAGAGAGCGGCCGCCAGGCCAATTTGGACGTTCTACAGATCAGCTTTTTCTGCAGCATCCGGTTGTTGGAATGATTGGAAGATCTCTGACATAATATCAGTTCGATTCAGCCGCTATTCGTCCGAGGCTGTTATCGCCGCCGGAGGGCAGATTGTGGCTGATTGAACGAGAGCAGCACATAACCTCTGATGACCACGAATTTCGTTAGGGCGGCAAGTTCGATCGCGCTCGGGCCTGCCAGTTCCAATCTATGCAGCCGCACCGCCCAAGTGAGCGAATGATTGATCGCCCGAAGACGCCCACGCATCTCGCGCACGCGAGCAGTTGGCGCGAGGTCAACGGCCCGCTGTTCCGCAAGTATGTGGCACTGCTTCTTGCGATGGTATGGGTCGTACTTCTGATAAATGCCCTGTTCGAGGCCGGCTTCGCGTATCAAGAGCATAAAGCTTCACTCATTCGCATTCAACGCGAGCAGGCGCAGGCGGCAGCTGACAAGATCGGGCAGTTCATTAAGGAGATCGAAAGCCAGGTCGGCTGGACCACGCAGTTGCCGTGGTCGGCCAGCACTACCGAGCAGCGGCGCTTCGACAGCCTGCGGCTGCTGCGCCAGGTGCCGGCGATCACCGAGCTGTCTCAACTCGATTCCTCCGGCAAGGAACGGCTTCGGGTGTCGCGGATCGCGATGGACGAACTCGACAGCAATCGCGATTTTTCCAAGGAGCCGAAATTCACCGAGGCCGTGGCCAACAAGGTCTATTATGGTCCGGTTTATTTCCGCCGCGAGTCCGAGCCGTACATGACGCTGGCGCTCGCCGGTACGCGGCGCGACGCCGGCGTGAGCGTCGCCGAGGTGAATCTCAAGCTGATTTGGGACGTGGTTTCGCAGATCAAGATCGGCGAGCACGGGCAGGCCTACGTGGTCGACGCCGAGGGACGTCTGATCGCGCATCCTGACATCAGCCTCGTACTGCGTAATACGGACATGACGCGGCTCCCTCAGGTCAAGGCCGCGCGCTCAGCGGCCACGGGCACACCAATCGAGCCGGTGCAGGTCGGCCAGGACGTAAGGGGGCGCAACGTGCTTACGGCATATGCACCGGTTGCCCCACTCGGCTGGCAGTTGTTTGCCGAGTTGCCGGTCAGCGAAGCCTACGCGCCACTCTATCAGTCGATGGCACGCTCTGGCGCGCTGCTGTTGGCCGGGCTCGCGCTTGCCTTCCTGGCCGGTCTGTTCCTGGTGCGCCGCATGGTGCTCCCGATCCACGCGATCCGCGCCGGCGCCGCCCACATTGGTAGCGGCGATCTCACCCAACGCATCTCGATAACGACCGGCGACGAGCTTGAAGCGCTCGCCGACCAGTTCAACCGCATGGCCGAACAGTTGCAGGACTCCTATGCATACCTTGAACGCAAGGTCGAGGAACGTACCCACCAGCTCGAACTCGCCAACCTCGCTAAGTCCCGCTTTCTGGCAGCGGCGAGTCATGATCTGCGACAGCCGCTGCACGCGCTCGGGCTGTTCGTAGCGCAATTGCGTGACCATATGAAATCGGCGGAGGGAGGCCGATTGGTGGAGCGGATCGATGCCGCCGTTACGGCGATGAACGAGCTGTTCAATGCGCTGCTCGACATTTCGAAGCTCGATGCCGGTGTGCTCTCCGCCAATCTCGTGGAATTTCCGATTTCCCAGGTGCTCAGGCGAATTGAGAGCACTTTTGCGGAGGCCGCGCGCGAAAAGGGGTTATCCTTCCAGTTAGTGCTGAGCAGCGCCTGGGTGCGCAGTGATCCAATTCTTTTGGAGCGCATCATCCTCAATCTCGTATCTAATGCGGTTCGCTACACCACGTCCGGCAGCGTCGTCGTGGGTTGCCGCAGACGGGGCGACACCGTGCACATCGAAGTCTGGGACACCGGGCCGGGGATTCCGGAAAACCAGCGGCGCAATATCTTCGGCGAATTCTACCGCCTTGCTGGAGACAATACCCATGGCGGCCTCGGCCTCGGTCTCGCGATTGTCGACCGCCTGTGCAAGCTGCTTGGCCATCAAATCCAACTGGTTTCAACCATGGGCAAGGGTTCGCGATTTTCCGTCGCGATGCCCATGGTGGCTGCGCGGGCGCAAATCGTGGAGCCGCAGCCGGCGGAGGTCGCAATCAATGCGACCAGGGGCAAACTCGTGATCGTGGTCGATGACGATGAGCTTGTGCTCGAGAGCATGGGCGGGCTGTTGCGTAGTTGGGGCTGCCGTGTCGTGGCTGCAGCGACGCCCGACGAAGCCTTGGCCGACCTCGGCCCCGGGGAGCGGCCCGATCTCATCATATGCGACTACCGCCTCGCGAACGGACAATCCGGTATTGCCGCGATTGCTGAGCTTCGCAAAGCCCATGGAGCGCCGGTTCCTGCGTTTCTCATGAGCGGCGATACCGCACCCGAGCGCCTACGTGAAGCGCGCGAGAGTGGACACCATCTGCTGCACAAACCATTGCGGGCGATGGCTCTGCGCACCATGATCAACCGATTGCTCAAGAACTCCAATGTGGCAGGCGCGGCGTAGCCGCAGCACATTTGACCGGGCACAATCCGGTATCCACGGCCGGTGTTATTGGATCGCCCGATCGAAGCCAGGCGATCCTGCATCGTGGGTGTCAAGCTACAGTAGGATAGATCGCCGGAATCTTGTGGCGTGCCGCCAGCTCCAAGATCTTATCGCGATTGCGCGGCAAGCCTGAGAAGACAGAATGGCAGCAACGACGCGCGCGGCGGCTCGTGAAGGCCAGCTCAAAGTCGCGATCGTTGCTGGCCTCGACGACAACGACCCCGCAGTCCCAACGAGCGCGCCGATGCAGGTATGTCGCCCGGATCACCGGCATCGCCGCCTGCTGCGCGCGTGCGCCAAGTGGCCATCCCGCGGCAGCGCCGAGCAAGGCCCGTCAGTGTTGTGGCGAAAGCCGTCTTGCCATGAACTGGGAAATTAGCACATTTCCTATTCGGCAATATGGTCGATTGCGCGTACGGCACATCGGAACTCCAGGGCTCGAAGACCGCCATGGCGTCGTCGTGGCCGCGAATGGTGATCTTACCCAGCGGGCGAAGAAGAGACTGGTCGCAGCGAGATGCGGCCACGGGTCCGATGCAGATCGAGGAGCCAAGCTTCTTGTTGGCGCGCTCAAGCCGAGCGGCGACATTTATGGCATCGCCGTGGGCCGTATAGTCAAGCTTGGCATGAATTCCGACATCGCCGAAGATGGCCGGTCCGGTCTCGATGCCGATGCGTGTGCGTCCAAAGCCGATCGTCGCAACCTCGGGGAGACGCCGGAACAACTCTGCCCAGCGACGGAGCGCAATCGCGCATTCGATGGCTTTCCTGGGATGGCCCTCAAGATCGTTCGGCGCGTTAAATAAGGCATGGATCCCATCGCCAACGATCTTATCGATCGTGCCGCCATGCGCGACGATGATGTTCGCCATTCCCTCGAAATAGTTGTCAAGGGTAGCCACGAGGATTGCCGGATCAGCGCGGTGCATCATTGCGGTGAACCCCTCAAGATCGGTGAACAGCGCCGTCACTTCGCGCTGCTCGCTTCTGAGCTTGGCCGAGTCGGGCGTTTCGAGGACGCGCCGCACCACCGCAGGCGCGAGAAGCTGTTTGAAGTGCGATCGCACTAATACTCCGCGGCGACGTGTTACCGCGTAGGAAATCACCAACTCGACCACGAAAACGGCGGTTCCGATGATCGGAGGCAGTAGCGGCGCAACCAGGCCATCAACGAGCGCGGAAATAATAAGCGACACGCCCCAGAGGCTAATAACAACGCCAACCATCGTGAGGACACCTGTAATGGGCGAGAGTGCTGCCCCTGCCTTGAACGCAAAGCCTGTGCCAGATAGCGATTTCATAACGCCTATCCGCAATTGTCAGGTCCGTCCTCTGTCCAAGCCGCGAGTAGGATCGGATACTGCCGCTCACACCTTGTTAGTGTGCGGCTGCATCTTGTTGGTGGGAGTGCAAAGGGTAAATCAGCCGGACGTATCGCGAATGCGGGTCGCCAGAAGGCGCTTCAGAATGCCGGAAGTCCCTGTCTACAAGGGAATTTTACTGTCCGGCGCGACAGCAGGCGGACGATGCTTTGGTCCTGGGAGTGAAGTATTGCGATGGTCCAGCCGGAAAGAACCCCTCAGGTCACGGGAAATGCTTTTGTAATGTTCGACCGGGTTGTCGGCGCAGACCTGCTCCTGCCATTGCATCATCAGGCGCCGGTAGGTGACAAGGACAGTCAGCGGCGCCGTAAACACGTTCGGGTCCTCCATCGTCAATCGAACTGCAGTCCCTTGAGACTGGCCCGGCGACCCCAAATTTTGAGGCACCGAGCAATCATAATCGGGATGGCCGGGACAAGCCCGGCCACGACCCCGGAGTGCAGGCTCCCCTGAGCTCGTGGTTTCGACTCTACTTCCCGTCAGAAATCCGGATGGTCCGCCTTGGGTAAGCCGATCCACTCATCCTTGTAATGTTCGACCGGGTTGTCGGCGCAGACCTGTTCCTGCCATTGCGTCATCAGGCGCCGGTAGGTGACAAGGGCGGTCAGAGGCGCCGTGAAGACGTTGGGGTCTTCCATCGTCAATTCGAGCTGCAATCCCTTGAAACTGGTGTCAGGAATGACCCCCGAGAACCTGGCGCCCCCTCCAACAATCCCCTCTGCTTTCTCATACTTGTCCTGCGCCGCCTTTGCTAAAGCACCATCGATCAGCCGATAGCGTTCGATCACATGCATCGCATTGCTCTGCGGCGTGCCAAAGCGGTCAACCGACGTAAAAGCATCGGTTTTGATACCCACCGTGTCGATGACCAGCGCGTCGCCTTCCCAATGGCCGACCGAATCGCCCATGGGCGAAGGCACCAGATTCACGGGATGCGTGTCGTTCATACGAACGTGGCGAACATTGTCGCCCTGACCGTAAAGGATGACTATGTCGCCGTCGTTCTTCTGCAGCATCTGGAAGCTGAGTTGCATCGCGAAGGTGAAAGGCGGCGCAACCGGCCGGCACTGGTCTTGCGCATTGGGAAAGCCCTTGCCCGCAATGGCAAGCTCACCCTTTTGTTTTACAATCGCTGCCGCTTCGGGCTTGAGAATCGGATTGTAATGGTCGCCAACCAATTGGCCGGCATTGCCGGTGCCGTCTGGACGGCGGCTTAAATTCCTCAACGGCTGCGAGCCGGATGGCATCGGCTCGAAATTGAACGCGTTCTTGCCCCAGCGAACCCCCATGATACCTGCAGCGCCATCTACCGCATATGCGGGCCAAGTGACCATTACCGCTGCGAAAGCGCTGAAGAATAGAGTTTGGGGTTTCATCTCATACCTCCCTTTCTTTCGTTTTCTCAAAACCAGGTTACCGGCATAAGGTAGTGCAGTGGCTTGGCTCGCAGCGCGGTATGACCAAGGGGAAGCAATAAGACCTCCGGCAACGAAAACATTTCGGAATATCTGACAGCGAGCGCATTACTCCGGCTTTATGTTGGCTGCTCGGATAACCTTGCCCCACTTCTCGGTTTCGTCGGCGAGCAGCTTGCCAAACTCGGCAGGCGTGAGCACAAGCGCCGTGCCGCCCAGATCGGCAAACCGCCCGTTGATTTTGGGGTCAGCAAGGGCCGCGGCGATCTCCTTGTTGAGCCGATCGACGATCTCAGGGGGCGTGTTTCGGGGCGCGCCCATTCCAAGCCAATCGCCGGCTTCGAAGCCGGGCACGAATTCGCCGACAGTCGGGACGTCCGGCAGCGCCTCCGCACGCGTTGCGGTCGTGACCGCAAGCGCGCGCAGCTTCCCGGTCCTGATATACTCAATCGATCCGGCAATACCGGCGAAGGATATCATGACCTGTCCGCCGAGGAGGTCGGTCAATGCGGGTCCCGCACCGCGATATGGCACGTGAACAAAATCGACGCCGGCCGTCATCTTGAAGAATTCGCCGACCAGATGACCGGTCGAACCTATGCCGGCCGATGCCATTGTGATCTTGCCCGGATTGGCCTTGGCGTAAGCGATCAGCTCGGGAACTGTCCTGGCCGCTACCGACGGATTCGCCAGCAAGATCTGAGGCTGCCGGATCAAACTGGCAACCGGCGCGATGTCGCGAAGGAACACGAAACTGAGCTTGTCATAAAGCGTTGCGTTGACTGCGCTCGACGGGCCGATCATGAGGAGCGTGTAGCCGTCTGCGGGCGCGCGTACGACCGACTCGGTTGCAATATTGGTGCCCGCGCCCGGCCGGTTCTCGATAATGAATGACTGGCCAAGTCGCTCTTGGAGCCATTGTCCGATCAGGCGGGCACCGATGTCAGTGGAGCCGCCGGCGGTGAAACCGACGACAATGCGCACCGGCCGCGTCGGATAAGGCTGCGCGTTTGCAATGCGCGAGAGCGCCGGGGACGCGGCAGCGCCCGCAGCCAGACGCAGAAATTGTCGACGGCGAAGTTTCATTGCTCACCCTGATGCGCGTGCGATCAGGCTACATCATGCGCGCCGTCTTCGGAAGAACCTCAAATGGCTGCTGCGGAAACGCCGTCGTCAACCCGGCTATTGCAACACTGCCGTGATTCACCGCCGTCGCTGGTCCATCTCACGCATCGAGGGCGTTTCCAAGAGCCGTAAGCCAGTCATCATTTTGAACAACTCGCCGGCCATGTGTGATCCGGCGCACGATAACACCGCGCAGCGAGGCTTTTTCCGTCCTCCAGCCTCGCCAACAGCCGATCGGCTGCTATACTTTTTGTCTTGTGTTCGGGGTGGCTTCCGGGTGGCGCGCTCGGCGTCCGAGGGTTTCAACCGAACATCTGTGGGGCGCGGTGGCACACGGGAGATTTGAGATGAAGACTCTGGTGACCCGACGCCAGGTGCTGGCGACGACTTCTGCACTCGCGCTCGCCCCATTTACTGCCGGCGCACGCGCACAGGAGCCGGTCGGGATGCAGCTCATCCTCGCTGCCGATGTTTCCGGCAGCGTGAATGCGACGCGCTACCGGACCCAGCAAGACGGTTACCTGGAAGCGCTGGGAGACTCCCGTGTACTGAACGTCATTCGCGAGCTCGACCCGCCGGTCCTCGCCGTCACCTTTATTGCATGGGCTCGCGAACAGGAAGTCATGGTGCCCTGGACGCGGGTCCACGATGCCACATCGATGGATGTATTCCGCAATCGATTGAAAGATGAACAACGTCCGCGGATCGGCGTTAACACCCTGATCAGCAGAGCGCTCTTGTTCTGCGACCGGCAATTCGATCACGAGTTTGCTGGCGGCAGAAAGGTCATTGATGTCTCCGGAGATGGCGACGACAATCAGGGCATTTTCGGCCTTCGCGAAGTCCGGGACGCATTGGTTGCGAAAGGCATAGTCATCAATGGCCTGCCCATCATTGTGAAGCCGCCCGAATATATCTTTCCGCCACAACCTCCCGAAGGTCTCGAAGTTTACTATCGCAATTACGTCGTTGGCGGCGAAGGACACGTAACGATCGAATCGATCGGCTTCGATAATTTCAAGCAGGCCATCCTGCAGAAGCTGCTGCTTGAGATCGGATGACAGCGCGACGGACGGACAGCACCAATCACTTCCCCGGGATGGTGCTTTGTGAAAGTCCAAGCGTGCGACCGCGGAAGCCCCCGGCGTCGAAGTACCGGACCGTACCGACCACCTGTAGATCGAGAACGGTCCGCAGTCCGTTTTCAGCAGGCTCGGAAGCAACCGACCACCCCTTCACGTCCGGCATCACACCGCCAGGCATCGCCTCGCTCAATATGCGGCCGGTGAGGATGCCCTTGCCACGGAAATCAAGGCGCATGACTGCCGCGACGGTGCGGCCCACATCGGCATTGCTCGTGGGAGCTATATCGACAAATCCGGATTTGAAGTCGGGGCCAAGGACGGCCATGAAGTTCCAGGTCTCGGCCCGGCTGAATGATCCGTGCGTACCCTGCCCCTGTTGCAGGGCGGCGTCCCCAACCACAACGGGGCAGCGCACTGGCTCTCCGCACACCGTGTCAAAGGACCGGAAATTGACCACGATGGCGGGCGACATCGTCAATGCGGCGCCGTTGAGAGCAATGTCATCAAGCGACAACGTGCCGGGGAACGAGCCAAGCCGGCGGTCGACAAACAACCCGCTCACATAGTCCTGTATCAGCAGCGCGCGGATGACTTTGCCTGCAATCTCTTTGTCGTTGTCGGGGATGTAGATCAAGTCCGATCCACTGTTGGCCGCCACCACAACTTTCGGGCGGTCCCTGTCCCCACCAATCAGCGCATTGCCGTTCCGAGAATGCCCCTCGGCGACCCGAGCGAAGTTGTTATCGGGATCGATGAGCGCCATTCCGAGCGCCTGTGCGACATCGATGGCGAGAAAACCGCGCGGCAAGTGCCCGGGCGGGGTGTCGGGATAGCGCGCCCGGGCGGCCGCGCTGGTGGCGCTTTCCTTCGAAATCGTTGCGAAGCCGTGGTCCGCCGTGACGATGATATTGGTGTCCTGAGCGAGGCCGAGTTCAGCAAGCGTCGCTCGAATGCGACCGAGGTCGTCATCGGCATTGCGGATGCCGGCCAGAGAAGTCGGCCCATTGATCCCCGGCACCAGTGTCAAATGGCTATCGCCGGTGTTGTGCTGGGTACCGTCCGGATCGCGCGACCAGAAGACGAGGAGGAAGGGCTTTTTTCGTTCCGCAAACATCGGCAGCACCGCGCGGGTCGTAACCGCTGCCAGGTAATCCTGCTGCACCACGTTCGCTACCTTCGTTCCGGGAGTCGTCGCATCACCCGCGACACCGTTCGCGCCGCGCGGCAGCGTGGCGGCGGGAAGGCCCAAGGCTTTGATTCGGGCAGCCAGTTCCGGAAGTACCGGGATCCCTCGCTCGCTACCGGTGGCGTCGTCGATGACGATCGTCTGCGATCCGGTACGTTCAGTGTGATCTAACAGGAGCGTCGGGCCGTGCTTGCCGATCGCGGCGGTGCTGTAGCCCTTGTCGCGGGCGAGCTTCAGGATGGTGTCTTCGTTCAAGAAATTGCCCCCGAACCGGGCGTCAAGGTCGCCAAGCACGGCATCGTTCTCGATGAATGGCGTCGGGCTATTGGCTGCGCTGGGCACGGCAAATCCGGTGTACAACGTATTACTGAACACCCCGGTATCGCCGAGGTAATGACCGGTTGCGATGGCCGACGCGTTCGCCATGGTGAAAGTCGGGAACAGCGAATGGCTGTTGACGAAATAGACGCCTTGCTGGGCGAGCGCGAAAAGATTAGGCGCGGTGTCGTGGTTGACGCTACGCGAGCGCAGGCCGTCAGCGACGAAGATCACCACATTATGCGGCGCCGCAGAAGGGACAGGCGCCTCCGGGACCGTCTGCGCTAGCGCGGGTGCGATTGTAATGAAAGTGGCCGTCAGGCCGGCATTGAAGCAGACGGAGAACGTTGAACGGCACTGCACTACTTGATTTCGATAAGCGCGCACCGCGCACCTCCAGGATGTTCTGCGTTCGAAATTCTTGCCCGCGCGACTGCGCGGCTACCCCGCCGCCGAGACTTCAAGCGTGTGCGGCTTCTCAAGTTGAGGCTATATCAACTTCAGAGGCTTGTTGCAGGACAATTAAGTCGTCGGAACTATGGAAGCGCGCCTCGGGCGGTGTATCATGCGGGCGTTCTTGGCAGCCCAAATTGAAAACCCGTTTTGAGAACTCTTTGAAAACAGGGGAGGATCGCATGCGAGATCGTCTGGCATCAGTTGCGGCATGTGCTGGCCTGGTCATGGCCGGCGTGATCAGCGGGACAGAGATGCGGACGCAGGCACAGCCTGCGCCGGCCGCTCCGCCCGACACGGCAGCGCTGCGAGCCCAATACGAGCAGTGGCGGACAGAGTTCAAGACCTGGGGCAGGTGGGCCCCGTTAGGACAGGACGCCAAGGGCACGACGAGCCTCATCACGCAGGAGAAGGTCGCGGGCGCCATGCGGCTTGTTCGAGACGGGATCGTGGTGTCGCTCGCGCACGCTGAGCCGCAGACGGCAGCCGCCGATGTAGGCCCGCCCGGCGTCTTCCACCGCGCCACGAATGCCATTACCGATGTCGGCACGACCGACAACTACCAGGTGAGCTACCACGGCCAGACAGTCGCGCATATCGACACTTGGTGTCACTTCTTCGAGAACGGCCAGATGTACAACGGCGTCCCGGTCAAGGAAAACGTGACGAACGACAGCGGGTGCATCAAGGGAAGTGTGATGAACTGGAGGGAGGGCGTCACCACGCGTGCCGTCCTCTACGACATTGCACAGCTCAAGGGCGTTGACTCGCTCGACCCAACTGTGCCGGTCACACGCGCGGATCTTGAAGCGTGGGAAAAGAAATCCGGCGTGAAGATCGGTCCTGGCGACATCCCGCTGCTCTACAGCGGCCGATGGAAGAGACGCGCCGCGGTCGGTCCGTGGACGGGCCAGGTGGCGGGCTATTATCCCGATACGATTCCGTGGATGCATGAACGGTTGCCGGCCTTCATCGGCCACGACTTCAACATCGACTGGAATCCACGGCCCGGATGGGAAGGGATGCGCAACCCGGTTCACGTGGCGGTGCTGATCTGGATGGGAATCAACATCGTGGAGAACCTCGATCTCGAGGAGTTAGTCGCAACGGCGCGGCGGCTGAACCGGTACGAATTAGTGATTACGTTTGCACCGCTGCCGGTAGAAGGCGGTACCGGATCGCCTGTCAATCCGCTGGCAATTTTCTAGCGGCCTCATATAGCGTCGCAAAATGTCGCGACTATGCCGTTCACGTCGAAGTAATGCGCCGCGCGCTTAAAGCATTTTCCGATAACGTTGAGCGAGTGCCTCTTCACCTCTCCCGGAGAGGAGAGGTCAAGCGCGACACGGCAACCTCTTCGATTCAACCATATCGAAATCTGCTCTAGGTTCCGACTTGCCCAGCGATCCACAAACGCGACCGCCCACGCAGAAGGGCACCTCCAGCAGGCGGTCGCCTCGGAACCTCCGTGGGGAGCTCCAAGTTCCAGCTGGTAGAAGCGACGCAATTTACGGAGACAGAGTATGCCCGCCACGTTAAGGATCGCTTTCGCCGCAATTCTGGTTTTGGCACTTCCTGCGTCAGCCGCAGAGCCGCATCGCATCTCGGATCCTGACAAGTTTTGCGAACAAGTTACGCAGGCTATTTCCAGCAACGCGCGCGGCGAAGCAGTAGACCTGGTTGTCAATTCGATCGGAAAGCCGGAGTTGGTGAGTACTCTCACAAATGCCTTGCAAATATTTGACGGTAAGAATTTTGATTTCACCAGGAAGGTCATCGACAAAGACTACAATGGTGGACTACGTCAGATCGTTTACTATTCATATGTCGAAAATCTCGGATTTACCTACTTTCGGTGCAATTTTAAAATGACCAACACCGGCTGGGTTTTGGCGAACTTTGCATTCAAGGACGAAACGCAAGAGCTGTTTCCAAAAGATTTCATTGACCGATAAATACTGCAGCTCGTTATAAATGTTCTTGGGAGGTGATCGGCTATAGCCGGCCGGCGCTTGCAACCTGACCGCTCCCTTGAGCCAGCACGCTATCCATCATCAGGCGCGTTCTCTTGTAGATCCCGGGCGCTTCGCTCTCGCGCGGTCCACCGATGCCGAGCGTCATATGCATACCAAATCGTTTGCGTTGCGCTCGCAGCCACGCCGCAACTTGCGCAGCCGCATCTGGTTGGTCGATATCAACAACCAGAAGCGGCTTGCCGTAGTGGTTGGCCCATTGTTGGGCGCACCGCGTTCCTTTGGAGGCTGAGAGACCATCGCGATCGGTGATGATGAGTGTTGCGTCGCTGTCGCGCACGTTCCATTCGGTACGCTGCTCGGGTTGAGACGAGGGCGTTTCCGTGAGCTTGGGGTACTTTTTCAGGAGACCGGGCGGGTCAGGCAAGTCCTCGGCCCAGCCACCCTTTGGGCACCAGCCACCCCAGGACATGCCGCGCTTGATCGCGACATCAAGCACTGCGCGATCTACACCCGTTTGTCCGCCGCTGATGATCTTCACGGCGAGAACCTTCGGCGCAACTGCTTGCAGAACCAAAGCGGTGCCCGGTTTGAGTCGGCGCCGGTCCCTCCACCGTCGTTACCCACGGGCTTGACCTGCGGGTCCATCTTTTTGATGGATGCGCGTCAAGCCGCGCATGACGACGCGTGAATTAAATCGACCGGGAACCGCTTAGCGTTTGCCCCGCTCTCCTATCTCCTATGGACACCGGCGTCTAAACAGAAGCAGGCCGATGCGCCCGCAGGAAGGAACGTATCTGGCGAACCGCCAGCGGAATCCGCTCCTTGGGCTCCTTCCAGGGGAACATGCTCACTTCGGCGTTGGGCGCGAGCATCGCCGCCTCCATCGCGACGGCATACGGGTGCGCCGGGATATCATCCGGCAGGATCAGGACGGGCGTCTGGCAATTGCGCACGAAATCGCGCGTCACGGTAAAAACAAAGTCGGCGTTGGTGCGGTACATCCTGGTCAGGAACTTGTCGACCGTCTCCATCGTGAGGTCGGACCGCCGCTTCACCAGTTCCGGACCCCAGGTCTTCATGTTGCCTTCGTAGAAAAGATCGCGCGCCTCCGGACGCGACCCGCTGGGCTGCGCCAGCACGGCTGCGACGACACGATCGGGTGCCCGCTTCAACAGGTTCCACACGAATGGGCCACCAATGCAGAAGCCCATCACCATGAACTTGTCGATCCCTAAGTGATCCATCAGACCGATATGATCGTCCGTGTACGCATCCCATGGCCGGTCGATCTCGAGCGGACCGGTGGACTCGCCGCCATTGGCGTTGCGCAGGTCCGACGCGATGCAGCGGTACTCTCCCTTGAACTCCTCGATCGGATTAAATGGCCCGCGCGCCAAGGCGGAGATCGTCGAGTTCAATCCCCCGCCGGCGATGAGCAACAACGGGAAGCCGGAACCGGCCTCCTCAAAGCGGATGCGAACCGGGCCTCTTTCGTAGAAGCGGGCCGGCGCTCCTTGCTGCGCAAACACGTGCGGTGCCGCGGCCACCGCGGTCGCCGCGGCACCGGTTTTGAGTATGGTGCGTCTGATCGAATCCATGGCGTCCTCCTCCGCTCGTATCATCATGGGTGGTCTACAAGCGACCGAACTGATCCCCTTTTGCCTTGCGGCGCGTTACTGTAATGGATCACGTTCACCGGCGTCATCAGCCTTGATGCTGTCCGGGTTCTGTGAATTCCAAACTGGATGGTAGCCTTTTTCGGCACTGGCCGACAGTCCGCACGTGGCTTCCCGAGCTCCGGATTGTGGTGCGGTCACTACGCGGGGTCTCGACGGCGCTTGCTGCTCCCTCTCCCCGCAAGTGCGCAGTCCGGCATCTCCCCCCAACGGTCGCAAGCGGGGAGAGGTGAAGAGCTTGCGTCAAATCGTCGGAACGTGCACTAGGCGTGGGATAATGCAGGCGCAAAGCCAGGTCGCTTGGTTTCGCCCCGAGACACAGCTACGGCTCGTCCTCGCCTGCGACGAGAGCCGCCGGAAACTGTGCCGCGTAGCGTCGACGCCGGCGTTGCGGCGCAATGGGCTCTTCTTGTCGACGGCTTACGTCTGGCTCTACGACCTTACGATACAGATGCCAGGTCGAATGTCCAAGCACCGGCACCACAAGCGCAAGTCCGATGAACAGCGGGAGGGAGCCAAACAACAGAAGGCCGGCGACAATCAATCCCCACATCGCCATCGTCACGGGATTCCTGAGCACCGCCCTGACGGAAGTCAGGATCGCAACTGCCGCACCGACATCGCGGTCAAGAAGCAGCGGGAATGATACCACGCTGATCATCAACACCAAGACAGCAAACAGAAAGCCGACGCCGTTGCCGACGACGATCAGTGTCCAACCCTCGGGCGTTGTGAAGATCCGGTGGAGGAAATCCGGAATCGATTCCGGCGGGGCATAGCCGAAGATCGTAATGTAGATCGCCTGGGATACCGCAACCCAGAGAAGGAAGATAACCGCCAGCAACGCGGCAAGTGCAAGGATGCCGCCGATTGACGCCGAACGCCACACGCCAAAGGCATGGGTCCACGAGAGGTCAAGACCCAGTTCCCGCCGGCGGCTCAATTCATAAAGACCGAGGCCGGCAACGGGACCGATCAGAGCGAAGCCGGCCGCGAGCGGAAAGAACAGATGCATGAGGTTATTCAGGGTCAATTGGGCCAGCACCAGCGCAGCGACCGGATAGATGATGCTGAGAAAGATGGCGTGGGTGGGTACCGCCCAGAAGTCTTCGATGCCTTTGGCCAGAGCGTCCTTGAGGTCTGTCATGGTGATCTTCCGGATGACCGGAAGGGCATGGCTCGCGTCCGAGCCGATCGCGATGTCCAGGTGGGTCATGGCTAGGCCTCTCCGTGCGTTGTCGTCCCAGCTCTCGCGCAGCTCCAATGAATTCTTTCCGCGCCATGCCATCGGTCAGCGAGGGCAGGCCTTTCAGAGCGTAGTTGCGCGATGCTTGCTGGCCGATGGGATTGCCGGCGTTAATTCGTTGGACTTCGGCACATCCCGATGGCGACTGTGATTGAGATTAGACCGCTTCCCGTGTCGCCGCAAGGCCCGTCAATTCGTGGAATTGGCCCATTCCTTCCGCGGATTGTCCGGCTTCAACAGGTCGACGAAAGCAAAAGGGAGGCCAATCGCCGCGAGCGTTTCGGGCAGTGTGACCTCGCAGCAATCAGGGGTGATTGATTATCGTCCCTGAGCCGCTGCCGTCAGCGCGATCGCAGGCGCGTCAGGTCAGCGAGTTGCAAGCCAGGATGACGATGTTCGGCACTGGATGTACGCGACATCCGCCGCGCAACCCGCAGGCATTTTTTTTTGCCGAAGAGAAGATTTGGATCGTCCTGGCGGCTGTTGCGGCTCTGATATATCCTCCGCCGTATAATTTACAGCCGACCGTCGTCGAGAATGGGAGAGGAGAGGCGCCGTGATCCCCCGAGTCGTCCGAACAAACACGTCCATCCGCATCGCCGTCGTTGTGTGCGCCCTCGCGCCGCTCCTCGTGGCGCAGAAGCTCAACGCGCAGGAAGCCCTAAAAGTCCCCGAGGGACTGCCCGACTGGGCCTTCAACATTCCCGACAAGGTCCAGCCCACCGCCGTCCGTGTGGAAGG
>DATGCX010000162.1:0-2541 GCA_035311445.1 Xanthobacteraceae bacterium | reverse complement strand
CAACTTCGATCTCAGAGGGCGGCGGTATGGTATCCATGACGCGGTTCTCCTTTGGTTGCGTTTTGACGATCATACAGTGTCAGCACCGGTCTGATTTTGCAGTAAAGCTATCGGTTTGAATTTGCGATCACAGCGCGGGCTGATGCTATCGATTGAACGCTGCGAGATGGCGAAGGAACGCGGCGGCTCATTCCGACATCGAAACCGGACAGTGCATTGCCTTGGCTAATGATGCGTCCTCGCCGGAGGGGACGCGATGGGCTGTGGGGACCGCCGTAAATGCAAGTGCTGTCTTAAGTTATTTCGTCCCGACCCGCGCAACCGCCGTCACCAGTGCTACTGCTCGGCCCCTGCCTGCAGAGCGGCCAGCAAGGCCGCCAGCCAAGCCCGCTGGCTCGCCAAGCCTGAGAACCAAAGCTACTTCCACGGCCCCGTGAACGTCGCCCGGGTCCAGGCTTGGCGGTCGCGCCATCCCGGGTATTGGCGCAAGGGTCGACGTGTCGGCATTGCGTTACAAGATGTCTCAATGGCGCAACCCATTGGTTCTGCAACCGAAACAGACCTTGTCGCGCGGTCGCCGTTACAAGATATCTTAACAGCGCAACCTGCTGTTCTGATTGGCTTAATCGCCCACATGGTCGGAACGCCGTTACAAGATGACATCGTCCGCGCCACGGACCGTTTGCTACGGCTGGGCCAAGACATTCTCGCTACATGGGCGGTGCGGGCGGCGCCCGTGCCTGATGGCGGAGCCGGTCGTGATCGATTACGAGACGTTCTGCAAGATCCACGACTGCCATGATCGCCAACGCCTGACGATCGTGCAGACCGCCCGGGCGCTGGGCCTTGACCCGAGGACGGTCGCCGCGTGGGCGGCGCGTTCGCGCTTCGAGCCGCGGCGCAGCCGGCCGCGCGGCAGTGTTCTTGATCCTTTCAAGCCGCGCATCACGCGGTTGTTGGACACCCACCCCTACAGCGCTCAGCAGATTTTCCAGCGTCTGCGCGAGGAGGGCTACGGCGGCGGCGTCACGATCCTGCGCGATTACGTCCGCCGCATCCGGCCTACCAAGCGGCCGGTCTATCTCAAGCTGCACTTCGCTCCCGGCGAGTGCGCGCAGGTCGACTGGGGTGCCTACGGAACCGTCGCGGTCGGCAATACCCGTCGCCGGCTTTCGTTCTTCGTCATGGTGCTGGCGTTCAGCCGCCAAATGTTCGTGGAGTTCACCGTCTCCCAGACCATGGAGCATTTCCTCGCCTGCCACGAACACGCCTTCACGGCCTTGGGTGGCGTGCCGTCTAAAATCATGGTCGACAATCTCAAATCGGCGGTTTTGCAGCGCCTGGCCGGCGCCGCTCCGGTGTTCAATCCGCGCTATCTCGACTTTGCCCGCCACCACGGCTTTGCGATCGAGGCCTGCAATGTCGCCCGCGGCAACGAGAAGGGGCGCGTGGAGTCGGGCGTTGGCTACGTCAAAAAGAATTTCCTGCATGGGCTCGAATTGACCGACTTCAGCATCATCCAAGCGGCCGCGCAGGTCTGGCTCGATACCATCGCCAACGTGCGCATCCATGGCGAAACGCAACAGCGACCCATCGATTTGTTGGTGCAAGAACGTCCGCATCTGGGAGCGCTCAACCCGCACCCGTACGACCTCGCACACACTTCGACTAGCATCGCCTCCAGCCAGTTCCGTATCACCCTGGACACCAATCAGTATTCCGTCCCCTCCGCATATGCTCACCGCCGATTGACGGTCAAAGCCTGGCCGGACCGGGTCTGCATCTACTTCGACAACCAACTCATCGCCCGTCACCAGCGGCGCTATGGCCGTCACGAGGACATCGAGGATCCGGATCACGCCAAGGGGCTGATCGCCCAGCGTAGCCGGGCCCGCGAACAGCGCTTGATGATGCACTTCCTGGCGCTGTCACCGGATGCGACAGCCTATTACGACGGCCTGGAGCAGCGCAGGCTCAACGCCCGCCACCACGTCCGCAAGATCCTGGCGCTGGCCGAGATCTACCCCGCCGATGCGGTGGCCCGCGCCATCTCGGACGGGCTCGCATTTCAGGCCTTCAGCGCCGAGTACATCACCAACATTCTGGAGACCCGGGCCCGGGCGCTGCCGGAACCAGGACCATTACAACTCACCCGTCGCCACGACCTGCTCGATATCGACATCGCTCCCCCGGACCTCAACGCCTACGAGGTAAACGATCATGACCCCGAGTGACCTGACGCGATTGGACGCGCAGCTGCATGGTTTGCACCTGCACTACATCCAAAGCCACTACCAAGCCTTAGCCACTAAAGCTGCCGAGCAGCAGCGCTCGCACCTGGATTATCTGCAGCAGTTGGTTGAGGGCGAAGCCACGATGCGCGAGAACCGCAGCATCGAGCGACGCATCAAGAACGCGCGCTTCCCCGTGCTCAAATCCCTCGATGACTTCCAGTGGAACTGGCCCAAAAAGATCAACCGCCCGCAAATCCAGAACCTGTTCCGTCTGGCCTTCATCTCAACCCAGACCAACATCGTCCTG
>DATGCX010000161.1:0-43137 GCA_035311445.1 Xanthobacteraceae bacterium | reverse complement strand
ACCCGTCCGATCCGGCCAGGCGGTAGGTCCTGGGGGCTCCTGGCGGCGCGGTCCTTGGCGTAAAAATGGCAGGCCTGCACCAGTTCATCATGATTGATACCGGTCGCGATAATTTCGGCGATTGTTGCATCGTCAATCGGGTGCACAGCCGCCAAGACCTCATCGCGGTTCAGTTCCGACATTTGCCCACTCCTCCGCCCTCAAGGTGCAACGCCAAATACACGGGCTCTCACCCTGCACCTGTCGCGTCAGCGAGTTGAATATAGCGTTGCTGAACCTCCACGGCCATGCATGGACCCGGACAAAGCGCAGGACGTTTCGACGCAATCGAAACGGCACTCACTTGAGCGGTACGTATACCTCGATCACGAGGTCGTCCTCAGGGGTCGTTACGGGGTCTTTCAAGTATTGTTCGACAAAGAGATCCTTGGCTTCAAGCCGTCTCTCATCGAGATAGTGGGTGATCGCTTCGTAGGTCGTATCCATCGCCTCATAAGAGCCGCGATGCATGAACTTGAGCGCCGTGCCGATCGGTGATTTGCCGACCTTAACATCGCCTTCCGGCAGCGTGGCGGGCGCCTGTGCGACCGGGACCGCCGCCTGGAATTGGAAGCCGGTATCGTCGGTTGCCGTGTAGATGGTCATCGGCGCGCCGTTGGGTTTGGCGCCAAGTTTCTCCATTGCGCCGTAGACCGATTTGAACGCGCTCACAATGGTTTCAAATGCAGAATCCCAGAGGCCAGAACCCGAGAGATAGATGATCGTCGTCTCGGTCATCGTCACTTCTTCGCCGAATGGATCATCGGGCGCAACGGTGATAGGGGGCGGTGGCGAGGCATTGGGTGTCTGCGCCAGGGCGCCGGACAGGCCGAAGCCTATCGCTAACGCTGCCGCCAGGGGCAGTCGCAAAATTCGCGAAACGACCATTGGAAATCTCCCGCGGACCAGTGCCCGCACGGTGGGACCGCGGGGCGAGTCTGGGCCTATCGACGGTGGGATCACTTATTCGTACTACACGATTTTACGCGCGACTGGCCATTAAATCGCTGCAACCCTATAACCGGAAACATATCGGCAAGATCGAGGCATGGGCGCTTTATCCAATCATCGCTTTGTGAAGATGAACGGTCTCGGCAACGAGATTGTCGTGGTAGACATGCGCGTGGGGGCGCAGCTCATTACCGCCGCTGAGGCGCGGGCTGCCGCGGGAGCCGTACCATATGATCAGCTCATGGCGATTTACTCGCCACTCACGGCCGGGACTGACGCCTATGTGTGCATATTCAACAATGACGGATCCGAGGCAGGTGCTTGCGGCAACGGCATGCGCTGCGTTGCCGATATTTTATTCGAGGAAAGTCACAAGACCGCCCTCGCGGTCGAAACACGCGCCGGCGTGTTGAATTGCTGGCGTGGCAGGACGCCCCTGACGTCCACCGTGGACATGGGGCGACCCCGCTTCAAATGGAATGAAATTCCGCTGGCTGAAGAGTTTCATGATACGCGCAGGATCGATCTGCAGATCGGGCCGATCGATCGCCCGATCCTGCATTCGCCCTCAGTTGTCAGCATGGGCAATCCCCACGCAGTGTTCTGGGTTGAAGACGTGAATGCCTACGATCTGGCCAAAATTGGCCCATTGCTGGAAAATCATCCGATCTTTCCGGATCGTGCCAATATCTCGGTCGCCAGGGTGGCGTCATATGCCCATGTGGTCGTGCGAACCTGGGAGCGCGGCGTCGGGCTGACCCGGGCGTGCGGCTCTGCGGCTTGTGCAGTTGTGGTATGCGCATCGCGCATAGGACGCACCGATCGCGAGGTTACTGCTACGCTGCCGGGTGGCGATCTCGATATCAAATGGCGGGAGGACGATCACGTGCTGATGACCGGTCCGGTCGCGTATGAGTTCGAAGGCCGGTTTGATCCGCTGCCGTTCGAAACCGCGGGTGCAGCCCCATGAGTGTCGATATCGTCACCTTCGGCTGCCGCCTCAACACCTACGAGTCGGAGGTGATTCGCGGTAACGCGATCGCCGCCGGCCTTGGAGCCGGCGACGTTGGCGATGTGGTGATCGTCAACACCTGTGCGGTCACCGGCGAAGCCGAACGCCAAGCGCGCCAGACCATCCGCCGGCTCAGGCGAGAGCGCCCGCAGGCGCGAATCGTCGTCACCGGTTGCGCGGCGCAGACCAGCCCGGATCGCTTTGCCGCTATGGCGGAAGTCGATCGTGTGCTCGGAAACGACATAAAAATGCGCGGTGATGCTTGGATTGAGGCAAGGAACATCTTGTCCCGTCCGCCGCATTTCGGCGTCGATCTGCACAAAAAGGTCGCTATCAACGACATCATGTCGGTGAAGGATAGCGGAGGGCATCTGATCGAGGGTATCGAGGGGCGCGCTCGTGCCTATGTGCAGGTGCAGAACGGTTGTAACCATCGCTGTACCTTCTGCATTATCCCGTTTGGGCGTGGAAACTCTCGTTCGGTGCCGATGGGCGAGGTGGTCGAACAGGTCCGGCGTATCGTGCACAATGGCTATCGCGAAGTGGTGCTGACCGGCGTCGATCTTACGAGTTACGGCGCCGATCTGCCCGGCGCGCCCAAGCTCAGCACGTTGATCCGGCAGATTCTCAAGCATGCAAGCAACCTTGAGCGGCTGCGGCTGTCGTCGCTCGATTGCATCGAGATTGATGAAGCCGTGCTCGACGCATTCGCCGCGGAGGAGCGACTGATGCCGCACTTGCATCTGTCGCTGCAGTCCGGCGATGACCTCATCCTCAAGCGCATGAAGCGACGCCATGCGCGCGCGGACGCCATTGCGCTTTGTCAGGAGCTGCGCCGCCGCCGTCCCGGCATGGTGTTCGGCGCCGACATCATTGCGGGATTTCCGACTGAAACCGAGGATATGTTTCGGCGCTCCCTCGACCTCGTCGAAGAATGCGGGCTCACGCATCTGCATGTATTTCCGTACTCGGCGCGCCCCGGCACGCCCGCAGCCCGCATGCCGCAGGTCCCCCGCGAGATCATTAAGGATCGCTCCCGCCGCCTGCGCCGCTGTGGCGAAATTGCGTTGCGACGCCATCTCGATGCCGAAATCGGGTCCGTGCGCCGCGTTCTTACCGAGTCCCGCGCCAGCGGGCGCAGCGAGCATTTCACGCCTGTGCGCTTCAATGCTGCGTTCGAACCCGGTCTCATCGTGGAGACAAAGATGGTCGGCCATGATGGCAGTCACTTGATCGCTGCTGCGTAATGAGAGGATCGCGACATGACGACTGACGGAACGAGCCATTACGTCACTTCGATCGGTGCGCTCGAGTCGATCTATGGCGAGCCATCGGGGCCAGCCGTCGTCAAGGAGATCGATCACATCAATGCCGATTATCGCGCCTTCATCGAAGCGGCGCCGTTCTGTGCCATGGCGACCAGCGGCCCCGGGGGACTAGATTGCACCCCGCGCGGCGATCCGCCTGGTTTCGTTCGCGTCAGGGACGAGAAAACGCTTCTGATTCCGGATCGCCGGGGCAACAACCGCATCGACAGCCTGCGCAACCTCATCGCCGATACGCGTATCTCGCTGCTGTTCTTGATCCCGGGCTGCGGCGAAACGATCCGGGTCAACGGCCACGCTGCGATCTCGGTCGCGCCCGAGCTGTGCGAAAGCTTCGTCTTCGCAGGTAAGACACCGCGCAGTGTCATCGTCGTGACGGTGGATCGCGTTTATTTTCAGTGCGCAAAAGCGATTGTGCGCTCCAAACTGTGGGACCCGGCAACGCAGATTGATAGAAAAAGACTACCGACCTCAGGCACGATTCTCGCCGGCATCAGCAAGGGCTCAATTGGTGGCCCGGAACACGACCGAATGGCGCCCGAGCGGATGAAGGCCACGCTCTACTAAGCCGTTTGATCCTCGCCGGCCCAACCACACGCGCGCAGCAGATCGTGCATATGGTCCGGCACCGGTGCGGCGACGCACACTGGCGGCTTGTTTTTTGAGATCGGTACCACGACTTCACGTGCGTGGAGTTGCTGCGACGGTCCGCCGAAGCGCGGCGCTGTCCCGTAGATATTGTCGCCAATGATTGGCCATCCGCTGGCAGCACAGTGAACCCGCAATTGATGCGTGCGTCCGGTCACCGGTGTAAGGGCGAGCCAAGTAAGCGACGAGGCGGCGCGCCCCAACATCTTCCAGGTGGTCACCGAAGGCAGGCCGTTTGGGTCCGGCTTCATCCACCAGCCCCGGGCCTCGTCAAGCCGACCGAGCGGCAACTCAATGGTGCCCTCGTCGGCGTCAGGACCGCCTTCGACCACGGCCCAGTAGGTCTTGCCGACCTTGCCGTGCTTGAACAGAAGACCCAGGTGAGCGAGAGCCTTGCGATGGCGCCCAAGCACCAGGCATCCGGAGGTGTCCTTGTCCAGCCGATGCGCTAGCGCGGGGGGACGCGGCAGACCGAATCGCAGGACATCAAAATAGTCTTCGAAGCTGGCGCCGCCTTTCGGGCCGCGATGCACTGGGAGCCCGGCGGGCTTGTCGACGACCAGCATCAGCCCATCGCGATAAAGCACACGAGCCAATATCTCGTCAGGAGTAAGCTCTTTAACTGACATGGTGAAACCGGTATCACGGCGATCGACATGAATGACAGCACAACCGAAGCGTCCGGCACGCGTCAAAGCTGGTGGCGCCGCCTGCGCGGCGGTCTTGGTCGCACCTCGGCGGCGATCACGAGCGCCATTTCGGATCTGGTTACCAAACGCAAGCTTGACGCGGATGCGCTGGAAGAACTCGAAGAGTTGCTGATTCGTACCGATATCGGCGTCGATGTCGCCGCCCGCATCGCTGCGACCGTCGGCGAGGGCCGCTACAACAAGATGATAAGTCCGGAAGAGGTGAAAGCCATTCTCGCAACGGAAATCGAGAGGATTCTCGCACCGGTCGCAAGACCGCTGGCCATCGACAGCGCGAAAAGACCATTCGTCATTCTCGTCGCCGGCGTCAACGGGTCGGGCAAGACCACGACCATCGGGAAGCTCGCCTCGCGATTTTCGCGGGACGGCCGGCGCGTCATGCTGGCAGCGGGGGATACCTTTCGGGCGGCTGCCATCGACCAGCTGAAGATCTGGGGCGAGCGCGCCCGGAGTCCCGTCATTGCGGGCGCCCAGGGCGCCGATGCGGCGGGGCTCGCCTATGAGGCATTGGCGTCGGGGCGCGCGCAGGCATTCGACGTGCTGATTGTCGATACCGCCGGACGGCTGCAGAATAAGGCGGCGTTGATGGGCGAACTGCAAAAAATCGTTCGCGTCATGAAGAAGCTCGACCCAACGGCGCCCCACGCCGTGCTCCTCGTGCTTGATGCGACGGTCGGCCAGAATGCCCTGTCGCAGGTCGGCGAATTCTCCCGGACGGCGGGCGTTACCGGTCTGGTCATGACCAAGTTGGACGGTACTGCGCGCGGCGGCATCCTGGCAGCGATCGCCGCCAAGTATCAACTGCCGGTCCATTTCATCGGCATCGGCGAAGCCGTCGACGATCTGGCGCCCTTCGAAGCCAAAGAATTCGCTCGCGCGCTAGTCGGATTGGAGCGATGACGGCGGGCGAACATGCCGGCAAGGAGGGACAGCCACCCGGGGAACCAGCTAGTCCGTCGTCCCCTTACTGGGCGCCGTAGCCGACCTGCTTCACAAAATGTGATCACTTCAGCCGTGACAAGCCGACCGATGACAAATCCTGACCACCGCAGTACATGCATCTCATGATCGCAAAGACCGAAAAGCCCAAGCTTAATCCAATTCTCAAGCTCATCCTTGACATTGGTCCGCTGGTGCTGTTTTTCGCTGCGAATTCGAGGTTCGGCATCTTCGTCGCCACCGGGGCTTTCATGGTTGCGGTGGTGACGGCGCTACTGGTCTCCTACACGATGACCCGTCAGTGGCCGATCATGCCGGTGGTGACCGCGATCGTGGTCGTGGTGTTTGGCGGCCTCACTCTTGCACTCCACGATGAGACTTTCATCAAGCTTAAGCCCACCATCATCTATGCCCTATTCGGCTGTATTCTGCTTGGTGGCTATGTCTTCGGCAAATCGTTTTTGGAGATCGCATTTGATTCGGTGTTCCATCTCACCGAGGAAGGTTGGCGCAAACTGACCCTGCGGTGGGCCCTGTTTTTCCTGGGCCTTGCCGTGCTTAACGAAGTGATCTGGCGCACGCAGTCAACCGACTTCTGGGTGAATTTCAAGCTTTTTGGGTTTGTGCCGGTCACGTTTGTGTTCGCGGCCCTGCAGTACCCGCTGTTGACCCGCTATGCGGCCGAACCGGCACCGGCCGAGAAGTAGTCACGAGCGAGCCAGCGCCTTCTCGATTTCAGGCTTGACGATCTGCTCCATGTTTTCCGGCGTTATCGGCCCCACGAGCTTGTAGGCGATCCTGCCATCGCGACCGACCACGAAGGTTTCCGGAACGCCATAAACGCCCCATTCGATCGCGGCGCGTCCGTTGGCGTCGGCCCCAGAGGCCACGAACGGATTGCCGTAGCGGCCGAGGAAACGCCGCGCGTTGTCGGGCTGGTCCTTGTAATTGATGCCGACGACCCGGATTCGCGAATCGCGGGCAAGCTGCGTCAGCAGAGGAGCCTCATCGTGACACGGCACGCACCAGGACGCCCACACGTTGAGCACCGTTACGGCGCCCTTGAAGTCGGCGGTCGCGATGCCGGGGATTGGCCTGCCATCGCGTTCGAGTCCCGCAACCGGCGGCAGTTCCGTCACAGGCGCTTCGCGGCCGATCAATGCGGACGGAATGCGTGAAGCGTCACCGGCGCCAAGCCGGACAAAAAACAGCGCGGCCAGCCCCAAGAACACCACCAAGGGTAACAGCACGAGCAATCGGCGGTTACGGCCGAGTGATCCACGCAACCTATCCTGAGCGGTGTTTCGCGGTTCTGACTGGGTCGCCTCCTGAGAGAGCGTCATCATGCCGGCTCCTTGACTTGCAATGGTCGAGGTTGGGCAGAGCGACGGGTGATTCCCCGCCGTTCAAGATCCGCGAGGGCGCGCTTTTGGGCCACGTGGTCGGCCAATACCCAGATAACGAGAGCCGATACCACCAGGGTCGCGACAATATAAGCGCCGATTATGAATCCGACGTGAGGTCCGAGGTCCATGATTTCCTCTATGCGCGCTCGGCCTGCATTAGCATCAAGGTGCGCACGCGTCGGCGCATGATCTCGTTGCGCATGGCGGCAAGATGAAGCGTGACGAACAGTAGCGCAAACGCAAGCGCCATGACGGCCAACGGAATCAGTAGGCTGCGATCAATCGTTGGTCCCCCCATGCGCAGCACCGAGGCGGGTTGATGCAGCGTGTTCCACCAGTCCACCGAGAACTTGATGATCGGCAGGTTGACGGCGCCGACCAGCGTCAGTACCGCCGCAGCGCGGCCAGCCCGGTTCTGATCATCGACGGTGCGCCACAAGGCGATCAGGGCAAGATACATGATGAAAAGCACGAGTACGGATGTGAGGCGTGCGTCCCACACCCAATAAGTACCCCACATTGGCCGCCCCCACAGCGAGCCCGTAACAAGCGCCAGGAGCGTGAAGGCGGCGCCGAGCGGAGCGGCGCATTTGGCTGCCACGTCGGCGAGCGGATGCCGCCATACCAGTGTGCCGAGTGCCGCGATGCTCATCACGCCCCAGGCGAACATGCTCAACCATGCGTTGGGCACATGAATGAACATGATCTTTACGGTAGCGCCCTGCTGGTAGTCGTCCGGCGCCAGATAGGATTCGCGTAATCCAAATGCGAACGCGATTACAGTTGCCACGATAAGCCACGGCAGGACGCGTCCCACCAGGGCCACAAAACGACTTGGATTTGCGAGATCGATCAGTGCCATACCCGCACTCCTAATGCGCCACTGCGGCTCCGGCAATGGGGCGCCTGAGCTCAGATATAAGCCAAAGCGGTCTATTCCATGCCGTAACGCAGCGTCGCAGCGGCGGCAAAGGGTCCGATTACGCCGCTCATCAGCGTCAGCGCACACAATATCGTGAACGGGGTTTCAAACGGCATTGGTCCCACCGCCGCTGCGTTGGTGGCCGCAACCCCGAAGATCAGCACCGGGATCGTCAGCGGCAGCACCAGGACGGGCAGCAAGAGACCGCCCCGCCGCAGCGCGGTTGCGAGTGCCGCTCCGATTACGCCGATGAACGTCAGCGCCGGGGTCCCTACCAGGAGAGTCAGCACGGTGGCAGAAAGTGCAGCCGGATCCAGGTTCAGAAAGAGGCCGAGGATTGGCGCAGCTACCACCAGCGGCAACCCGGTTGTCACCCAGTGTGCGAGAGCCTTGGTGATCACGATAAGCTCAAGCGGTGGTCGCGCCATCAGGATGAGGTCGAGGGAACCGTCCTCATGATCGTTGGCGAACAAGCGGTCGAGCGCCAGCAACGATGACAAGAGCGCCCCCAGCCACAGGATCGCCGGTCCGATTCGGCGCAGCAATGCAAGATCGGGCCCGATCGCAAATGGCACAAGGGTCACCACCGCAAGAAAAAAGAGCACGCCCATCATAGCGCCGCCGCCGATCCGTATCGCGACACGCGCATCGCGAGCGAACAAGGCGGAGAGCGCCGTCATGGCACCGCGTCCACGGCATCGACATCCTCGGGACGAGCGGGCTCCTCCCCGTCCATCGAAGAGCCGCCCAAGCGCAGCTGGCCGGCCTCGACGAGCCCCAGCGGTCCGTGTGTGGCGGCGACGATAAGACCGCCGCCTGACAGGTGATCGAGCATGACGCGCCGCAGACGGTCTCGGGACGCCGCGTCGAGCGCTGTGGTCGGCTCGTCCAGGAGCCAGATCGGCCGCGGTACCGCCAATAGCCTCGCCAGCGAGAGACGCCGTCTTTGCCCCGCCGAAAGATATCCTGCCGGAAGTCGGGCGAGGTCCGCCAAGCCGACCGCGTCAAGTCCTTGTTCGATGGATGCGGCCGCGCTAACGCCCGCTTTGCCATTGAGAAACCGTACCCAGAACACCAGGTTTTCAGTTACCGTCAAGGCCGGCTTAAGGGGATCCTGATGCCCCACATAGTGGGACTGCTCTCCGACGCTGAGCTCCGGGTCGCCGCCTTCGAGCATAAGGCTGCCTTTGGCCGGCCGGATGAGACCCGCGATCATGCGTAACAACGAGCTCTTGCCGGCCCCATTCGGCCCGGTCAAGAGCAGCGCTGTACCAGCCGCGACCGAAAAGCTAAGCTCGGAAAACACCCGGCGACCACCACGGATGCAGGTCAGATCGAGGCCCGACAGCTTCATTGCCACGATTTTCCGCAGCTTGGCTTCCGCGAACGAGGGGCCCAGTCGGAAACCGATGCTTTTTTTACCGGGGAGATTTGTTCAAAACTATCGTTCATATGGCAGAACCTGGAAAAAGTCCGTATAAACTGACGTTTAGGCGCTCGATGAGCATAGTTCGTGCGCCTCGGCCTTCGGGCGCTCCGTCAACGCACCCAGCGCTGCCGGAGAACCGGCCTCTCCGCTTGCCGGAATGGAAACCCTCATGACCTCCCTCGACAGCTTCAGATGCGCCCGCACTCTTAAGGTGGGCACAAAGACTTATCTCTATTACAGCCTTCCGGCCGCTGAGAAAAACGGCCTCAAAGGAATTTCACGTCTGCCTTTTTCTATGAAGATTTTGCTCGAAAATCTCCTGCGCAACGAAGACGGACGGGCGGTATCGAAGGAGGATATTCAAGCCTGTGCCCTGTGGCTCAAGACCAAGTCTTCAGAACGAGAAATCGCGTTCCGTCCGGCGCGCGTGCTGATGCAGGATTTCACCGGTGTCCCGGCGGTCGTGGATCTGGCCGCAATGCGCGATGCCATGAAAAATCTCGGCGGCGATCCGAAGCGGATCAATCCGCTCGTGCCGGTCGATCTCGTGATCGACCATTCGGTCGCAATCACGTATTTCGGTGACAACGCGGCGTTCAAGAAGAATGTCGAGGAGGAATACAGGCAGAACGAGGAACGCTATCGCTTTTTGAAATGGGCGCAGCACTCATTTGAAAATTTTCGCGTCGTACCGCCTGGTACTGGCATCTGCCATCAGGTCAATCTGGAATATCTGTCGCAGACCGTCTTCACCACGAAGGGAACCATCAAGGTCGACGGCAAATCGGTGACCGGAGAGATCGCCTATCCAGACACTTTGGTCGGAACCGATTCCCACACCACGATGGTCAACGGTCTCTCGGTGCTCGGTTGGGGCGTCGGCGGGATTGAGGCGGAAGCCGCGATGCTGGGCCAGCCCTATTCGATGCTGTTGCCCGAGGTGATCGGCGTGAAGCTCTCCGGCAATCTCAAGGAAGGCGTCACCGCAACCGATCTCGTATTGACCGTGACGCAGATGCTGCGCAAGCGGGGTGTCGTCGGTAAATTTGTCGAGTTCTTCGGTCCGGGTCTTGCCGGCCTGACGATCGCCGACCGCGCCACCCTCGGCAACATGTCGCCAGAGTACGGCGCGACCTGCGGATTCTTTCCGATCGATGACGACACGCTCCAGTATCTGCGGCAGACCGCACGTCCGGAATCGCGTGTGGCGCTGGTGGCCGCCTACGCCAAGGCGCAGGGGATGTACCGCACCAAAAATACGCCGGATCCGACGTTCACTGAGGTTCTGAAGCTTGAGCTTAGGTCCGTGGAGCCGTCGCTCGCAGGACCGAAACGTCCGCAGGATCGGGTCGCCCTCAAGGACGTGAAGGCGGGTTTTGCGGTCGCGATGAACCAGGAATTCGGGAAATCGGCGGAAGCCGGGAAACGCGTGCCGGTGGACGGCCGCAAGCACGACTTGGGCCACGGGGATGTTGTGATTGCCGCCATTACGTCCTGTACCAACACGTCAAACCCGACCGTAATGGTCGGCGCCGGTCTGCTGGCCCGTAAGGCGGTTGCTAAGGGCCTTACTGTAAAGCCATGGGTCAAGACATCGCTCGCGCCCGGCTCGCAGGTGGTGGGGGAATATCTATCGAAATCCGGTCTGCAGAAGGACCTCGACAAGCTCGGCTTCAACTTGGTCGGGTACGGCTGCACGACCTGTATTGGAAATTCCGGGCCGCTGCCGCCGGAGATATCCAAAGCCATCAACGATAACGACCTTGTTGCTGCCGCCGTTCTGTCGGGCAACCGCAACTTCGAGGGACGGGTCAATCAAGACGTCCGTGCAAACTATTTGGCGGCGCCGCCGCTCGTCGTCGCCTATGCGATTGCCGGAACGATGAACTTCGATTTTGCCAAGATGCCGCTCGGTATCGACAAGGCCGGCAAGAAGGTATTTCTCAAGGATATCTGGCCGACCGGGCGGGAAATTGCGGTGATCAAGAAAACCATCACCAAGCAAATCTTTGCACGCAAATACGCCCGCGTCTTCAAAGGTGACGCTGCCTGGAGCAAGATTGCCGTAAAGGGCGGACTTACCTACGAGTGGGAGCGCAAATCGACCTATGTGCAAAACCCGCCCTATTTCGCCCATATGAGCCGCACACCGGGTCAACTCTCCGACATCGTGGACGCCCGCATTCTCGGGCTGTTCCTGGATTCGATCACCACGGATCACATTTCGCCGGCAGGCTCCATTAAGACCGCCTCCCCGGCAGGCAAATATCTGATCGATCACAAGGTCAAGCCTGGCGATTTCAACCAGTATGGGACCAGGCGCGGCAACCACGAAGTGATGATGCGAGGCACCTTCGCCAATATTCGCATTAAAAATCAGATGGTTCCTGGCGTTGAGGGTGGTGTTACGATTCACCATCCGTCCGGTGATCAGCTGCCGATCTACGACGCCGCCATGCGATACAAAAGCCAGAACGTTCCGCTGGTCGTATTCGCCGGTAAGGAATATGGCACCGGTTCCTCGCGTGATTGGGCCGCCAAGGGAACAGTCCTGCTCGGAATTCGCGCGGTGATCTGCCAATCATTCGAGCGTATACATCGCTCGAACCTCATTGGGATGGGAGTCATTCCTCTTGTTTTCGAAGAGGGCACCTCCTGGCAAACGCTCGGGCTGACGGGCAGCGAACTGGTGACGATCCGTGGACTCCACGGCGACCTCAAGCCCCGCCAACGCATGATCGCCGAGATGGTCAGCGCCAATGGATCGCTTAGGCGCGTGCCGCTGATCTGCCGAATAGATACTCTCGACGAACTTGAGTACTTCAAGAACGGCGGAATCCTCCAGTATGTGCTGCGGCAACTCGCGGCGTAAGCCCGCGCGCTGGTTGCGTAAACGATTAGGTTCGCCCAAGCGGTCGTTTTGTTGCGGTGGACTCGGGATCTCACCTTGAAGTGAGTGGCGATTGAACGCGAAGCGACGTATTGAGAGCCGGCTGGCATCGCGGGAGACTAAGCATGACGACGTCGCGGGTGCTCTTCAGCTCGATTCTGGCGACCCTTGTTTTGGTCCCCCATCCTTCCGCAAAAGCTGACCCCCGCGCTGTCATCGAGTTGTTTACAAGCCAAGGCTGCTCGTCATGCCCAGCGGCCGATAAGCTGCTTTCCGAGTTGCAGGCTGATCCTTCGCTGATTCCCCTTAGCCTCCCGATCGATTACTGGGACTATCTGGGCTGGAAGGACACGTTGGCGATTCCGGGCAATACGATGCGGCAGAGAGGCTATTCCCAGGCGCGCGGAGACCGTGAAATTTACACGCCACAGGCGGTCGTTAACGGCGTCGTTCAGGCGATCGGCAGCGATCGCGACGGCATTGAAAATGCTGTCGCGCAAAGCCGCCGCAACCCATCACCATTGTCGGTCCCCGTCCGTGTGACGGTCGCTGACGAACGCGTGACCGTCACGCTTCCCGAACGCGCACGCGCGGAGGCGTCGGGCGGCGAGGTCTGGCTCTGTCCGCTGAGCGGGTCGGTGCCGGTCGGCATTACGCGTGGCGAAAATCGCGGGCGCACGATTACCTACACCAACGTGGTGCGGCGCTGGGTCAAGCTCGGAAACTGGACCGGGAAGGGAGAAAGCTTCACGGTACCGCTTGATGCGATAAGGTTCGACGGCGTCGATGCGGTCGCCGTGCTCCTGCAAAGCGGCAACGCCGAAAAGCCGGGTCCCATACTGGGCGCTTCGCTCACATCACTGTATTGATTGATCCAGACACTGCGCCCATAGGGCGCACTCGGCCACAGCCCGCTACGCGCGGTGGGGCGCTCACAGTTTGCTCCGTGGAGAGGACGATCTGGTCGTTTGACGCGTCGACGTAAACATCCGACTCAAACGACCCGGGTCCGGCCCAAGCAAGCCCGGGGGGCTGGGGGGCTGAGGAATCCGAACCCGCATCGAGCCGGACCCTGAGGCAGAGTGCAATTCATTGCAATCCACCACGACAGGGGCGAGGCTGAATTTTGGCCGTAGTATGAATCGGTTAACGAATGCGTGATTGCAACCGGACACGCTGCGTCGCAAAAGATCAAAGAGATCTTGCGGGCTGACTGATTTCGGAGCGATCATGACATAACGATGAAAGCAGGAAGGAGGCGCCCATGACGATGGGATCGGGCGAAATTGATCCAAGCCAGTCTTCGGGGGGCGAGCGTTCGGGCGGAACAGGGCCGTCTGCCCGAGTGACTTTTGACCGACGCGAACTCGGCCGCATCTTCGGTCTTTATGGGCGGAAGGTCGCGGAAGGCGAATGGCGGGACTATGCCATCGACTTCTTCAAGGATCGAGCAGTGTTTTCAGTATTTCGTCGATCATCCGAGGTGCCCATCTACCGGATCGAAAAGAATCCACCGCTTGCTCGAAAACAGGGAGCCTACAGCGTGATTTCGGCGACCGGGTTGATCGTTCAGTGCGGGCATGAACTTGACCGGGTGCTGCGTGTGATCGATCCGTCGCTTCGGCTGGTGGCGCGTTAAACCTTGCGGGAGGGGTACCTACGGGAGGGTCTTGGCCCCGGGCCCCAACGCGCGTTGCATCAGCACGGTGTCAAGCCAGCGTCCGAACTTGAAACCAACCGCCACAAACGTTCCCACCATTCGGAAACCTGCAGCGCGGTGCAGGGCGATTGACGCGACTTGTTCCGAGTCTCCGATCACCGCGATCATTTGGCGAAATCCGGCTGCCGCGGCTTGCACCAGGAGCTGGTCGAGGAGCGCCCGTCCGATACCTCGTCCATGATGCTCCGGGGCGACATAGATCGAATCCTCGAGTGTGTGGCGGTATGCGACGCGGGTCCGATAAAGACCCGCATAGGCGTAGCCCTGGACCTCTCCTTCGTATTCTGCCACCAGGTATGGAAAGCCCGCTTCGGCAAGGGTGCGAAAGCGATTCGTCATCTCGCTCTGGCCCGGCGGATCAATTTCGAACGTTGCCGTCCCGTGTTGCACCGCATGGCGATAGATCGTCGTGATGGCGGGGAGGTCGGCAGCCGTCGCGCGACGTATAACGGGTTGGATCATGAGCCGCCCATAGCGCGGAGCAGGCGACGTCGCCAAGTGCCAACATCCGTCCTGTTAAGGAAAGTCTAAAAATCAAGGCGCGCTCCGGGGCACCGGAGCGCGCCTTGTCAAACTTCAGCGATCAGGAACTGTCTCTCAGCGGCGATCGCCCATTAGCTGAAGCAGGAACTGGAACATGTTGATGAAATCGAGATAGAGGCTGAGTGCTCCCATTACGGCTTTGCGACCCGCAGCGGTACCATCGTCCATCGGATCATAGAATTCCTTGATCTTCTGCGTATCCCAGGCTGTTAGTCCGGCGAAAATCCCAACCCCGACGACCGAGATCAGCCACTGCAGCATTGAGCTGCCCAAGAAAAGGTTGACGACCATCGCAATCAGGAGCCCGATGACACCCATGAACAGGAACGAGCCCATAGCGTCGAGGCTGCGGCTAGTCGTGTAGCCGTACAGGCTGAGTGCGCCGAACGACGCGGCCGAGATGAAAAACACCCGCGTGATCGAGGTGGTGGTAAAGACCATGAATATGGTGGCAAGCGAGAGGCCGAACACCGCCGCGAAAGCGAAGAACCACGCACGGGCGGTGGACGCCTGCATGTGCCCGATCCGATAGCTGATGAAGAACACCATGCCTAGCGGCGCTAGCATGAACACCCACATCAGCGGGCTGCCGAACAGGGCCTGCCCGAATGGCGTCAGCCCGACGATTGATCTGCCGACCGCATGAATCTCGTCGCCGCCTGCCATTTGGAAAACGAGCCAGGCGACCACGCCCGTGAGGGCTACGCCGCCCGCCATATAGTTGTAGACGCGGATCATGTGGGCCCGCAGGCCCATATCGTACGCGACCGCACGATCGGTCGCTACGCCGCGAAACGTGGCATAGTTCCGGTCGAAATCCGACATTTGAAGCGTCCTTTCGTACGCCCAGGGGAGCCTGCGGGCGGCAGGGGTGCAGCGGCCCATGCCGCAAATCACCGAACGTGCCCAATTTAGTACGTGTGGAACCGGGCGAGAAGACGGCTGCGACGATTTAGTTTTGGGCCCGGTCGGGTCGTCCACCGTGCTTGTGCAGCAATGAGTTCTCGTGGTTGGTGGTTGGCTACACCAGACTCTATGGGTCCTCTGATGAGCCAAACCGCCAACTTAACACGTCCTTAAGTACAAATCCGAGTTTCAGCCTACTCCTCGCGCTCGCCAAACAGCTGGAGCAGCATGGTGAACAGGTTCACAAAATCCAGGTAGAGCGACAGCGCTCCCATGATCGCGGTCCGCTCAGCGATGTCGCCGTCCATTGCGCCATAGATATACTCACCCTTGAGGCGCTGCGTGTCCCAAGCGGTCAGGCCCGAGAAAACCAGCACGCCGGCCACTGAGATAACCCACTGCAATGCAGAGCTCGCCAGGAAGATGTTGACGAGGCCGGCAATGATGATGCCGAACAGGCCCATGACCAGGAATGAACCCAAACCGGTCAGGTCCCGCTGCGTCGTATAACCCCACAGCGACAACGCACCAAACGAGGCCGCCGTAATCAAGAACACCCGCACAACCGAAGTGTGGGTGTAGATCATGAAGATGGAGCCGAGTGAAACGCCGAGCAGGGCCGCATACACCCAGAACAGAAATTGGGCGACCGCCGGCCGCAGCCGATCGATGCCAAAGCTCAGGCCGAACACCAGCGCCAGCGGTGCCAAGATGACGGGCCATTTCAGTGGGCTTACGAATACAGCGTAGCCGATCGGGGTGAGATACATGTTGCTGGCAAGGCGCGCTGGAATTTCTGCACCACTACGCGCCACCTTTGCGGCTGCTGCCGCGTCATCGGTTACCGAGAGCATGTAAATGGCCAACGCGGCGATCCCGGTGATGGCCAATCCCAGGACCATGTAGTTGTAGATGCGAATCATGTGGGCGCGCAGCCCGGCGTCAATGGCTGCAGCTTCCGCGCGGCTTACGGTGCTGCCGAGTGGCCTGACGGCAATATTGCCATTGAATTCCGCCATAATCGAACCCCGCGTCGAACCTTTGCCTACAAGCGGGTCAAACCTGATAGATAATTGATACGCTCTACGCTCCGATCCCCCGCCACCACCTGCGCCGGCTGGCGATATTGGCCGAGCTTTAGGGCGTCGCAAGGGTACTGGCCGGCGGCACCTTACCGCAGTGCGTCAAAAATGACGCGACCGATCGTCGCGAAATTTATTTCCATAAATATCTCTATAGATTTCGGAGTACCGCAGCAGGCTTGCGACCCAGTACCGGCCATGTCCCCATCAGGCCGAATATCATGGTGATAACCACAGCGATTACTGCCGCCACGATGGCCGGTCCCCCTTGCCATCGAAACGGCAGTGTCATGAGATCCACCACAATGCGCCAGCCGGCGATTGATCCAGCCGCAACACCAAATACGATTGTCACTAAACCAAGCAGCAGATATTCGAGCGCATAGGCAGCCATGAGCTGAAGCCGCGTAGCTCCCAGCGTCTTTAGGATAACCGCATCATAGACACGATGCTGATGGCCAGCGGCAAGCGCTCCGCCGAGCACCATCACGGCTGCAACGAGTGTGATCGAACTCGCGGCCCGCACCGCAAGCACAAGATTCATGACAATGCCGGCGACGGTGTCGAGCGCGTCCTTGACACGCACCGCGGTCACGCCGGGGAACACATCGGTTACGGCTTTCAGCAATGCGGTCTCTTCCGAGGTCGTCCCGCCGCCCGGATATGTCACGGTGGCAATCTCGGTATGCGGCGCCCCGTTAAATGCGGCAGGCGAAAATACCAGCACGAAATTGATGCCCAGTGAATTCCAATCGACGGTTCGCAAATTGGCAATGCGGGCGCTGAAATTGCGTCCGAGCACGTTGACTGTTATCTCATCGCCAATCGTTAGGCCGAGGCCGTCCGCTATATGTTTTTCGAACGATACCAAAGGCGGCCCCGAATAATCGGGCGCCCACCAATTGCCCACAACGAGGCGCGACCCGGCCGGTATTTCCGATGTGTAGGTGATGCCGCGATCGCTTTGCAGCACCCATGCGGCTTCAGGTTTCGGCTTGAGTTCTTCCGCGGGGACGCCCCGGGCGCCGATGATGCGACCACGCAGCATCGGAACGCGCTCCAGCTTGGCGCGCGGGGCTTCCTGGCGCACGAAGGCGTCGAATTGATCGACAGCATTGGAGGGAATATCTACGAAGTAGAATGATGGAGCTCGTTCCGGGAGCGCCGCCGTGAACTGCCGACTCAGATTGGTATCGATTTCAAGCACTGTAACAAGCAGAGCGAGCCCGAGCCCGAGTGACATCATAACGGTCGGCGTCAGGGCACCAGGCCTGAAAATGTTAGAAATTGCCAGCCGCAGAATCGTGGTACGTGGTCGGGGCACTCGGCTGGCGGCAACCATCACAAGGCTTGCAATTCCACGCAGTATGCCAAACACCATAACGGCGGCGACAATAAAGATAATCGCAATTTTGCGGTCGACCGCAGCCGCCACCGCGGTTACTGCAAATGCGGTCGCAATGATAGCGACGGCAGCGATGTAACGGGGAGGTGGGAGGCGCCGCTGCGGCGCGACCTCGTCGCGGAACAGCGCCGAAACCGGCACGTCATGAGCGCGGCCGAGCGGCCAGAGAGTGAACGTTGCAGCCGTCAACGCACCATAGGTCAAAGCAAGCGCGAGTTGGCCCGGATAGAGCGCCGGCGCGAACGGCAGCGGAATGATCGTCCCAAAAAATGCCGCGACGCAGAATGGCAAAGCTGCGCCCGCCGCGAGGCCGACGATGATTCCAAGCGAGGCCAGCATCAGCACCTCGACGAAATAGACCGCCACCACCCGAGAACCGGTGGCGCCAATCGACTTCATGGTCGCGATGACGTCACGCTTACGATCGAGAAAATGCTTGGCCGAATTGGCGACGCCAATCCCCCCGACCAACAATGCCGCTAACCCGACCAGGGTCAGATATTGGGAGAAGCGCTCGACATTGCGCTCGAGTTGCGGTGCTGCGTTGTTGCGGCTACGTATTTCCCACCCCGCATCGGGAAACTGCACTTTTGCGGCATCGATTGTTTGTACAGCAGTGGAACTTGTCGGTAGCCGCAACCGATAGAGCCATCGAACCAGGCTCCCCGGCTGCAGCAGCCCAGTGGCCCGCAACGCATCTTCGCTCATCAGAAGCCGAGGTCCGAATCCGATACCGCCGGCGAGTTTGTCCGGCTCGCCCACCAGTGCGGCGCGCAGCTCGATCGCAGCACTGCCGATGGTCAAACGCGCGCCAGGCCGCAAATCAAGCCGCGTCAGTAATGCCGGATCGGCTGCCACCCCGAAGGCGCCGTCCCGGAGCGCTAACAATTCGGCAAGATCGGCAGCGGGCTCGGTTACGACCGTTCCGTAAAGCGGATAGGCACGATCGATCGCCTTGACCTCAACTAGGGCCGTGCGCCCGTCAGCGGTGCGAACCATCGCGCGCATCGTGGCGACGGTGGAGAGCGCTCCGCGGGAAGCCAGAAATGCGCGCTCCGCCGTCGAGGCCTCGCGTTGGATTAAGACAAACGCCACATCGCCACCGAGGACTACACCCCCTTCACGGGCCAAACCCTCAGCAAGACCACTTGCGAACGACCCCACGGCTGCAATCGCCGCGACGCCGAGCGCGATGCAGGCAATGAAGACGTAAAAGCCACGCAGCCCGCCGCGCAGTTCGCGGAGCGCCAGACGAAACGTCAGAACGACGCCGGGTTTGCCGCGTGTGGGCAGCATCGGTAGAGTTATCGGCGCATTCATGCGGTCGTGATCTCTTCCTCGATGTGCCCGGAACGCAGGCGAATAACCCGGTCACAACGGCGGGCCAGCGGGGCGTCGTGGGTGACCAGGACCAGAGTCATGTCCTGGGCGGCGAAGCGCGTGAACATCAGATCGATGATCTCTCCACCTGTGGTCTCGTCGAGATTGCCTGTCGGCTCGTCGGCGACCAGGATGGCGGGACCCGGTGCCAGAGCGCGCGCGAGGGCGACTCGCTGCTGCTCGCCACCCGAAAGCTGAGCCGGATAATGGGCGATGCGTTCGGCGAGGCCAACCGCCTCAAGCTCGATCCTGGCACGGACGAATGCATCGGGAGCGCCGGCGAGCTCCAGCGGCACTGCGACATTTTCCAGTGCGGTCATGGTCGGAATGAGGTGGAAGGATTGGAACACGATTCCGATCTGGCGGCCACGGAACCGCGCCAGTGCATCCTCGTCGAGCGTGCCGATATCCTGACCGGCAACCATCACCTGGCCCTTGTCCGGACGCTCCAGGCCTGCCATCACCATCAGCAGTGTTGACTTCCCGGATCCCGAGGGGCCAACCAGGCCGACCGCCTCGCCGCGGCCTATATTGAGAGACACATTCTTGAGAATATGAACGCGTGCAGCTCCCTCGCCGAGCGACAGGTTGACGCCTGCAAGCAAGACTGCCGGCATATAGGGGCCCATAGCCACTGAGGTGTCGTCCATGTCGTTCCAGCTTCCGCCCTTAACGCGGCCTCGTTCGAGACGGCCGCCGCGGTCATATGGGATGTTCTCTCGACGAATGAAGATAGACGGGCGGCCGGCTGCTGTCACAATGCTTTGCGGGGTGGCCGTCGTAATGACGCTGCTCGCGACATATTCGCGGGCTGCCGAGCATCCAATCAACATTGTGGCGTTCGGCGATTCGCTCACGGCTGGACTGGGTCTTCCGGCCAATGAGGCATTTCCGGCGCAATTGCAGCGAGCGCTCGAGGCCAAGGGGCTGGCGATCAACGTCATTAATGCCGGCGTGTCTGGTGATACCGCCGCCGGGGGATTATCGCGACTCGATTGGTCGATTCCCGAGGGCACCGATGCCGTGATCCTGGAGCTCGGGGCTAACGATGCGTTGCGCGGCTTCGATCCCGACATAACCCGCAAAGCGCTGGACGCGATGCTCCGTCGTCTCAAGGAGCGAAAGATTCCGGTCCTGCTGTGCGGAATGATGGCCCCCCCCAATCTGGGCGCCGAATACGGTCGAGCTTTCAACTCAATCTATCCGGATCTCGCTACCCAAACCGATGCCATCCTTTATCCATTCTTTCTCGCCGGCGTCGCCGCCGATCCCAAGCTCAATCAACGCGACGGCCTTCACCCGACTGCTGCCGGGGTGGCGGTGATCGTCGACCGGATATTGCCCCGAGTCGAGCAATTGGTTGCCCGCGCCAAAGCGTCTCACGTTCCGTAAGACGCATTGAAAGGCGCAGCAGTTGCATTGCGCTGCGAAATCCTCAAATGAAGGGTGTTCCGCTGACGATTTCCGCCATGCCCCGCCTATTTACCGCTCTCGAAATTCCATTCGAAATCTCACAGTCGCTGGCGCTCTTGCGCGGCGGCTTGCCGGGCGCTCGCTGGGTCGAGCCGGAAAACTACCATCTGACGCTCCGCTTCATCGGCGACATCGACGACAAGTTGGCAGACGAAATCGCCGAATTGCTGGGAAAGGTCGAGCGGCCGGCATTCGATCTCCGGATCGATGGCCTCGACTCGTTTGGCGGCCACAAGCCACGCGCGGTGGTGGCGGCTGTGCCGCCAATAGTGCAGCTCGTGGAGCTTCAAGCCGACCATGAGCGGATTATGCAACGGGTGGGGTTGCAGCCCGAACGTAAATACAAGCCTCATGTGACGCTTGCCCGCCTGCGGGATACGTCCAGCCGCCAGGTGGCAGATTTTCTCTCGAGCAGACAGCCGTTCCGCTCGTCGTCATTTCCGGTCTCGCGTTTTGTGCTGTATTCGTCACGCGCTTCCGTGGGCGGCGGACCTTATGTCGTCGAGGCGGAATATCCGCTTGCTGCGTGAACACCACCGCTATACTCGCCGGCATCGGTCTTCCACAGCTTGCGGATCACGCCGTCGATGTCAGGTAGTTCCTGATCGAACCTGCGAACTTTTCGTCGCGAGAGCTCCCCAACGTTTCCTCCTCCGATCCGAAAAACGGACGCTCAGAATGAGACTTATTGCATTGCAGCAAACTGTGTCGCAATCAGGTGCTGTCTTTGCAAAAAAGCGGTTGCTGTCTTGCGCCCATCCCTGTAACCGGCGGTCCACGTTCTCTTCTGGGAAGTCTCCTGCCAAGACCAAGACGAAGTGCAAATGGCCAACACTACTTCCGCCCGATACGCGGCGCTCGTTGCGGCCGGGGAGATAGAACGGGATCCTCGACAAGCGGCAGTCGTCGCCAAATTGGCGCGCCTCAACGACAGATTGGCCGTTCATCGGCTGGCCCGCAAATCATCTTCGTTGGGCTGGTTGTTCGGCAAGCGCGCGAAAGCCGACACGGAATCTAAAGGGCTTTACATCTGGGGCGACGTCGGCCGCGGCAAGACCATGTTGATGGACCTGTTCTTCGCCACCTGCCCAATCGAGCGCAAAAGGCGGACGCATTTTCACGCCTTCATGCTCGATGTTCATGATCGCCTGCGCGGCTACCGTAACAAGCTGAAGTTCGGTGAAATATCCGAAGGCGACCCGATTAATCTCACAGCCGACGACCTCGCCGCAGAGGCATGGGTGCTGTGTTTCGACGAATTTCACGTCACCGACATCGCCGATGCGATGATTCTCCGACGTCTGTTCACCCGTCTGTTCGAGCGTGGCGTCGTGATGGTGGCGACTTCCAACGTAGAGCCTTCCGAGCTATACCACGAAGGTCTTAACCGCGCGCTATTCCTGCCATTCATCGACCTGCTCAACGATCGGCTCGAAGTCGTCAAGCTGCAGGCGCGTACCGATTTCCGTCTCGAAAAGCTTATCGACGTACCGGCATGGTATGTCCCGGCGGACGACATCGCGACAAAAGCGCTCGACGCGGCGTGGCGACGCCTTACGGGCGGTCAGCTTGCCCGCCCGATCGAGCTGACCGTAAAGGGCCACCGGCTGCGCGTGCCGTCCGCCGCCATGGGAGTGGCGCGTTTCAGCTTTCGTGACCTCTGCGAGCAGCCTCTCGGTGCCATTGACTACCTGTGCATTGCGCACGAGTTTCATGCTGTCGTGATCGATCGCGTGCCGACAATGACATATGCCAACCGCAATGAAGCCAAGCGGTTCATCGTGCTGATCGATACGCTCTATGACGCCGGCGTCAAGCTGCTTGCCTCCGCGGCAGCAAAGCCGGCCGCGCTTTACCAGGGAACCGAGGGCTACGAAGCCAGCGAGTTCAAACGCACGGCCTCGCGACTCATCGAGATGGGATCGACCGAGTATCTCGCGCTTCCGCACGGGCGCCGGCCCGCGGTGACTGGTTCCTCTGAAGGAATCGTCGAAACCTGATCGCATTGACGGCACCATCTTTTTTGGGCGACTTGAACGCTTGGGCCGAAAAGGTTAACACCCGCAAGGTGAACGCGTGACGTGCCGGCCGGACTTGCGGCGACAGATCGAGGATATTTTTCAAATGGCGCGCAAAAAGATTGCCTTAATTGGTGCCGGTCAGATCGGCGGGACGCTCGCTCACCTCATCGGGTTCAAAGAACTTGGCGACGTCGTTCTGTTCGATGTCGTCGAGGGGATCCCCCAGGGAAAGGCCCTCGACATTGCCCAATCAACGCCGATTGAAGGCAATGATACGCGCTATCTTGGCGCCAATTCTTATGAGGCCATGAATGGCGCAGATTTGTGCGTTGTTACGGCCGGGGTACCACGTAAACCGGGCATGAGCCGCGACGATCTCCTGGGCATCAATCTGAAGGTGATGGAGCAGGTCGGCGCCGGCATCAGGAAGTACTGCCCAAGCGCTTTTGTTATCTGCATCACCAATCCGCTGGATGCCATGGTGTGGGCGCTGCAGAAGTGCTGCGGTCTACCCAAGCACATGGTGGTCGGCATGGCCGGCGTGCTCGACTCGGCTCGGTTCCGCTATTTCCTTGCTGAGGAATTCAATGTTTCGGTCGAAGACGTTACGGCTTTTGTGCTCGGCGGCCATGGCGACACCATGGTGCCGCTGGTGCGCTATTCTACGGTAGCTGGCATTCCGCTGCCGGATCTCGTCGGTATGGGATGGTCGACCCAGGCGCGGATCGACGAGATCGTCGATCGAACCCGCAATGGCGGGGCTGAAATCGTTAACTTTTTGAAAACCGGCTCGGCCTTCTATGCTCCGGCGTCGTCGGCGATTGCCATGGCGGAAAGCTATCTGCGCGATAAGAAGCGAGTGGTGCCCTGTGCCGCGTACCTCAATGGCGAATTTGGCGTAAAGGACCTCTACGTGGGCGTTCCGGTGGTGATCGGGGCCAAGGGCGTCGAGCGGATCGTGGAGATCGAGCTCAATGGCGCCGAACGGGCGATGTTGGAGAAATCAGTCAATTCGGTGCGCGGTCTGGTCGAGGCTTGTCGGAAGATCGCGCCGAGCCTTGCCTAGCGCGATTTTCTTCGATCAGGCTTTGGCCGGTCGGTTCTCGCGTAACGGCATGCATTGGGTGGTCGTGCGCACATCAGCTCCGGGCGGGCGTCATGAATATTCACGAATACCAAGCAAAAGTGGTGTTGCGCGAATTCGGGATACCGGTGCCACGTGGCGTTCCGGCCTTCTCGGTCGAAGAGGCCGAGAAGGCCGCGCATCAGCTTGGTGGCCCCGTCTGGGTCGTCAAGGCTCAGATTCACGCGGGCGGACGCGGTAAGGCGGGCGGCGTCAAGGTGGTAAAGACTATCGAGGATGTGACCCGCGAGGCGACACGCATCCTGGGTTCGAGGTTGATTACCCATCAGACTGGGCCCAAGGGCAAGGTCGTTAACCGGCTCTACATCGAAGACGGCTCCGGGATCGACAAGGAACTCTATCTGTCCGCGCTGGTTGACCGCGTCACCTCGCGCGTCGCCTTCGTGGTGTCCACGGAAGGCGGCATAGACATTGAAGAGGTTGCCCGCAAGACGCCGGAAAAGATCCTGACATTCTCAGTTGATCCGGCAACAGGCGTCATGCCTCATCACGGGCGTCGAGTGGCGCAGGCGCTGCACTTGACGGGCGACCTTGCCAAACAAGCCGAAGGCCTGCTCGCTAAGCTCTATACGGCCTTCATTGCCAAGGACATGAGCCTGTTGGAAATCAATCCGCTGGTGGTCACCAGGTCGGGCCAGATTGTCTGCCTCGATGCGAAGATTAGCTTTGACGACAACGCACTATTCCGCCACGCCGATATCGTGGCCCTGCGCGACGTCACCGAGGAGGATGAAAAAGAAATCGAAGCCTCGAAGTACGACCTCAATTATGTCGCGCTCGATGGGACCATCGGCTGCATGGTCAATGGTGCAGGGCTCGCCATGGCGACGATGGACATCATCAAGCTGTATGGCGAATCGCCTGCCAATTTCCTCGATGTCGGAGGCAGCGCAACTAAGGAAAGGGTCGCCGCAGCGTTCAAAATCATCACCTCTGATCCCAATGTGAAGGGCATCCTGGTTAATATCTTCGGCGGAATCATGCGGTGCGACATCATTGCCGAGGGCGTCGTGGCCGCCGTCAAGGAAGTCGGCCTGCGGGTCCCGTTGGTGGTGCGGCTCGAAGGCACGAACGTGGAAAAGGGAAAGGAGATCATCGCCACATCCAACCTCAATGTTACGTCGGCGAACGATCTCGACGACGCTGCCCAAAAGATCGTCAAAGCGGTGAAGGGGACAGCGTGATGGCCATTCTGATCGACAAGAACACCAAAGTCATCTGCCAGGGCTTCACGGGCAAGAACGGCACGTTCCATTCGGAGACCGCGATCGCCTATGGCACCCGAATGGTCGGCGGAACGTCACCGGGCAAGGGCGGAACTACTCACCTAGGACTTCCCGTGTTCAACACGGTCGCGGAGGCGCGCGAAAGCACCGGCTGTGATGCGAGCGTCATTTATGTGCCGCCTGCCAGTGCTGCCGACGCTATTGCGGAAGCCATCCAGGCGGAAATTCCGATCATCGTTTGCATCACCGAAGGCATCCCGGTGATCGACATGGTAAGGGTCAAGCGAGCTCTGAGCGGATCGAAATCGACGCTGATCGGGCCGAATTGTCCGGGAGTGATGACGGCCGGCCAATGCAAGATTGGTATTATGCCGGGCAGCATTTTCAAGGCAGGCGTGGTGGGTATCGTATCGCGGTCGGGCACACTCACCTATGAGGCGGTGTTCCAGACCACCCAAGAGGGCCTCGGTCAGACCACCGCGGTAGGCATCGGCGGTGACCCGATCAAGGGCACTGATTTCGTCGCCATACTGGAAATGTTTCTTGCCGACGAAGCGACTAAATCGATCGTCATGATCGGCGAAATTGGCGGATCGTCGGAGGAAGATGCGGCGCAGTTCCTGTGGGACGAGGCCAAGCGCGGCCGCAAGAAGCCCGTGGTTAGCTTTATTGCTGGCCGTACAGCGCCGACTGGACGCCGCATGGGCCATGCAGGCGCCATTATTTCCGGCGGAAAGGGCGATGCCGAGTCCAAAATTGCTGCAATGGAGGCTGCCGGTATTATTGTGTCGCCTTCGCCGGCGCGACTTGGCAAGACCCTGGTCGAAGCCTTGAGGCGCTGACCCCATCGAGCCTATCAGAAGCGGTCGCAATAGCAGATAGTTGAATTTACTTATCACAACTACTTTCGGTAGCGCGCACCTAATAAGTGAAGTAAGGTTCATTGTTTCGACTTCCGGTATCATTTGAGGCCAATTGTGCAACCGCGAAGACTACTTAAATAAGGTGATACCAGTGTAGTGTAGTGTTCACGAATGCGGTGGGGTCGGATTGGCACGATTCGTGCGGCCGGCCGGGTTGAGGGGACCAAAGGCCCCCAGATTTGCATCTCAGGATCGCTCTTCATGTCACGCCAGGACGCGAACTCGACTTTCGCCCTCACATCGTTCCTGTACGGCGGCAATGCTGACTATATCGACAAGCTCTATGCGCGCTACGAAGCAGACCCGCAGGCCGTCGATTCGCAATGGCAGCTGTTCTTCGCGGGGCTGAGGGACGCGGAACGAGATGTCGTTCAAAACGCCCGCGGTCCATCCTGGTACCGGTCAGACTGGCCACCCATTCCGCATGGGGATTTCATCTCGGCTTTCGATGGCGATTGGGAGGAGGTCGCGAAGAGCGTTGGCGACAAGATGTGGGCTGCGGCTCAGGTTGGCGGCGTGGAAGTCTCGCCCGGAGCGGTCCAGCAGGCGACACGCGATTCCGTCAAGGCGCTTATGCTGATTCGGGCGTATCGGACACGCGGTCATCTGCACGCAAATCTGGATCCGCTGGGCCTGGAACCGGTGAAAGACGCACAGGAGCTTGATCCGCGCACCTATGGCTTTGGCGACGGAGATTTCGACCGCGAGATATTCCTTGATCGCGTCCTGGGACTCGAATTCGGTACGCTGCGGCAGATCCTGGCCATCCTTCGGCGCACCTATTGCCAGACGCTCGGCGTCGAGTTCATGCACATCTCCAATCCCCAGCAGAAAGGCTGGATCCAGGAGCGCATCGAAGGGCCCGACAAGGAGATCACCTTCACGCGCGAGGGCAAGCGGGCGATCCTCAACAAGTTGGTTGAAGCCGAAGGGTTCGAGAAGTTCTGCGACCTCAAGTTCACGGGTACGAAAAGGTTCGGGCTCGACGGTGGCGAAGCCATGATTCCAGCGCTCGAGCAGATCATCAAGCGCGGCGGTGCACTCGGCGTGAAAGACATCGCGCTGGGCATGGCCCATCGCGGCCGGCTCAACGTCCTTGCCCAGGTAATGGCCAAGCCGCACCGCGCCATTTTCCATGAATTCAAGGGCGGCTCCTCGTCGCCCGATGCAGTCGACGGTTCAGGGGATGTCAAATATCACCTCGGTGCCTCGTCAGACCGTGAGTTCGATCACAACAAGGTCCATCTGTCGCTGACCGCAAACCCGTCACACCTGGAGATCGTCAATCCGGTGGTGCTTGGCAAGACGCGCGCGAAGCAGGACCAACTCGGCGCCACACCGGAGGATCGGACCTGCGCCATGCCGTTGCTGATATCAGGAGATGCCTCGTTTGCGGGCCAAGGGGTTATCGCGGAGTGCTTTGGGCTGTCGGGTTTGCGAGGGCACCGCACCGGCGGCTCGGTACATTTCATCGTCAACAATCAGATCGGCTTCACAACCTATCCGCGTTACAGCCGGTCGTCGCCATATCCGTCAGACGTGGCCAAGATGATCGAAGCTCCGATCTTCCACGCCAACGGCGATGATCCCGAGGCTGTCGTATTCGCCGCGAAGATCGCCACCGAATTCCGGCAGAAATTCCAGAAACCTGTCGTTATCGACATGTTCTGCTACCGGCGTCATGGCCACAACGAGGGTGACGAGCCGATGTTCACCCAGCCACTGATGTACAAAAAAATTCAAGCCCACCCGACGACGCTTGAAATCTATGCCAAGAAACTGATCGCCGAAGGCGTTGTCACCGAAGGCGAAGTCGAGAAGATGAAACGCGAGTGGCGTGCGCGGCTCGATATCGAACTCGAGGCAAGCCAGAGCTACAAGGCCAACAAGGCCGACTGGCTCGACGGCCGCTGGGCCGGGTTCAAGGTCGCGGATGCGTCGGACGACCCGCGACGGGGCAATACTGGCGTTGACCTCAAATTGCTCAAAACCATCGGCGCCAAGATTACCGCAGTGCCACAGGGCTTTCATGTGCACCGCACCATCCAACGGTTTCTCGATGCCCGCCGCAAGGCGATCGAATCCGGCAATGGAATCGATTGGGCGACCGCGGAGGCACTTGCGTTCTGCTCGCTCCTTACGGAAGGCCATCCGGTTCGGCTGTCGGGCCAGGACTCTGAGCGCGGCACGTTCTCACAGCGTCATTCGGTGCTGATTGATCAGGAAAATGAGAACCGTCACACGCCATTCAATTATGTGGCTCCCGGACAGGCGCGTTACGAGGTTATTAACTCGATGCTGTCAGAGGAGGCAGTGCTGGGGTTTGAATACGGCTATTCGCTCGCCGAGCCGAATGCGCTCACACTGTGGGAGGCGCAGTTCGGCGATTTCGCCAACGGCGCTCAGGTCATATTCGACCAGTTCATCTCGTCCGGAGAACGCAAGTGGCTGCGCATGTCAGGGCTCGTCTGCTTGCTGCCGCACGGGTACGAGGGTCAAGGTCCGGAACACTCGTCCGCGCGGCTTGAACGTTTTCTGGAGATGTGTGCTGAAGACAACATGCAGGTCGCCAATTGCACGACACCGGCAAACTATTTCCACATCCTGCGCCGCCAGCTCAAACGCGAGTTCCGAAAACCGCTGATCCTCATGACGCCGAAGAGCCTGCTCCGCCACCGGCGTGCGGTCTCGCGCCTCGACGAATTGGGGTCGGGCAGTACGTTTCATCGCCTGCTGTGGGACGACGCCCAGTTCCGCAAAGGCGAAAAAACCGTTCTCGTGCCCGACGACAAAATCCGACGCGTCGTGCTGTGCGCCGGCAAGGTCTATTTCGATCTCTACGAGGCGCGCGAGAGACAGGGCATCAACGACATCTATTTGCTACGGGTCGAGCAGCTGTATCCATTTCCAATGAAGACTCTGGTGCAGGAACTCGGTCGATTCAAGCAGGCTGAAGTCGTGTGGTGTCAGGAAGAACCCCGCAACATGGGCTGCTGGCATTTCGTCGAGTCTTATGTCGAATGGGTACTCAATCAAGTCGGCGGCGCATCTCGCCGGCCGCGCTACGTCGGCCGGCCCGCCTCCGCTGCGACCGCGACCGGCCTCCTGTCCAAGCACCTTGCGCAGCTGAAGGCGCTCCTCGACGATGCACTGGAATAGGGCCGAGCGTGCCCTTGCGCGACGTCGTGAACCGACGCGTGCGCCACTCTGACCGGGAAACTGCCTCATGACCGACATTCGGGTACCCACGCTTGGCGAATCGGTAATGGAAGCCACGATCGGAAAGTGGTTCAAGCAACCGGGCGACGCGGTGGCGGTCGATGAACCGCTGGTCGAGCTTGAGACAGACAAAGTGACGATCGAGGTGCCGGCGCCAGCGGCCGGTGTTTTGTCGGAGATCGCCGCCAAAGATGGCGAGACGGTTGCGGTCGGCGCACTGCTGGGACAAATCAGTCAGGGCGCCCGCGCGATCCCAGCCAAAGCCGAACAGCCCACCAAAGCCATATCGCCCGCAAAAGCCGTCGCCGCTCCGGTATCACAGCCCCCGAAAACGGCTGTCGCCGAGGCATCGCTTGCCCCTTCGGTGCGCCGGCTCGCAACGGAATCAGGCGTCGCGCCCGCCACAGTCCCGGGGACCGGCCGCGACGGCCGCGTCATCAAGGGCGACATGCTCGCTGCGATCGAGCACGCGGCAGCCGCGCCGACAGCCACAACCCAACCGGCCGCTGCCGTTCAAGTACGCGCACCGGCGCCGGCCGATGATGCGACGCGTGAAGAGCGCGTACGCATGACCAAGCTGCGGCAGACGATCGCGCGGCGCCTGAAGGACGCTCAAAACACCGCGGCGATGCTGACGACTTTCAATGAGGTCGACATGAGCGCCGTGATGGCGCTGCGCAATCATTACCGGGAATTGTTCGACAAGAAGCACGGCGTGAAGCTCGGCTTTATGGGCTTATTCGTGCGCGCCTGCGTGCAGGCGCTGAAGGAAATCCCCGCTGTCAACGCCGAGATCGACGGCGCCGACATCATCTACAAGAACTATTACCACATCGGCATCGCGGTCGGGACAGAACGAGGCCTGGTGGTACCGGTGGTGCGTGATTGCGACGCCAAGTCGCTGGGCGAGGTCGAGAGGGAGATCGCCGACTACGGGCGGCGCGCCCGTGATGGCCAGCTCAAGATCGAGGAAATGCAGGGCGGTACCTTCACGATTACCAATGGCGGCATCTACGGCTCGCTGATGTCGACCCCGATCCTCAATGCGCCACAGTCCGGCATTCTCGGCATGCACAAGGTCCAGGACCGGCCCGTGGTGATGGCAGGCAAGGTGGAAGTGCGACCGATGATGTATCTGGCCCTCTCCTACGACCACCGTATTGTAGACGGCCGTGAGGCCGTAACATTCCTGGTGCGAGTGAAGGAGTGCCTGGAGGACCCTGCGAGGCTGGTGCTGGATTTGTGATGGTCAATTGATATGCCCTCCTACGATCTCATCGTCATCGGCACTGGCCCCGGTGGTTACGTCTGTGCGATTCGCGCGGCGCAGCTCGGTATGAAGGTCGCGGTGGTCGAGAAGGAGAAAACCTTCGGCGGCACCTGTCTCAATATCGGGTGCATTCCGTCCAAGGCGATGCTTCACACCTCCGAGTTGTTCGACGAGGCCGGACATGCCTTTGCCAAAATGGGCATCAAAGTCGGAACACCTGCTCTCGACCTTCCGGCCATGCTCAGGTTCAAGGATGAGGGTGTCGAAGGCAACGTCAAAGGCGTGGCGTTCCTGTTCCGCAAGAACAAGATCGAGGCCCATAATGGGGTCGGCCGGATCGCGGCGCCCGGTAAGGTCGAAGTGACGGCAGCCCGTGGGCCGAGCACCGTATTGGAGGCCAAGGCGATCGTCATAGCTACCGGCTCCGATGTGGCGCAGCTCCGGGGAATTACCATCGACGAGAAAAGGATCGTGTCCTCGACCGGCGCGCTGTCGCTTGAAAAAGTGCCGCGGCATCTGCTGGTCGTCGGCGCTGGGGTGATCGGGCTTGAACTCGGCTCGGTATGGCGGCGTCTCGGCGCCCAAGTGACTGTGGTGGAGTTTCTCGACCGCATCTTGCCCGGCATCGACACCGAGGTTGCCCGACAGTTCCATCGCATCCTGGAAAAGCAGGGGATCGGGTTCAAGCTCGCCTCCAAGGTGGCGGCGATCGATTCAAATGATCTCATGCTGAAGGTAACCATCGAACCGGTGGCCGGCGGCACAGCGTTTGACCTCGATGCCGACGTGGCGCTCGTCGCCATCGGCCGGGTGCCGTATACTGAGGGCCTCGGCCTCGAAGCGATCGGCCTCAAGCTCGACAATCGCGGCCGAATTCCGGTCGACGGGCGTTTCGCCACGTCGGTGCCGGGCATCTATGCGATCGGCGACGTGATCGCCGGGCCGATGCTGGCCCACAAGGCCGAAGACGAAGGCATTGCGGTTGCGGAAATCATCGCCGGCAAGGCGGGCCACGTGAATTATGATGTCATTCCGAACGTCATCTACACGTCGCCGGAGGTAGCTTCTGTAGGCAAGACCGAAGAGGAACTCAGAGCCGCCGATGTGACGTACAACGTGGGAAAATTTCCGTTCACGGCCAACGGCCGCGCCAAGGCCAATCAGCAGACCGACGGGTTTGTGAAAATTCTCGCCGACGCCAGGACTGACCGGGTGCTGGGCGTGCATATCGTGGGATCGGACGCCGGCAACATGATTGCGGAAGCCGCAATCGCAATGGAATTCGGCGCCGCCGCGGAAGACATCGCCCGCACCTGCCACGCCCACCCGACCCTACCCGAGGCTGTCAAGGAAGCCGCGCTGGCCGTCGACAAGCGCGCCATTCATATGTAGCTGCATGCGGATTTTTGCCGCGGCTGGATTTCCGAACCCGATGTTAAGCTGTCGCGACCAAGGACGCCGGAGTTGGCGATATCGACGAGTTTACGACATGAAGCGCCTTGCACGTTCATTCTGGGTCGTGCTCGCCCTGCTGTTTTTGTTGGAAGCATGGCTTTGGGATCGACTCGCGCCGATCGTCGCCTGCGTCGTCGCCGCCATCCCGTGGGGATGGATCAAGCCGGCGCTCATCAGGCGGGTCGATCGCCTGTCGCCTCAGGCGACGCTCGCGGTATTCGTCGTTCCATTTATCGCTCTGCTACCCCTCAAGTTCCTGGAATTCTGGTTCCTGGGGCATCGGCAATGGATTGCTGCCATTGTGGTGCTGGTGCTGGCCAAGCTCGTCGGTCTCGGTGTCACCGCATTCGTATTCGAGGTCACAAAAGACAAGCTCCTGGAGATGGCCTGGTTTCGGCGCGTCTATGAATTCCTCCTGTGGGCGCGCGACTGGGCGCATGAGAAAATCGCGCCGATAACCAGGCTGCTCCGCGAGCGGTCTGATCAGACCGTCAAGCCGATCATTCGGCGCCTGCGGAGATGGCGGCGGATCCTGCAGCTCCACCACTCCGGCCGATTTCTCGAACGTCTGATGCGCATCCGCCGCCGCATGCGCCCTTCGGCGGCGTCGTGAATGGCTCACGCCGGATCCGCTCAGCTAACCCAGGTGAACCGCGTGGGGGGCGACTTGTCCAAGCGCCATAAACGCGATACCCACAATCGCGACCCCACCGGCCAGCCACGCCAGCAGAAGGGTGCCCGTAATAACCGCGGCCGAGCAAAGCACGATCCCGATCTGAAAGGCGGCCGACGCCACCTCGTAGTTGTGGTAGCGAGCGAGTGCGGTGTCGCGCTCGTGCTCGGCCGCCTGGGCGCGCTTCATAAGTTCCTCAGACCCTTCCTGGGTCTCGGGCTCTGAGCGATAGCGTGCGGCGGTCTTCTGCCATTCCTCGATTTGTTTGTTCATAGCAGCCTTGGCGGCGTTATCGTTGACGCGCAACGTTTCGACCTTCAACTCATCTGCCGCTGTCTGAACTACGGTTCTGCGGATCGTCTTGGCCTGAAAAAAGTTCCACATGTCGTTTGAGTAGATATTGCGGGTGATGGCTTCCGTATTGGCGCTTTTGCCGAACATCTCGGACAGCGCAAGGAAAAGCGCCATAACCGCAATCATGAGCGCAATCTTCCGGTTCGCGCCTGCAGCATGCTCCGCATGCTCGGCATGTTCTAGTTGTTCGTGCGCTTCAGGCATGACTCACCCCCTTCTATGCGGCAAGGTAGGGTCTCCAATGTGGTACATATTGCGACCGCCACAAGACAACACCACAAGTGAATCCGATTCGTCCCCAGTCAGGTGGACGCACGTGGATGGGAACTGCGGTAAACCTGCATGAGTCGCTCCGTATCGACCGCAGTATAGACCTGCGTGGTCGACAATGAAGCGTGGCCGAGCAGTTCCTGGATGGCTCGCAAATCGCCGCCGCGGGCGAGCAGGTGTGTTGCAAAGGAATGCCGCAGCGCGTGGGGTGTTGCGGTTTCCGGAAGATTGAGCGCCTCCCGCAGGCGCTCCATCACGAGTTGAATGATGCGAGGCGACAGCGGGCCACCGTTTGCGCCCACGAAGGCTGGCTGCTCTGGCGCGCGTTCGTAGGGGCAGATCGCGAAATAGTCGGCGACGAGTTGCAGCACTGGGACAAGAACCGGAACCATGCGGTTCTTGTTACCCTTTCCGGTGACGACGATGGTGTCGCCGCGGCCCGGGGCCGGAATGTCCTTGACCTTGAGGCTGAGAGCTTCCGAGATGCGCAGGCCCGATCCGTACAGCAATGCCAACACTGCAGCGTCCCGCGCCAGTACCCAGGGTGCTTGCTCTTCGCCAGCGCGCAGGCTTACATCCGAAAGACGCTTCGCCGGCGCAACCGCCAGCGCCTTCGGCAAGGTCCGTGCGATCTTGGGGGGCCGGACGGCAGCCAATGCACCAACCTTGCCGTTTCCCTGCCGTTCGAGGAAACGCCCGAAGGAGCGCGTGCCCGCCAGCGATCTCATCAGGGATCGCCCGGAAGCGCCCTGACTGCGGCGATACGCCATGAAAGCACGTACGTCCTGCGTTGCGAGGTTGCGCAAACCGGAAAGCGTCACCCGGTGGCCGAAATGCATCGCCAGAAAGTCGAGGAATTGGCGAACATCGCGATGGTACGCATCGACGGTCTTGGCTGACATCCGTCGCTCAGCCCCCAGATATGCGAGCCAATGGCTGATTTCGGCCGCCACCTCAGGCGCCGTGAAAGGCAGTTCGTCGGCGGGTTTCCTATCTGTGTTCACGACAGGACCGAAATCCTTTGAGTCTTGACACCTCGTGCGTTATCGCACCCCTTTCGTGTCGGCTTCATTAACACGCCGAATCGGCCCGCAGCCATGACGAAGCGCATAGTCGACGTGCTGATCCCGGTCGCACTCGACCATGCCTATTCATATCGCGTGCCGGATGGCGTGGCGCTTGCTCCCGGCGACCTTGTTCGAGTGCCATTGGGCACACGTGAATGTACGGGTGTGGTGTGGGCCGACAATCTGATGCCCAATCCGCGGCTCGATAACCGCCTCAAGGAGGTGGCGGCGAAGCTCGACATTCCGCCGTTGCGCCCGGAGTTGCGCAAGTTCGTCGACTGGGTATCGAGCTATACGTTGAGCCCGCGCGGCATGGTAGCGCGCATGGCGTTGCGGATGGGCGAGTATCTCGGATCCGAGCGCCGGCGCGTCGGCATCAGGCTCGCCGGCCCGCCCCCCCAACGCATGACCATAGCCCGCGATCGGGTGTTGCGCCTGCTCGCTGACGGTCTCGCCCACGGCAAGACCGAAGCCGCCCACGAAGCTGGCGTATCAGTCGGCGTCATCGACGGTTTGATAGACGAAGGAACGCTTGAGGTTTTGGAACTGCCCGCCACGCCGGTCGCGAACCCTCCCGATCCTGCCTACGCGGTGCCGGATTTCACCCCCGACCAGGCCGTGGCGGGCGCGGCACTGCGCGATCGGCTGCATAACGGATTTTCCGTGACGCTGCTCGACGGCGTTACCGGTTCCGGCAAAACCGAAGTTTATTTCGAGGCGATCGCCGAAGCAGTTGCGCGCGGTCGGCAAAGCCTGATCCTGATGCCTGAGATCGCGCTCACAGGGCAATTTCTCGATCGCTTTGCGGCGCGATTCGGGGTCTGGCCAGCGGAATGGCATTCGGAACTGAGCCCGCGTCGTCGCTCCCGCACCTGGCACGCGGTCACGAGCGGCGAAGTCAACGTGGTCGCCGGTGCGCGCTCGGCGTTGTTCCTGCCCTACGCCGATCTTGGCCTTGTCATCGTCGATGAAGAGCACGACGCCGCCTACAAGCAGGAGGATGGCGTCCACTATCACGCCCGCGACATGGCGGTGGTACGAGGGCATATCGCCAACATTCCGGTGGTGCTGGCCTCGGCAACGCCCTCGATCGAGACTGAGGTGAATGCGCGGCGCGGGCGGTATCGGCGGCTGCATCTGCCGGCGCGGTTTGGCGGGGCGCATCTGCCCGGCATTGAGGCGATCGATCTCGCTCGCGAGGGTCCGCCGCGTGGACGCTTCGTGGCACCGCGTTTGGCCGAGGCGGTAAAGATCACGCTGGAGCGCCGCGAACAGGCTCTCTTGTTCCTCAACCGCCGTGGCTATGCGCCGCTGACACTGTGCCGTGCCTGCGGCTTCCGGTTTTCCTGTCCCAATTGCGATGCCTGGTTGGTGGACCACCGCTTTCGGCGGCAACTTGTCTGTCACCACTGCGGCTTCTTCACGCCACGTCCTACGTCCTGCCCGAAATGTCGGGCAAGCGACAGCTTCGTGGCCTGCGGGCCGGGCGTCGAGCGCCTTGAGGAGGAAGCGACGGCGCTGTTCCCGAAGGCTCGCATCAGGGTGCTGTCGAGCGACCTGATGGCAACAGCGGAACGGTTGCGCGAGGAACTCAAGGAGGTCGCCGAAGGAAATGTGGATATCATCATCGGCACCCAGCTGGTGGCGAAAGGTCACCATTTTCCAAAGCTCAACCTGGTCGGGGTCGTGGATGCGGACCTCGGCTTGAGCAACGGCGATCCTCGGGCTGCCGAGCGCACTTTCCAATTGCTGCAGCAAGTTGCGGGTCGCGCCGGCCGCGAGACGGGGCGCGGCCGCGGATATCTTCAGACCCATCAACCCAATCACCCGGTAATGCGCGCGATCATCGCGGGCGACCGCGACGCCTTCTATGCGACCGAGATCGCGGCGCGCGAGCGCGCCCAGTATCCGCCGTTCGGGCGGCTCGCGAGCCTCATCATCTCCGGGCCTGACCGGTATTCCGCCGAAGGCTTCGCGCGCCGTATCGCCGGTGCCGCGCCGGCTGAGGACGCAGTGCGGGTGCTCGGCCCCGCCGAAGCCCCGATCGCCGTGGTGCGCGGCCGTCATCGGTTCCGGCTGCTGGTCAAGGCACCGCGCGCGTTCGACCTCTCAGGTTATCTGCGGGAGTGGCTGGCGCACGCGCCGAAGGCCGGCACGGGAGTCGGACTTGAGGTGGATGTCGATCCGATGAGTTTTTTGTGAGGCGGCGGTTCAGACCAGCCGTGAAACCCGTTCAGCAGGGCAAACGCGGAGTGAGCCTGGGTGTCTCGTCGCACTTGCGGCGCAGGAGGAATGATATGAATTCGGAAACGCCTGATTTTTTTGGTTGGATTGTACCGGTCGCGGCCACCTTGCTCGCGATCTATAGCGCCATCAAATCGACTGGTGACTCCTCACTCATGCTCGCCGCGGCCGTCGTCCTACTGGCCTGGGTCGAGCGAAGGCGCGCCAAGATCGTGACGGCGGGGCTCATTCGCATTGTCGATGAGAAGGGCGGGCTTCGGGGACTCGTCGGCTGGAATGGTGAGGGCATCCAGATCGGCGTACGCAGCGCGCCCCTTGATAACCTCGCGTGGGGGTACGCGTGCTTGTGGAAAAAGGCACCCAGCGTCGCTTTCACCTTTCAGTATTCCACGCCGGAGAACGCATTCGGCGAACTTAATCGAATGTAGCCCGTCCATCAATTTTGCAGGCAACATGGCAGGCCAGTGGCGGTCGTACTGGGTGAATCTTTCGTACATCGGCGCATCCCAAGAACCTCGCTTGTGGATATGCGAGAATCACAACGACAGCCGTACGGTGTCGCTCTGTACAATTGCAATGATTCGGTCGGTGTGTGTTGGCCGCGGGCAGGATGTGTTAGGAGAGACGGCCCAAATGGAAACTCAAACTAAAGTGTGGGATGTTTGAGGGGAAGGACAAGTTCGACCTCGACAAGCAGCTGTGGGACTGGCAATCAGCAAACCCGCGTTTCGTTGTAAGCAAAGCATATTCAGATGAGGTGTGTTGCCCCTCCAAATGAGCATGCACCGCTTCGGTGAGAAGGCAGCTTCGGCAAACCAAATCTCAAGGCGCATTGAATACGAAGCAAAGTACTCATAGGGCCGTGGATAGTGCCCAACCACAGGTCGTACCGCTACTGCCGGCGTCGGCGCGTTCGACGATGCAGCGTCGGAAATACTCGGCGGCGCAACGCGCTGGCGAGGGCCAAGGCGTGTGGTACCTGCGGCCGAATACCTGTTCGGGGCAAAAAGTCGCTGCTCCGCGTCGAACAGAAATCTTCCGCACCACGTTGACATCGTGCGGCGAAAAGGCCCGCATCCGCCCTTAAAATGGTCGCACATCCGCGGAAATTCGAAAAATTCCACCTTAGTGCTCTGGGAATCCAGCCTTCGCGGGCCGGTCTCCTTAAAAATGATTCGAACCTTGGGTAGGCTGCGCTAAAAAAGAGAGCCTCGCACCGATCCGATCCGATCCGATCCGATCGGCCGCCTCTGACGCGTATCGCTGAACCTGCCACTGATGGCCGATCTCGCCGCCGAAAATCTGCTGCATACTGTGTTCGGATTTGCATCTTTCCGAGCCGGTCAGGCTGAGATCATCGATACGATCCTCTCTGGCCACGACGTGCTCGCTGTTATGCCGACCGGCAGCGGCAAGTCGCTCTGCTATCAACTGCCAGCGCTGATGCGCGATGGACTCACCGTGGTGGTCTCGCCGCTGATCGCGCTGATGCGCAACCAGGTTGCACAGCTCAGGGGCTACGGCATCGCCGCTGCAAGCCTCAATTCCACCAACAATTTCGATGAGAACCGCACCATTCTGGAGCAGATCGCGCGCGGCGAACTGCGCCTTGCGTATGTGGCGCCGGAGCGGCTCGCCAAGCCGGAGACCAGGGCGCTTCTTAAGCGCGCAAAGGTCGCCATGCTGGCGGTCGATGAGGCCCATTGCATCTCTCAATGGGGCCATGATTTTCGACCCGAATATCTGACCCTGTCGACCCTTCATAACGAACTCGGCGCGCCGCAAACGATCGCGTTCACGGCGACCGCCGACGCCGCGACTCGCGCCGATATCGAGTCGCGACTGTTCCGGCAGCCGCCCAGAGTGTTCGTACATGGCTTCGACCGGCCCAATTTGCGCCTCGCCATGAGCGCGCGCACAGGCGGCCGTGGACAGCTCTTGCAATTCGTCTCGACGCATCGCGGCGACAGCGGCATTGTCTATTGCGCGTCGCGCCGCAACGCCGAGGACATCGCCGCGTTCCTGCGCCAGGAAGGCCTCAAGGCGTTGCACTACCACGCCGGCATGAATGCATCGGAACGCGGGCGCAACCAGGACGTTTTCCTGCAGGAGGACGGTGTTGTGATGGCCGCGACAATCGCGTTCGGCATGGGCATCGACAAGCCGGATGTGCGGTTTGTCTGCCATGCCAACATGCCCGACAACGTCGAGAGCTATTACCAGGAGATCGGTCGTGCCGGTCGCGACGGCTTACCGGCCGACACGTTGACCCTCTACAGCACCGGCGACATCGCGCTGCGCCGCCGCCAGATCGAGGAGAGTGCAGCCTCCGATGACCAGAAGCGGGTCGACCGTCTGCGCCTCAACGCCTTGGTGTCGCTTTGCGAATCCCCGCGTTGCCGGCGCCAGGCCATGCTCGGTTATTTTGGCGAAACGGCTGCGTCGACCTGCGGCAACTGCGACATCTGCGCCGGTAGCGTGGCTATGATTGACGGCACCATTGCGGCCCAGAAGGCAATGTCGGCGATCCTGCGCACGGGCGAACGGTTCGGCACCGAGCATCTGATCAGTCTGCTCCTTGGCGAGGACACCGAGGCGATCAGAAAATTCCGTCATGATCAGTTACCTACGTTCGGAGTCGGCAGGGAGCATAGCCGCAACGAATGGCGCTCGATCTTCCGCCAGCTCTACGCCGCCGGCGTCCTGTCGCTCGACATCACGGGTTATGGCCGCTGGACGGTTCCGCTGGCCGGCCGGGCCGTTCTCAAGGGTCAGGCGAAAATCGAACTGCGCCGGCAGTCCGCTACGTCGCCCGGCAAGAAGGCCGCGCGCAAAGCCGCTGCCACGGCGGCGCTCGCCGAGAGCAGCGCCGATCGGGGTTTGTTTGAGGCGCTGCGCGCTCGCCGCTCGGCGCTCGCCAAGGCGCAGAATGTCCCGGCCTATGTCATTCTGCCCGACCGCAGCCTGCTGGACATGGCGCGCGGTAAGCCGATAACACTGGAAACGATGGCAAGTATACACGGGGTCGGAGAAGCGAAGCTCAAACTCTACGGCGACGAATTTCTCGATGTCATCAGGCGGCACCTGCAGGGAGGCGCGGTCTGACAGCCGCCGTATTGCACCGCACTTCCCGCTGTGTTAGCAAACCCGCAGTTTTACAGGGCTACGCTCATCCGGCATCCCTGAAAACTCCAAGTCCTCATCCATTTCAAGGGCTTGCGCCTCCCCCCAGAGAGCGCCGCCAGGGGAATGACTAAGCCTTTGACGAGTACGACAGTGGCAGGGGAATACGCGATCGATTCCGGTTTGGCGGGGCGTTATGCGACGGCATTGTTTGAGCTGGCGCTGGAGGCGGATGTCGTTGATCCGGTTTTAGGTGATCTGCAGAGGTTTGAGGCGCTTGTGGCGGAGAGCGGGGATTTGAAGCGGCTTGTGCGCAGCCCGGTGTTTGGCGCCGAGGTGCAGTCGAAGGCGCTTGCTGCGGTACTGGAGAAGGCGGGGATCGGGGGGCTGGCGGCGCAGTTTCTCAGCGTGGTGACGGCGAACCGGCGGCTGTTTGCGGTTGGCGACATCGTCAAGGCCTATCGGGCGCTGGTTGCCCGGCACAAGGGCGAGGTGACGGGGTATGTCACTGTGGCCGAGCCGCTCTCGCAGGCGCATCGTGAGGAGATCCGCAGCGCGCTTAATGCGGTGACCGGCAAGGATGTGAGGATCGACGTCAAGGTTGACCCTTCGATCATTGGCGGGCTGGTGGTGAAGCTCGGCAGCCGCATGGTCGACAGTTCTTTGCGCACCAAGCTCAATGCACTCAGGCAGGCGATGAAAGAGGTCGGTTGATGGATATCCGGGCGGCAGAAATCTCTGCGATCCTCAAGGAGCAGATCAAGAATTTCGGCCAGGAGGCGGAAGTCTCGGAGGTCGGCCAGGTCTTGTCGGTGGGCGATGGCATCGCGCGCGTCTACGGGCTCGACAATGTGCAGGCCGGCGAGATGGTCGAGTTTGAGAATGGCATCCGCGGGATGGCGCTCAATCTGGAAACCGACAATGTCGGTATCGTGATCTTCGGCGAGGATCGCGAGATCATCGAGGGCCAGACCGTCAAGCGGACCGGCGCGATTGTGGACGTGCCGGTCGGCAAGGGCCTGCTTGGCCGGGTGGTCGATGCGCTCGGCAATCCGATCGACGACAAGGGGCCGATCCCGGGCGCGCGCCAGCGGGTGGACGTCAAGGCGCCCGGCATCATTCCGCGCAAATCGGTGCATGAGCCGATGGCGACCGGGCTCAAGGCGATCGATGCGCTGATCCCGATCGGCCGCGGGCAGCGCGAACTGATCATCGGGGACCGCCAGACCGGCAAGACCGCCATTGCGCTCGACACCATCCTCAACCAGAAACCGCTCAACGCCAGCGGCGACGAGAAGGTCAAGCTCTATTGCGTCTATGTGGCGGTCGGGCAGAAGCGCTCGACGGTGGCGCAATTCGTCAAGGTGCTGGAGGAGCAGGGTGCGCTCGACTATTCCATCATCGTGGCGGCGACGGCTTCCGATCCGGCGCCGATGCAGTTCCTGGCGCCGTTTTCCGGTTGCACGATGGGCGAGTATTTCCGCGATAACGGCATGCATGCGGTGATCATCTATGATGACCTGTCCAAACAGGCGGTTGCCTATCGCCAGATGTCGCTGCTGCTGCGCCGCCCGCCCGGCCGTGAGGCCTATCCGGGCGACGTGTTCTACCTTCATTCGCGCCTGCTCGAACGCGCCGCCAAGATGAATGACGATCACGGCGCCGGCTCGCTGACGGCGCTGCCGGTGATCGAAACCCAGGCCAATGACGTATCTGCCTATATCCCGACCAACGTGATCTCGATCACCGACGGCCAGATCTTTCTTGAGACGGACCTGTTCTACCAGGGCATTCGGCCGGCCGTGAATGTCGGGCTGTCGGTGTCGCGGGTGGGCTCCGCGGCGCAGACCAAGGCAATGAAGAAGGTGGCGGGCCGTATCAAGGGCGAGCTTGCGCAATACCGCGAGATGGCGGCCTTTGCTCAGTTTGGTTCCGATCTCGATGCCACCACCCAGCGCTTGCTCAACCGCGGTGCGCGCCTGACGGAGTTGCTCAAGCAGCCGCAATTCTCGCCGCTCAAGATGGAGGAGCAGGTCTGCGTGATCTATGCGGGGGTCAACGGGTATCTCGATCCGATCCCGGTGGAGCGGGTGCGGGCTTTCGAGGAGGGCCTGCTCGGCACATTGCGGACCCGGCACGGGGAAGTCCTCAAGGACATCCGCGATGCGCGCGACCTGAGCGATGCCACGACCGCCAAGCTCAAGGGCGTGGTCGATGCCTACGCCAGGGCATTTGCCTGATGCCCAGCCTCAAGGACATGCGGGTGCGCATTACCGCCACCAAGGCCACCCAGAAGATTACCAAGGCGATGCAGATGGTGGCGGCATCGAAGCTGCGCCGCGCCACCGCGGCGGCGGAGGCGTCGCGGCCCTACGCAGAGCGGATGGAGCGGGTGCTCGCCAATATTGCGGCATCGGTCAGGGGCAACCCGGGGGCGCCGCGGCTTCTCGCCGGCACGGGCGCCGAGCGGGTTCACCTTCTGCTGGTGTGCACCGGCGAACGCGGGCTGTGCGGCCCGTTCAATTCGGCGATTGTTCGGCTGGCCCGCGAGCGCGCCAGTTTGCTGCTGGCCGAAGGCAAGGACGTCAGGTTCTTGTGCGTCGGCCGCAAGGGCTTCGATCAACTCAAGCGCCAGTTCGAGGCCCGCATCATCGAGACCATCGACCTGCGCGCGGTCCGCCAGATCCGGTTCGAGAATGCCGACGCCATCGGCCGCAAGATCGTGGCGCTGTTCGCGGCAGGCCGATTCGACATCTGTACCTTGTTCTTCTCACGGTTCAAATCGGTGATGGCCCAGATCCCGACCGCGCAACAGCTCATTCCGGCGGTGTTTTCGGCCGAGGCGGCGGGCGGCGCGGTCTACGAGTACGAGCCGGACGAGGAAGACATCCTCGCCGAACTGCTGCCGCGCAACATCTCGGTGCAGATTTTCCGCGCCCTGATGGAGAACGCCGCCTCGTTCTACGGCGCCCAGATGACCGCGATGGACAACGCCACCCGCAATGCCGGCGACATGATTCGCAAGCAGACATTGATTTACAACCGCACGCGCCAGGCGATGATCACCAAGGAGCTGATCGAGATCATCTCCGGTGCCGAGGCGCTGTGACGCGACCCGTTCCAATCAACGAGGACCCCTATGGCCAGCAAAGTCGGACGCATCACTCAGGTCATCGGCGCCGTCGTCGACGTTCAATTCGATGGCCATCTGCCGGCGATCCTGAACGCGCTCGAGACCAGCAATCGGGGCAATCGGCTGGTGCTCGAAGTCGCGCAGCATCTGGGCGAGTCCACGGTGCGCACGGTGGCCATGGATATTACCGATGGCCTGGTGCGCGGCGAGGAAGTGACCGATACCGGGGCGCCGA
>DATGCX010000160.1:0-3029 GCA_035311445.1 Xanthobacteraceae bacterium | reverse complement strand
CACCCAGTCAGCGGCGGCACGTCGTCGGCAAGCAAGACCAGCCCGAGCGGAAACATCCAGAAGCCGAGCACCGGTAAAAAGCCGAATACGCCGCCGCGCGCCGGGACGCCGCAGCCAGCGCACTGTCGTGCGAAGCCGGTCCGGCAGCCGGTCGATGAGGCGATCGAGGCGATGATCGCCGTGACCCGTCGCGTGTGATGCCTCAATTGTAAGAGAATCGGCTGACGAAGCATTGCCCATCTTCATGTTTTTCTCCAGCGAGGTTTGTTTGTTTTGTTGCGTCGCCTAGCCGCGTGCGCGACGCGGATCACATCGCGCGCAGTCATCGTTGCGCCGGAAGCCGCATCATGATGAGCTGGATGAGTTCGAGCGCGCGGACCTCGCCAGCGTGAATTTGCAGATCCGCGGCTGCGACTCGGCCCGCGACAGCAGGGGGGCCACATGAAGTGCTCCTTCTCCCCGCTTGCGGGGAACGCAGACTCGCGGGCACGCCCCCTCACCCGGATTGCGGAGCTTGTCATCGGGCCGGCCACTTCGGGCCGGACCCGTTGGCAATCTGACCTCTCCCCGCGCGCGGGGAGAGTAGGAAATAGACTCTCGTTCTCGCGGCGCGAGCGCTCGGTGGAAAGCGCTGTGCAAGTTTCGCTTCCGCATGGATTGCCGGATCAAGTCCGGCAATGACGAAAGGGAAGAACGGAAAGAACGAAAGAGAAAGAAACGAAAGAGAAAGAATCGGAAGCAGAACGCCGACAGACGCAATGGAGTATTCTCCCGGGACCATCGGGCCCCGGCCGCGCCCCCGATAGATACGGGAGGCGCACATCTATCGGGGCGTTACCCGTCCCCGCCTGTCCCGAAGTCCAGCGATGCACCTCGCGCCCCGGTCATAGTGCTGGGTTCATGCCCAAAGCCGCCCGCGAGCGGGTTGCAAATCCGCGCGCGGGCACCGCCCTCGCCCCGCAACCCGGCATGCATCCGGGCCGCGTCCGATGAGGCGAGATTTGAACCTATATGTAACTAAAACAGTGACGATACGTCAACGGGTCGAGGACGAGATGTTTTCGCGTTTGCCTGCACAAAACTCTCGGGCCGTCATGGCCGGACATAGCCATTCGAAGAACGGCGCCGCGGAGCTTGTATCAGGCCGGCCACTTCGGGCCGGACCCGTTGGCTCGCCTATGTTCCGGCCGTCCATGGGGCCACTCGTCATGGCCGGGCTTGTCCCGGCCATCCACAACTTCGTTCCACGCCGCAAGACGTCGATGCCCCAACAAGTGCGGGTATGACGAAGAATGGCATGACGAAGGCTGGAACTCCATTTGCGTCGGCGCGCAGAACCGGCATCATTCGCCGTCATGCCGGGTACCCCAATCGCCAGCGAAATGCGTGAGACGCTGCGCGGCGGCGAGCGCGTTCTGATCCGTCGCGCGCGGCCGGATGACGTGGCGGCGTATCGGGACTTTGTCCGCCATGTCGATGCCGAGGATTTACGGCTGCGCTTCTTCGCGCATATTGCCGAACTCACCGACTCCGAGGCCGATAAGCTTGCGCATCTCGACTACGTGCACGACATGGCCTTCGTCGCGCTCGATGAAGTGAGCGGAGAGATGCTCGGCCTCGTGCGGCTACGCGATGAGCTCGACGAGCAGACCGCGGAATATGCGATCCTGGTGCGCTCGCGCCTCAAAGGCCACGGGCTGGGCTGGCTGCTCATGCAGCGCGTCATCCAATACGCTAGGGCCAAAAATCTGCACCGCGTCTATGGCGACGTGCTCGCCGACAACACCATGATGCTGCAAATGGTCGCCGAGCTCGGTTTCCACATCGAGGATATCGGATCGGGCATGAAGCGCGTGGTGCTCAATCTAAGGTCGGAGCGCGCTTAGCAGTCGCCGCTTCTTGTCGACGGCGCACTTGATCGATAGCAATGAATTCGCCAACGGTTGGGCTCGCTCAATTGGACGACAACGGAACGCCAATGATGAAACTGACCGCAGATTGTTTTTTCAAATCGGCGTCGGTAGCGGCAGATGTTGTAAGCGCGCGGATGACACCTGCCGAGGCCAATGCTCGGGCCGCTGAAACGCGCAAGGTTTTCAAGGCTGTCGAGCAAATGTTGAAGTCCGGCACGTAAGATCTTTTTGAGTAGACAAAAAATGCCCCGCCACGAACGGACGGGGAAATTACACGAGGCATTAACAATGGGATGGATAGCGATGTTCGCGTCGCCGCGCAAGGGCGAACGATGACCTGGTATCTCAGGGATTGGAAGATGCTGCAAAGCTACAAACGCAAGAGGCCTTCCTGGATCAAGTTGCCCCTCGAGCTACTCTACGATCCGTGCTGGCGCCGGATTACGGACCGACAGGCCAGAGCTCTTGTGACGATGTGGATGATTGCCGCCGAATGCGGCACTGAGGGGAACTGCCGCAGCTCGATCAACTCAGTGCCAAGCTCCGCGCAGCACACGTGCTACTCACTCACACTCACTTCCGAATTTAATTCGTCAATTAAGTCAACGAGGATACCTCACAATCTCATCGCCAGAGGCGAAAGTTCGGCGTTGGCCCGAAAGAGAGTTCAGAGTTGAGGGGCGTATCCGACGCGGGTGGTACTTTCCTTCGCCTATACCGACGGAGCAAGACCTAAGAGCTGGAAATGGCGCCGCGGTCGCCTGATAGACGCAAACCATTCGTTATCGCGGACAAATATCGCGTCGGCAGGATTCAACGCCAGGTGCGCCGCGCGCTGATTGCGAACTCGCGCCGGTGTCGATCGATGGCGCTCACTGACCTCAACACATCCAAGCGGCGAGAAACGGGCGTAGACCGTGGCAGTATTCGTTTTCAGCGCGAGGTTGCAGAATGACCCCCGGCAGCAAACGCGAATCCTAGGCCTCCTGCTGAGTCATAATTAATTAGGCTCAGTGACTCGACCTGGTTTTGTGCACGACCATCAGCCCCGCTCCCAAAATGGATGCGGCCAAAACGCCGATGGCGATGTAATCGGCACATGGCATCGTCCCTTGC
>DATGCX010000159.1:0-8116 GCA_035311445.1 Xanthobacteraceae bacterium | reverse complement strand
CTGCCCGATAGAGGCGGGGGGCGATGGTTCCGTTTCGCCAACTCGACCGCGTGTTCGCCGTTCGCAAAGGTACGAGTGTCCGCTTGCGTGCTGTGGCCCGACTCGGCCGACCTGAGCGCTGTAGTAAGTCGCCAGCTATCTAGGGTACACCTGTCGATGGCAATCTAGTCGCCAAGGCCCCCCTTGACCTTTCAAAGCTGCCGTCGCCGGTCATTCGCCTTGATGCCCACAAAGTCCTTGGCCCATTTTTCGGATTCTTCGACGATCAGTTTTTCGAACTCGGCAGGCGAGCCTCCCGAAACCGTACCGCATCGCAAAAGTCGGCAATCGGTGCTGAGGTATTCTGACTTATCTGTCAGAAACTAACTCGTTTGTGATTTGAGCATTTTGAGCCGAACTTCGATAATATAACCATCAGATAATCATCGCGTTCTTTCCTACTGCGGGGGCTCTTGGTGGCCAAGAGCCGAGCCCAGGCTCGGCGTAGGAGGACGTATCATGTTACGAAGGACGATGATCGCGCTTGCCACCCTCACCTTCATCGGTGCGATGGCAGCTTCCAGCACAGTTAACGCTGGCATGGGCGGTGGTGGTTTTGGCGGCGGTGGTTTCCACGGAGGCTTCGGCAGTGGTGGTTTCCACGGAGGCTTTGGCGGTGGTGGTTTCCACGGAGGCTTTGGCGGTGGGGGTTTTCGTGGGGGGTTCGTCGGGCCCAGCCGCTTCGGGTTTCGTCCCGGCCCCGGGCCCCGCTTTGCCTTCCGCCCCGGAATCGCGCCGCGCGGTTTTGCCGGTCCAGCCCGTGCAGACATTCGGGCCGATCGGCGAGACATCCGCACAGATAGATTTGATATTCGTCGCGATCGAGCGGATGTCCGTCGCGATCGGATGGACCTCCGCCGCGACAGAGTCGATGTCCGTCGTGATCTGAGATTTGGCAACCGGGCGGATGTCGCCAGAGATCTGGCGGACATCCGCCGTGACATAAGGGATCTCCGCAATGATCTGAGGGATATCCCCCGCGATAGGGCCGATTTGCGCGAGGATCGTCTGGACCTTCGCCGTGATCCTGGGCATTGACTCGGATTCAGATAATCGGCGCGATCATGGTGCTCATCAGTTGAGAATTTCCATCTCAATTTGGGAGCCGCAGAAGCCAGCAGACGAGGAGAGTGCGCGGCATATCCCGAACGAAATGATCGGTCGACTGCTCGACCAGCGCGACCTGCGCCAGTTGCAGCGGGCCCTCACGCGCAAGAAGCCGCCGGCACCGTCGGTCCTGCGCCGTACCACCTCCAAGAGAGCGGCGGCAAGGTGATGTCGCACAGCACGCAGCAAGTATCCGCCCGTGGCCGACAGAGCGCTACCAATCAGACGGTGCAAAAAGGGCTCGGTTATCGGCGCGTCACCACCAACTTTAGCGGACGGGCTTTCGATTACTGCCCGCCCGGCGTCCGTGATCCTGACGCGAGTGACCTCGACCGGGTAGCCGCGGGCTCTCACGACCTCGCGCTCTACCGTCGCGCACCAGGTCAAGCGCAAGGCGTGTTCTACAGCTCATTATAGGGGATCATGCAGAACGTTCGAGGGAAAGGAGGTCGCTGGCTTCCTGAGACCGGCCTAATCAGCGTGCCGCTTGCGACGGCGATGCCGGCGGCGCGGGCTTGTGTGCCGGAGCAGCGACCGGCGCAGGCCGCGGCGCGGGCGCTGAGATCTTGTCAAGGATGTCCTGCTCGATCGCTTGCAGCTTGATTATGTCGGCCGTCGTCTGCTCCTGGCCGCGCGTGATCTGCTCCTGGCCGCGCGTAACATGGTCCTGACCAGCGGCAATCTGGGCTGCGATCTGATCGACGCGTTGCCGCACCCCGGCGAGACTGAACAACATCGCGTTGATCTGTTCCTGATCGGCGGAAGGCGCGGCGGGAGCACTCTGCGCAACGGGTGCGGCCTGCGGTGCCAACCAGCCAAGCCACGGGGACGAACTCGCGATCGCCCCTCTGGCCACGTCACCAAAGGACTGCCAGGCCAAGGTGGCGGCGACACCAATGCAAAACGCGGTCAGGAAGCGGCCGATGAAGCGCGATACGCGCCTGCGGAGCGACGGCAGCTTATTCGGCACCCGGTCCAGGTCAGTCGGCAACTCGGAAGCCCACTGGTCTCCAGTGGTGCTCAGCATGGAACTCATCGGCCCCCCAATCTTCCTGCTGGATTGAACGCTACAGGCCATCATCGTTTGACCAGAGCAAGGCGTGAGGAGAGCAGCCGTGGGGCATAAATTGGCAAGCGCTACGCGGTTGTCATGAGCTTGCCCGCATTTGCGCGAACGGCGTTCTTTCGATCACCCCCGAGATGCGCGCCGCGGCATTTGCGGGATAGCACCATCTACCGCTCTTTAACGCTTCGCCGACGATCGCCGATGAGTACCGCGCAAACGTGAAAGTTGTTAAGGCAGCGGCCGCTGGCTGGGGCGACCGGTTTACAACCGATTTCAGCATCGTGGAAGGACGGTGTTCATCGAACTTGGTACGAACTCGGTCGCGCGGTCGTAGAGGCTCTGGGCTCCGACATCGCCATTGCCGAAAATGTCACCGAGGCCATTGCTTCCCTCGCATCCGGCTCACGCGCCCGCAGCCGTCTCCAAAACCGTGGCGTTTCCAAGGGCCGAGAAGGCTGAACTCGATGACCATTTCTGAACCCCCTGAACAGACCGAAAAAGGGGCCGAAGATGCTTGGTCGGTGATGTGGTCGAGAGATTGAGCCCAGTGAGGCCGGCGAGCACGGCGCGGGCAATATGGCCCAAAGCCCGAGCGAAGGACTTAGTCCGGGTGTGTCCGTAATTAAGATAACTCCGGACCCGCCTGTCTCCGATTCTGCACGACCGCCCTTGACCCAAAACGGGGACCACGATGGGTTCGCGACGCCGGACGAAAATCACCGCCGATCGTCACAAGCGCAACCGCGAAGATCGAATCGGTGCCTCGCACGATGCCCGCCTTGGCTACCCAGTGTGACGTAAGGTCAGCCGTGAGGCGGTGACGACTACAATGGGGTACCTATGTTGCTTCCATTCTGGGGCGGCATACGGCAAGGTGGATGAAGAAGCGTCAGCGGCTGTGGGAGGGACGGATGTCTAGGACAACTCGGTTTGCGGTCACGCTTGTGATGTCGATGTCATCGGCCGCGCTCATCGCTGCCGCAGTGGGCGAACCGGCGCGGGCGGACCACGATCGGGTCCTGCATACGCATTATGACGGCATTACCAATGACTTGCTGACAGCCGGGCTCGGCGCATTGGGCCTCCAGAGCGTCACTCCTCCTGGGATAAGCAACCCTCCGACGAAGGAGGAGCTGCGGCGCCTGGCCATCTACAATAATTATCGCGCCATCGTGGACATATCGACAACCGGCGGGTTCACCGTTCTATACGGGCCCAACGTCAAGCCTGACGGCACTGCGTTGGATCCGGCGACCAACAAAGGGCTTATTGCGGGCGACGAATATCTCGCCTTCGAGGAGCAGCACGAGGGTCGCAGCCATGTGACCATGATGGTGCAGATACCGGACAGCTTCGACCCGGCCAATAGCTGCATCGTTGCCGCGCCGTCGTCCGGCTCGCGCGGCGTCTATGGCGCCATCGCGACCGCCGGCGAATGGGGCCTCAAGCATGGCTGCGCGGTCGCCTACACCGACAAGGGCACCGGCACCGGGGCGCACGACTTGCAAAACAACACCGTCAACCTGATCCAAGGTGACCGGGCCGATGCCGCGCAAGCGGGCGATGACTCGAACTTCACAGCCAAACTGTCCGACAGCCAGCGTGCCGCCTTCAATGCTGCGACGCCCAATCGATTCGCCTTCAAGCACGCGCATTCGCAACAGAATCCGGAAAAAGACTGGGGCAAGAATGTGCTCCGGTCGATCAAGTTCGCATTCTCGCTGCTTAACGAGAAGCTCCGACACCGCGGCATCGAGATCACCAAACGAAATACCATCGTCATAGCATCGAGCGTCTCGAACGGCGGAGGAGCGTCCACCCGTGCCGTCGAGCAGGACGAAGATCATCTGATTGATGGACTCGCGGTGGGAGAACCCAACGTAAACCCGAAATTCAATTCGCGCTTTGTGATCGTGCAGAGCGGCCATTCCCCGCTGGCGGCCCATAGTCGGCCGGTGATCGACTATGTAACGCTGGTTAATGTTTTTCAGGGTTGTGCCAATGGCGCCAATCCTACAGCGCCGTTCAACATAGTGCCGGGTACGCAGCGTTGCGCAAGTCTCCATGCCAAAGGGCTCCTCGCGTCCACGACGCCGAGCGATCAAGCCACGGAAGCGCAAAAGATCATCAATGATTTCGGCATCCTGCCGGAGCAGAACATAGTCCAGCCGGTGCAATGGTTTGCCTATGTCCCACAGGCGATCGCCGTTACTTACGCCAATGCCTATGGCCGCTTCAGCGTTCTCGACAATCTCTGCAATTACAGCTTTGCCGGAACCGCCGGAGGCGTGCCGGCGCCGCTCGCACCCAATGCAGAAGCGATAATCTTCGGCACCAGCAACGGCATTCCTCCGACCGGGGGCGTTAGTCTGATCAACAATGCGGCGCCGGGAGGCGCCAAAGAGGACCGCATCTCGACGCCAGATCAAGACCTGGACGGCGCCCTTTGCTTGCGCTCGCTCGCGATCGGCAAGGATGCCGCTACCGGTACGCCCGTTGCCGGGACGGTGAGCAATCAGGCGCATCGCATCGCGGAGGGTGTCGAAGATATCCTCGCGTTCGGCAACCTGCATCGGACTCCCGCCATCTTTGTCACCGGAAGGAACGACGGCATTCTTCCGCCCAACTTTGCTTCGCGCGCCTACTTCGGGCTTAACAACGTGGTCGAGGGGTCGCTCAGCCCGCTGCACTACTACGAAGTGACGAACGCGCAGCACCTCGACAACATCAATGCGTTGCCGGGGTTCGACACTATCTTCGTTCCGTTGCATCGCTACTTCATCCAAGCGATGGACCTGATGTACGGCCATCTCCGACATGGGCGGGCGTTGCCGCCGAGTCAGGTCGTTCATACGGTTCCGCGCGGCGGCCCGCCCGGTGCTGCCCCCCAGATCACGCTTTCAAATGTGCCGGCTATCGCGGACTCGCCGACGCCAAATGTGCTGATCACCTTCACAAGCGGGCAGGTGAATATTCCGAATTGAGCGACACCAGGCGACGGCGCGTTGAGGGAAGTTGCCGTGCCTGCAGACCGTCCCCGGTTACCCGGCATTCCAACAAGCCCCGCCGCTCACCGCGGCGGGGCTTTGCTCGTCATTGCCCATCAACATCGAGGCCGGAAAGATGTATTTTGCGCCGGAAAGTAGCTAGCGCAACTTCCACGTTTGCGAGGCTTAAAATCATCACGCCCCAACGGGGTCGCCTTTTAAACACCGCAACGCCTCCTCCCGGTCATGCAGTGCATAGGGATGGTCGGGCACCAGTTCGAGGGCCTTGTCGGTCCAGCGCAGCGCCTGCTCACAGTGCCCGTGCAAGAGTTCTACACTTCCAACACCGTTGTATGCATTCGACAAATACACCTCGGCCTCAGCTTGGATCGTGCGAAATGCGCGGTCAGCCTCCAGAAGGCGATTCTCAAATCCTTTCTGATCTCGAAGATCGCGCAGGGCCATTGCTTGATTTTTGAGGAAATATCCCCGGGACATCTGCAGATAATGATCGTGCGGGTAAGAGGGCATTTGTTGGTCGAGCAAGCGGAGTGCTTCACGAGTCACGCCCAAGGCTTGCTGCGAGCCTTGGCCGACTAGCAGCGTGATATACCGTGTTTGCATTTTGTCCAGAGCGGTGTGCAGGTCCGGTAGCGGCTCGGGTTTCCGGACTCCGCGCCGATATCCTGCAGCCTCTCAAATAAAAATTGCATACTGCGCGCCCAATCCACGTCGCTGAGTGTGATTCCATGACGCTTAACGAGCCCCGCAATGGCGGGCGGCAGCTTGGTGGCCCGGGGCATCTTCGCGCCGCCAACTAGCGTCGGAATGACCGGCGCTTTGCTCTTGAGCGCCTGTACGATTTCCATGCGCAGCACATCTTTCGGGTCCTGGAGCCGCTTTTTCCCATCCTTCAACCAGTGCGGCCCGATTACGATCAGAATCGCATTAGAAGAATGGATCCGCCTGCGGATCTGCGGTGGGTAGTCCTTACCTAGTTCCAGGTTTTCCACATCCTGCCACACCACGTTGTTGCCGAAACGCAGAACCAGGTGATCGTTGAGGCGGCCGGCCCAACCTCCACCGTCCGTTCGCCGATAGCTGATGAATATGCCTGCCATCAATGCCAGCCGCACATCCTTCGTGAGCATGCCCAGCGTGCGCACCGCACGTAGGCGGAAATAACTTTTTGCAATTATATTCGAGGAAAACTCGTCTGAGTGTGAGGTGGATCACCCTCATTGCTGCCACATGTAATCGAGCAGAATGCTGTGCATCAATACTTCATGCTCGGGTGTAACTTCTACCTTTGGCCCACTCCGACGACTTGGGCGTCGCTGCAAGTCGTCGGCTATCCAGGGTACAGCGGTCGTGCCTTTTTGGTCGCCCATCCATCGAAAGCCAGGGACCGGCTGCGCTGAACTCTCCAGTCAAGATAGGTTCCCATAACCCCTATTCTGGGCACCAATCGAGCAACTTCCAGAGCTGTCACTTTGGGAGCACGAGCCAAGATTTGCGGCCGGCAACGTTTGGCGACGTAGTGCGTCCACGTTCTGGCCTGCGGCTTGCCTGGATTCTGCCGAGTTGGTCCCCGGGTTCGCCGCGAACGTCTTCATGCTGACGAACTGTCGTGATTTGGCTTAGATGAACGGGTCGGGGAAGGGGGCAGGTTCATGCGCAAGCTCTGCTGCGCCGTCGGCGTCGGCCTGGTAATGCTGATCGTCGCCCGTGCGGTGTTGAAGCAGCATGAGGCAGCCGGGGATCCTACGGCTCCGGTCGAAACGAGCGTCACCGCCGGCAGCCAGATCGACCGTGTCGACGACTGCATCGACTCCCAAGCCTGCATCGACAGCTACCTGTGGTCACTCTACGAGCGTACGCGCAAGGTCGATACGGTTCGCGTGCCGGAACAGATCAAGGTGGCGGTCAAGCGCAAAGGCAAGATTAAGATCGTCACCAAGACGGTTTCGAAATTCGTGGTTGAGGATTTCGGCTGGAAGGATCCCGATGCGGCCGAGAAGACCGGCATGGCGACCCAGGATTACGTGATCGGCGGCATGGATCGGAGTTTCCGGGTCACGCTCTACCGCGCGCTGCGGGCGCTCGACGCCGCCGGCCTCATGCCCGGCATCACTGCCGGCTTTCGCGACAATTACCGGCAGACCATCGCGACCGGCCAGAAGGCTTCGAGCGACCGCTCGTATCATGGCGGCAGCTTCCATGGCGGTTATGGGCACGGGCAGGCCGCTGATATCGTAAGTGTCAAGGGCCAGACGCGTGCCGACCGGCTGGTGTCGAGCGACGTGCTGTGGAGATGGATCGACACGCACGAAAAAGAGCTCGGCATCGGGCGGCCCTACCTTGACCGCGATGCACCCCATGTCGGGCCGCTCGACGGCCGGGAGTATCTCGCCCACCGCGGCGAGCCGAAGAGTCAGGCCGGTAAGGCGCGGCTGGCTGACAGGGCGCGCCACGGCGACAAGAACCATCAGGCCGAAAAGAAAAAGCCAAGCTGAGTCGAAAGCCAGGGGCGACGAGCGAATGGCCCTGCACGGCGAGAGTGTCGCATCGAAGCGCGCAACGGCAGCCCGGCCGGGCGCAATCAAGGTCGCCTTGAGGCAACTTGCCTGACGCGGCATGGCACCTGACGGGTTCCGGGCACGGATCTCCCGGCTTCCTCGACCGGTCACGTCCCGGCATGCTTTCCGGAATATCAATTATCGGCGGCAATGGCGGACGGCCCGCGGCAGTGATGCGGACTTTGGCAACGTCGATCGTCTGCGCGTCGGCCGGATCTTCTCGGGTTGTCAAGGTCGCAAGACCACGGGTGACCAGCGCAAGGCGGCGTCCGGCTGGCGTTCGTGCTCAACCGTCCTCGATCGCCAAGCCGCAACCGCGCCGCAGAGATAGCGCGGCG
>DATGCX010000158.1:0-18585 GCA_035311445.1 Xanthobacteraceae bacterium | reverse complement strand
TCCGATATCGCGACGTCCCGCTCCCGGCGTGGAGCGACGGCCTTCGGCAGGCGAAGTTTCCAGAGCACGTCGTCAGGCATCTCACGGCCATGGCCGAGCTGACCAGGCAGGGCCGTTACGATCGCATGACGGACACCATGTACAAGCTCACCGGCGAAGCGCCGACGAACATGCGCGACTTCGTGAAGCTCCATGCCGCTGAGTTCAAGCAGCGTGGACCGGCTCATTCCTAGGCCCTCAATGTTCGCTTATGGCCCCGTTCCTTCCGTCGCTGGCAGTCGGCCGGCACGGAAGCTATCGGGGGACGAGCTGCCGGATGCGACCCGCGCCGTCTCCTGTCAGCGAGGGGCAAAATGAAAGGCCGACCCTGGCAGCGTCGGCTCCTGGTGCTGCCAGTCGGCGCTCGATCTCGGCACGCCGCGGTGAGGCCATGCCGGCGTTACAAGTCTGGTGAAGGGCCGCGCTACCCGTCGCCGGGTCCGCGCCAGGGAGCGTCTGAACGTCGGGGCGGTGGTGGACACCGGCCGGGCCACAAACTCGCATCCTGGGCAAGATGGGTGAAGGAATCGGGGCATCCTGCGCGGGTGCCTGAAATCGAAAGGGCCGGCGCTGGGCTGGCCCCGGTCTCGTTCAATGAACGAGAACCTGGTTGGTCACGCGTCCTTGCTTCTGTCGCGCGGCGGCGGCAGCGCTCGGCCGTCAACCTCAGTGTCGTCGGCGATGACGACCCTCAGCGTGTGGCCGGCCACCAGCCCGCCTTCCTGGCCGCAAATCAGCAGCACGGCCTGCCGCGCCGCGTCGTGGCCCGGCATGGCGAGGCGCCGATCGACCTCATGCGCGTCGCGCGTCAGCTTGACGATGATGGTCGGGTCGGCGGGGGGCGGCACCGGCCGCGTCCGGGTTCTGGCGACCATGTCAGCCCCCGACGTCGATCTTGAGGTTGCGCAGGGTGCGCACGGTGTCGTCGGCCTGCGCGGCGACGCGGTCGATTGCGTGCACCAGGGTCCGGATCACCCGGGACGCCAGTAGCAGGTCGCGCCGCTCCTGGTCCGACGCCGTCGAGAGCGTCGAGACCGACCGGCCGTGGAGGCGGTCGGCGAGGGCCTGTGCCTCCCGGACCGATAGTGTTTTGACGTGCGTGCCAGTAGGCTCGTCTGTAGCCATGATTGAACAAGTCCTTGTTGTTCGGTTGTGGTTAGGGACCGCCGGGGTGTTTGCCCACCCTGGTGGTCCCGCTCGGTGGAGACGGTCGAGACCGCTCCGGGAGGGGCACCGCTGCGGATGCCCCCGGCCGGAAAGGTTCTCAGGCCCGCACCGCCCGGCCCAGCGTGTAGGTGGCCAGCGCGATCAGCCCCGGCACCGCGCAGCCGGCGACGACGCACGCCGCCTGCATCACCGCGCCGTCCGCGTCGTGCGCCATCGCCCAGCTGTTCGCGACGGCGCTGAGCGCCAGCGTGATGACCTTCGTCGCCGCCGTGGCGCGCTCGGTAGCCCGGGCGACCGCCGCCGTTGCGAACAGCGAGAACGACTCGGTGGCGATGAAGTTGGCGTCCAATGCGGCGGCGAAGGCGAACGCCTTCCAGGTCGAGCAGTGGGCGACCGCCTGGATGGACTCGGCGAGGTCGCTGAGGCTGAGCGCGGTGGCGCCGACCGCCACCATGCCGATCGCCGAGGCCGACGCCACGGCGAGGCGGCTGCGGACGCTGGCGTGCTGGACGCGGGGGGCAGGCTTGCTGCGGGGTTTACCAGCCTTCGGAAGGGTGACTACATTGAGGTTAGCCATTGGGACTCTCCTATCAAGGGTCTCGGTGGTCAGGGCCGGCCCGGTGTGCAACCACCGTGTCGGCCCGCTCAGCAGTGTTTACATGCTGATGCATTCATGATACCACGAGTGAGCACCGATGTAAACACTGGTGGTACCATGACAGCCGAAAAAAAGATGAGGCGGAAGCGCCCCGAGGCTCCGGGGACGCCCGTCATGACTCGCCTTCAGCCGGAGCAGCTCGCCGCTGTCGATTCCTGGATTGATGAACAACCTGACAAGCCGTCGCGCCCCGAGGCGGTGCGCCGACTCATAGACCGCGGCCTCAAACGCAAAGGGGGGAAGTGACATGTCGGTACGCAAGCGGACCTGGAAGACGAGCAAGGGCGAGGCCAAGGAGGCCTGGGTCGTCAACTATTGCGACAAGGCCAAGGGCGGATCACGCGTGCAGCGCACGTTCCACCTCAAGAAGGAGGCCGAGGCGTTCATCGTGGACATGAAGGGCGAGGTGAGGGACGGCATCCACATCGCCCGCAGCAAGTCCGTCACCGTCGCCCAGGCCGGCAAAGAGTGGATCAGGACCGCCGAGGCCAAGAACCTGGAGCGCGCCACCGTGGCGGAATATCAGGGGCTCCTCGACAGGCACATCGCCCCATTCATCGGCACGGCCAAGCTCTCGGACCTGTCGGTGCCGGTGGTGCGCGCCTTCGAGGACCAGCTGCGCGAGGCCGACCGATCGCCGGCGATGGTCAAGCGGGTCCGCAACGCATTGTCCATGCTGCTCTCCGACGCCCAGGAGCGCGGCCTGGTGGCCCGCAATGTCGCCCGGGGGCTCAAGTCTATCCGCCAGCGAGGCGGTGAGGACCAGCACGAGCGGCGCCACAAGGGCAAGCTGAAGGTGGGTGCGGACATCCCCGAGATAGCCGATGTCCACGCCATGATCCCGCACCTGAAGGACCGGTGGCGGCCGTTGATGCTGACGGCGATGTTCTGTGGGTTGCGGTCGAGCGAACTGCGCGGTCTGCGCTGGCAGGATGTCGACTTCGCTGAGAACAAGATCCACGTGCGCCAGCGGGCCGACCGCTACCACAAGATCGGGCCGACGAAGTCCGAGTCCGGCGAGCGCTCGATCCCGATGCTGCCGATGGTGGCGAACGCGCTGCGGGAATGGAAGCTCGCGTGCCCGCGCCGCGACACCGGCAGGCGGGACGAGCAGGGCAACCCCGTAACGGAGCTGCACTACGTCTTCCCGAACCGCAAGGGCAACGTCGAGTCACATCCCAACATCGTCACGCGCGGCCTGTGGCCGGTGCAGATAGCCGCCTGCGTCACGGCGCCCGTGCTGGATGACGACGGCAACCCCAAGCTGGACAAGCGCGACAAGCCGATGGTGCGAGCCAAGTACACGGGCATGCACGCGCTCAGGCACTTCTTCGCGTCCTGGTGCATCAACCCGATCAAGAAGGGCGGCCGGCAGCTCCCCGCGAAGGTCGTGCAGGAATGGCTCGGCCACTCGTCGATCACGATGACGCTCGACGTATACGGCCACCTGTTCGAGCGGGACGACGACGAGGCCAGGAAGGAACTGGCCGAGGCCGAGCGCGCCTTCATGGAGAAGGCGGTGCGCCAGACGACATGAATGCGACACGGCGCGGGATTCGCTTGACAGATCAAAGCGCCGCATAAAAAAGAGAACTTGATCAGGTTCGGCAATTATACGGCGACGGCCTGATTCGCAGCTCGGCAGACACGCCTTCGGTGAAAATCTCGCAGCCAGCTTGGGCCCGGGCGGCGCATTTGTGGGGCTTAGAGACGCTGCGCCGTTTCAGGAACGACGGGACCTCACACTGTGAACTCGACCACTTGATTGCCGTAGCGAATCGTGACCGTTGCCCGCGTCGGAGGACGATCAGGAAAAGTCGCACATTTTTCAGATCATGAGCGAGATCAAAGAAATTTGGAGCGCATCCCATAAGGAGCAAGGCAGGGAAAGCTTCAATGGATACACGGAGGACCTGATGACACGGGTAGCGGTAGTGACAGGTGGTACGCGCGGCATCGGTGCGGCGATTTCCAAGGCACTGAAAGCAGCCGGTTACAAGGTTGCCGCCAACTACGGCGGCAACGACGAGGCGGCGGCCAAGTTCAAGGCGGAGACCGGCATCAACGTCTATAAATGGGATGTATCGTCTTACGAAGCCTGCGTCGAAGGACTCAAACAGGTCGTCACCGAACTCGGCCCCGTCGAGGTGCTCGTCAACAATGCCGGCATCACCCGAGACAGCACGTTCCACCGCATGAAGCACGAGCAGTGGCTTGCGGTGATCAACACCAATCTGGTGTCATTGTTCAACATGTGCCGCCCGGTGATCGAGGGCATGCGTGAACGCAAGTTCGGGCGCATCATCAACATTTCTTCCATCAACGGCCAGAAGGGCCAGATCGGCCAGACCAACTATTCCGCCGCCAAGGCCGGCGAGATCGGATTCACGAAGGCGCTGGCCCAGGAGAATGCCCGCGCCGGCGTCACCGTGAACGCGATCTGCCCCGGCTACATCAATACAGAAATGGTACAAGCGGTGCCGAAGGAAGTTTTGGAAAAATCGATCCTGCCGCTGATCCCGATCGGTCGCCTCGGTGAGCCCGAGGAGATTGCGCGCTGCGTCGTGTTCCTCGCCTCGGACGATGCCGGCCTTATCACCGGCTCGACCCTGTCCGCCAACGGCGGGCAGGTCATGATGTGATCGACTGGATCGATTGCAGGGGCTTGTAGGGTGGGTAAAGCCAACGGGGCCGGCCGAAGGCCGGATCCGTTGGCTTTACCCACCCTACAATCGCCCGCGGTCCGCAAATGGCCGGCAGGTCATAATAGGATCAACGCCTGAACCGCGAAACCAACTGCACGAGCGGAGAGACGGGACATGAAACAAGGGCATTTGCGGCGCGCTTCGATTCCAGTTCTCGGACCTTTTTTGTTCGGGACGTCGGTACTGGGTTTTTGCCCCGCAGCCACTCCTTGCCGCAGACCCGCCGGATCCCACTGCCGCATGCGCAAAACTCGCAACTCTCACCAACTTTCCGGTGGCGCCGACACAAATCACTTTGGCGAAATTCATCCCGCCAGCACTACATCGGCCGATGGTGCGGCGTAGCCGGATCGTTGCTGCAAGCGGGGCAGAAAGAAGACGGTGCGTATCGCTGAATGCGATTGGATAAGGTTGGTGGGCCGAATTGCCGATACGGGCAATCGCCACCGCAACCGGTTTCAGCGATTCCGCGCCTCATGCCAGCCCACCACCGCATTCGGAACCGAGTCGGTCGATGCAAAATACGGTTTGATGTCGATGAGCGGCGTGCCGTCAAGACAGTCGAGACCCACCACCGAGAGCCGATTACCGGAAATTTGTAGCAGCGTCACGACGCTGGCCGCAATCGGGTTTGGACGCGCCGACGAGCGCAGCGCAAACGTCCCGCGTGGTTCACCGTAATGGTGCGGTACCTGCAGCACGAGGTCGCGCCGCGATTTGTCCATCCAGTAGAGCACCAGTAGGTGGGAGCAGCTTTCGACCCCCCGTAGCGCGGTCGCGTAACGCGGATCGACTTCGATGGTGCAGACCGCATCGGACTGGCGCGCGTTCTTCGGGCATTCCTCTCGACGTGTCCAGGGTGTGGTTATCCGGCCGATGAAATAGACGCTGGCGTCGATTTTTTCCGGCAGCCGGATGGAGACCTCGCCGGCACGGATGCCGAACTCGTCGTCCGCCATGGTTGCTCTCCGTTCGGGGCGGTCATCGTAGCGGGCACCGTCCTATAGCGCCACAGTTTCGTATGGGTTGCATAAAGATATCTTTATGTCTATCTTACCTCCTTAAACTTACCCACGCGGTTGGGAATAATCCCACGATGGTTGCGCGGATCGCTTTTGACGAATTGAACACTACCCTCAAGGCCGCGGGGGAGGAGACCCGCTTGCGCATTCTCTGCCTGCTGGCAGAAGCAGAACTCACTGTGTCCGAGCTCACAGAGATCCTGCGGCAGTCACAGCCGCGGATATCGCGCCATCTCAAGTTGCTGGCGGAGGCACGACTGGTGGAGCGTTTCCGCGAGGGCTCGTGGGCGTTTTTCCGCCGTGCGGAGCATGGTCCGGCGGCTACCGTAGTGGAACGTCTAGTCGGAGCGCTCGACCCCGCCGATCCGATCGTTGCTCGCGACCGCGAGCGGCTCGCCGGCGTGCGGGCCGCGCGAGTCAAGGCAGCGCAGGACTATTTCCGACGCTACGCAGCCGAGTGGGACCGCATCCGCCAGCTTCATGCCCCCGATGAGGCGGTTGAGGCCGAGATCCGCACGTTGCTGCTTGCCCGCCCGTTCCGTTCCCTGCTTGATCTCGGCACCGGGACGGGCCGCATCCTCGAATTGTTCAGTGCCGAGATCGAGCGCGGTCTCGGCGTCGATCTCAACCACGAAATGTTGGCTTTCGCCCGCAGCCGGCTTGACCACGCAGGCATCCGTAATTGCAGCGTTCGACAGGGCGACATCTTCGACCTTTCGGTGCCGCGCGATTCCTTCGATGTCGTCATCATTCACCAGGTGCTGCATTTTCTCGACGACGGCGGCCGCGCCATCCGGGAGGCGGCTCGGGTGCTGCGCCCCCAGGGTCGGCTGCTGGTCGTTGACTTTGCGCCGCATGAGCTCGAATTCCTGCGTGAAGAATATGCTCACCGACGGCTCGGCTTTCCGCCCGACGCAGTAACGCAATGGATGGAGCAGGCGGGGCTCGAAGGCGTTGAGCATAAGAGCCTCGCGCCGGAGCCGGGCTCCGAGGGCAAGATCGCGGTATCCCTCTGGCTCGCACACGATCCGCGCCTTGCGCTCGCCAGCCAACGCGAGGTCGCCTGATGCAGCCTATCCCCCAACCGCGCGCCAGCCGCTTCGCGCAACGGGAGCGCCGCGTGCGCGTCTCCTTCGAGTTCTTTCCACCCAAAACCGAGGAGATGGAAAAAACTCTATGGGAGGCGATTGCTCGGCTCGCGCCGCTCGCGCCCTCATTCGTCTCGGTTACCTACGGAGCGGGGGGATCGACCCGGGAGCGCACTCACGCGACCGTCAAGCGCATCATCGCCGAGACGGCACTCGCGTCCGCCGCGCATCTGACCTGTGTGGCTGCTGATCGCACCGAGATCGATGGCGTGATCCGTTCCTATGTGGCAGCCGGTGTGCGCCACATCGTCGCCCTGCGTGGCGATCCGGTCGGCGGCGTCGGCGAACGTTACGCGCCGCATCCGCAAGGTTATCGCAACGCCGCCGACCTAGCGGCCGGCATCAAGCGCATCGCCGATATCGAGGTGTCAGTGTCGGCCTATCCGGAAAAGCATCCGGACAGCCCGTCGGTTGTTGCCGATATCGATATGCTCCAAGCCAAGGTCGACGCCGGCGCCAGCCGCGCCATCACGCAATTCTTTTTCGATAACGACCTTTATTTTCGTTATCTCGATCGGGTGCGCGCCCGCGGCATGACCATTCCGGTGGTGCCCGGCATTCTGCCGGTGCAGAACTTCAAACAGATGCGGGTTTTCGCCGAGCGCTGCGGCACCAGCGTACCGGATTGGCTTGCTGACCGTTTCGCCGGACTGGAAACGGATGCCGTGACGCGCCGGCTGATCGCCGCCGCGGTCGCTGCCGAGCAGGTGGTGGACCTCGTTGATCACGGCGTCACGGATTTTCATTTCTACACTATGAATCGCGCCGACCTGGTGTTTGCGATCTGTCATCTGCTAGGCGTGCGGGCGCAGGAGGAGAAGGTGGCGTGAGTATCAGGAACCATTCTCCCCGCAACGGCAGGGCAATCGCCTATGGCCACCCTCCCCTGGACGCGGAGGGTCGGACCGCTAAAGGCGGTCCGGGGTGGGGCGCTCCACTGCAGGGCAATCGCGTTTGGCACGGCGCTTCTGCTCCCTCTCCCCGCTTGCGGGGAGAGGGTCGGGGTGAGGGGGCCTTTCCACAGGCTCAGACTCGCGGAGAAGCCCCCTCACCCGGCGCGCAAGAGCGCGCCGACCTCTCCCCGCAAGCGGGGAGAGGTGAAGGCTGCCGCCAAATGCGATTGCCCTGCCCTCCTCGTGGAGGTGTTCGTCAACGATCGATGCGAGCGCACCGGTCATGAAACCCATCACCCCCTCTCCCGTCGAAGCCGAGCTGCGCCGCCGCGCCGGTGAGGCCATTCTGGTGCTCGACGGAGCCATGGGCACGGAAATACAAGCACTCAAGCTTGGCGAGGCGGGCTATCGCGGCACACGCTTTGCGGATTGGCCGACCGACCTGCGGGGCAACAACGACATTCTCATCCTGTCGCAACCCGATACAGTGCGCCAACTGCATCTCAATTACTTTCGTGCCGGTGCCGACATCGTTTCCACAAACACCTTTTCGTCGACCCGGATCGCCCAGGCCGATTACGATGCGCAGGAGCTCGTCGCTGAGCTCAACCTCAATGGCGCCCGCCTCGCTAAGGAGGCGGCCGCAGCCGCGTCTCGCGAGGACGGCCGCTCGCGCTTCGTCGCGGGTGCCATCGGCCCAACCAACCGCACCGCATCGATCTCGCCCGACGTGAGCAACCCTGGCTTTCGCGCCATCAGCTTCGACGAGCTGCGCCTTGCCTATAGCGAGCAGGCGCGCGGCCTCCTCGATGGCGGCTCCGACATTCTCCTGATCGAGACGGTGTTCGACACCCTCAATGCCAAGGCGGCGCTTTACGCCATCACGGAATTGTTCGAGGAGAGGGGCGCAAGCGTTCCGGTCATGATCTCCGGAACCATCACGGACCTGTCGGGACGCATGCTCTCCGGCCAGACTCCGGAAGCCTTCTGGATATCCGTAGGCCATGCCGCGCCGTTTTCGATCGGCCTCAATTGCGCGCTTGGCGCGAAGGAGATGCGTGCGCATATCGCGGATCTTGCCCGCGTCGCCGGTACGCTCGTCTGCGCCTACCCGAATGCCGGCCTGCCCAATGAATTCGGCCTTTACGATGAGAGCCCCGAATACATGGCCTCGCTGCTGGTCGAATTCGCCGAGGCCGGGCTTGTCAACATCGTGGGAGGCTGTTGCGGTACCACGCCGGCGCACATCCGCGCCATCGCGGAGGCGGTGCGCGGCAAGCCCCCGCGCAAACCGCCCGCCGAGCCGCGCGAATTGCGCCTGTCGGGGCTGGAACCGTTCCGGCTCACGATGGACATTCCGTTCGTCAACGTGGGCGAGCGCACGAACGTAACGGGTTCCGCGCGCTTCCGTAAGCTCGTCACCGCCGGCGACTATCCGGCGGCGCTCGCGGTCGCGCGCGACCAGGTCGAGAACGGCGCCCAGGTGATCGACGTCAACATGGACGAAGGCCTGCTCGATTCCGAGCACGCCATGACGACCTTCCTCAACCTCGTGGCCGCCGAGCCCGACATCGCCCGCGTGCCCGTGATGGTCGATTCATCGAAGTTCAAGGTGATCGAGGCGGGGTTGAAATGCCTGCAGGGCAAGGCCATCGTCAACTCGATCTCGCTCAAGGAGGGCGAGGAGGAATTCGTCCGCCAGGCCCGTATCGTACGCCGCCACGGCGCCGCCGTGGTGGTGATGGCGTTCGACGAACACGGTCAGGCCGATACCTTCGAGCGCAAGACCGCGATCTGCCGGCGCGCCTACGGCATCCTCACCGGCGCGGTGGGATTTGCGCCGGAGGACATCATCTTCGATCCCAATATCTTCGCGATCGCCACCGGTATCGAGGAGCACAACGACTATGGCGTCGCCTATATCGAGGCTACGCGCTGGATCAGGGCCAATCTGCCGGGCTCCCATGTGTCGGGCGGCGTCTCCAATCTTTCCTTCGCGTTCCGCGGCAACGAACAGGTGCGCGAGGCGATGCATTCGGTGTTCCTTTATCACGCGATTGCGGCCGGGATGGACATGGGCATCGTCAATGCCGGCCAGATGGCGGTCTATGACGATCTCGACCCCGAACTGCGTCAGGCTTGCGAGGACGTGGTGCTCAACCGCCGCCCGGACGGAGCCGATCGTCTTCTCGCCATCGCGGATCGGTTTCGCGGACAGAAAGGCGACCCCAAAGCCGTCGATCTCGCCTGGCGCGAATGGCCGATCGACAAGCGCCTCGCCCACGCGCTCGTGCATGGCATTTCGGATTTCATCGCCGCGGACGTCGAAGAAGCTCGCCAAGCTGCTAAGCGCCCCCTCGACGTGATCGAAGGCCCGCTGATGGCCGGCATGAACGTGGTCGGCGACCTGTTCGGTTCCGGAAAGATGTTCTTGCCGCAGGTCGTCAAGTCGGCTCGGGTGATGAAGCAGGCAGTCGCGTATCTCATGCCTTACATGGAGGAGGAGAAGGCGCGCACGGGTGCCACGGAGTCGCGCAGAGTCGGCAAGATCGTGCTCGCTACCGTCAAAGGCGACGTTCACGACATCGGCAAGAACATCGTCGGCGTCGTGCTCCAGTGCAACAATTACGAGGTGATCGATCTCGGCGTCATGGTGCCGGCGGCCAAGATCATCGAGACCGCGAAGGCCGAGAAGGCCGATATCGTCGGCTTGTCCGGCCTGATCACGCCGTCGCTCGACGAGATGTGTCACGTCGCGGCCGAGATGGAACGCCAGGGCTTCGAGACGCCGCTGCTGATCGGCGGCGCCACTACCAGTCGTGTACATACCGCGGTGAAAATCCACCCGAACTATCGGCACGGCCAGGCCGTCTATGTCAACGACGCAAGCCGCGCGGTCGGCGTGACCGCAGCTTTGCTGTCGGCCGAGAAATGCACCGATTACATCGCCAACCTGCGCACCGAATATGCCCGCATCGCCGACACGCATGCGCGGGGGGAAGAACAGAAACGGCGTGTGAAGCTGGCGGCCGCGCGCGCCAATGCCCTCAAGCTCGACTGGGGCAGCAACTATCGCCCTTCGCGACCGCGCGTGAATAAAGCTGCGCTGCGGGACGTTCCGCTCGCCGACGTGGTGCCTTACATTGACTGGTCGCCGTTCTTCTCGACCTGGGAGCTGACCGGCAAGTATCCGGCGATCCTTGACGATGACAAATACGGTGCTGCCGCGCGGGCTCTGTTCGAGGACGCGAAAGCGATGCTCGATCGCATCGTCGGCGAGAACTGGTTTGCTGCCCGTGGCGTGGTTGGCTTCTGGCCTGCGAACACCGAGGGCGACGACATTCTGGTCTATGCCGACGAGACGCGGGATCAGCCGATCGCAACGCTGCACACGCTGCGCCAGCAACTGGCCCGCCGCGAAGGCCGCGCCAATGTTGCGCTTGCGGATTTCATCGCACCAAGATCAAGCGGCATCGCCGACTATGTGGGCGCTTTCATCGTCACGGCCGGAATCGGCGAGGACGAGATCGCCAAACGTTTCCGCGGCGCCAATGACGACTACTCCTCCATCATGGTGAAGGCCTTGGCAGATCGCCTCGCCGAAGCCTTTGCGGAGTATCTGCACGCCAAAGTGCGCCGCGAGCTGTGGGGCTACGCGCCCGACGAGGCGCTCACCCCGCGCGATCTCATCGGCGAGACATATATCGGCATCCGTCCGGCGCCCGGCTATCCGGCGCAACCGGATCACACCGAGAAAGCAGCGCTGTTCGAGCTGCTCGATGGGGAGACTACGACCGGCGTGAAGCTCACCGAGAGCTTCGCCATGTGGCCGGGTGCCTCGGTGTGCGGACTCTATTTCAGCCACCCGCAAAGCCACTATTTCGGTGTCGGCAAGATCGAGCGCGATCAGGTCGAGGACTATGCCCGGCGCAAGGGCTGGAGTCCGGAGGAGGCAGAGAAATGGCTTGCCCCGGTGCTCAACTACGATCCGGCGCCTGCTGCCCAGGTGGCGGCGGAGTAGGAAGAGGACATTGGCGGACGCCCACCCTGTGCATCCACGTCATCTGGTTACAAGCCCTCGGCAGCCGCACGTCGAAACTGCGCCTCGGCAGCACATTTTTGCGCATGGACATCGCGGTTAATGACCCGCAGGTTGGGCACGCCCCAGAATCCGAGCAGCGAGGGCCATTGCGTGTCGCGGTGCTCGCGCCACACCCGGAACAGCGGCACGCGGTGATCGACTTGCGCGGTTTTCCATAGGCGTCCGCCGGTTTCGGCGCAGCGCCGCTGCTGCAGGCGCTTGAGAACGCGCGCATAATCACTCGGCGCCGTCCAGAAATCCCAGGCGACTACGCAGGCGGCATGCCAGACGGCATTGCGGTTCGCACCACGACCCCACAGGTCGACATGCCAGCCGAACCGGTAAACCGGCTGGCCGCAGACGCAGCAGAAGCCGGGCCCACGCGCATGGCGCTGCTCCCGGTAGGGAGCGGGCGGCACCCGGAAGGTCGTCGCCAGCCAGTCCGCCTTGCTGTCCTCCGCTTTGCGGCCGCGTTTCACGCGAGCCCGCTTTTCGACGGCAAGCTGCCATGTCCATTTGGGGGGCGCGCCGCTGCGGCCCGCGAGCGCGCGCGCGAGCCGGTCGGCCCGCGCCGGATGGGCCCGCCAATAGGAATCGATCGCGAGCCGGGGCATCGGCGGCGTGAAGCGTCGCCTCAACGCGTGAATGAGTACAGGCTGCGGAAACACATCGGGCAGCGCCGCCTTGAGCCGCGCTAGGGCCCTCCGGTTGATCTCGTTGCGCCACTCCGACATCGGTCCCGCCATTTTCGGACAAGCCTCATAGCGCGGGGAGCGTAAAGGCTTTCTCAACGCGGGGCGACGGGAGCAAAAATGGAGACGATCAACTTTACAACTTTACCATCGATGGGCGACACAGCCGCCCCGGGTGACCTCACCTAGATCGACAGTCCACAGACAAACTTAGCAACAAGCTCGATCAGTAATGCGTCCAAGGATGCCGCGGCTCAACGGACGGAATATGGTTGGCCATCGCCAGATAATCGCGCCCGATTTTGCGAAGCGTGCCACCGGCCTTTGGGTGAGGTGTCGCGACGGCGCGCCGGAAGCAGCTCTTTGCCATCAAAAGATAGAAATATGATGTGTCCGCTGCATTGGCGTGGGTCGATCTTGCCGACATGGGACTCTCCAGGGTTTGATCTGCTCCTTGCCAATTTGTCGTGTGGCTTGTCACTGAGGTTCACGTTGCAAGCTCACGAGGCCGCAGACCTTCGATCCCGCATTGATGAACGCGGGATGAATAACGTGTGGCAATTCGCCGTTTTTGTGTCGCTCAGGTTTACGGAACGGCAGACACGGCTCTCGCGTCGGATGCGTTACCTCCGCATGGCCGCGGAGACTGCGGTCAGAAAGTTGGATGGCATCATGCCTCGATGCCGCCGGGGCTGCACCAAGAAGAACTCTACGCGCAGCACCTCGGGTCGTTTCTCTCGGCTTCGGCCAAGGGGAGGTACCAGCGCAAGGTCTACGAATAGCCAAAAGGGAGTAAGGGCTATGATCGATCGCCGTATTCTGCTTAGCGTCGTTCTATCCGCGAGCATGTTGGTCGTCGGTGGAATCGCTGTTGCGAAAAACCAACATCACAACAATGGCCACAATTTGCTGGGAGCGAAGCTCAATCAAAACGGCAAGCATGAAGTTGGTAAAGTCGGCAACAACGCCGTTACCGCCGATGTGAGCAACAAGAAGGTAGTAAATATGAGTGCAGGCAATTTGCCTGCGAGGAAAGTGAAATCCAATAAAAAGATGGCTGACGTTCGGTTCGACCATCTCAAAGTCGCGGCCAACGGTGAAATTCAACTCGCGCAAGTGATCGACGTCTCCTACGGCTACTGCTTTGACGCCGGTCTTGATGAATATTGTTATTGGTATCCGGCCTCCGATGTCGTCGTAACGGACACGTGGGTCGAGTATACGCCGCTGTGACCGGTACGGACTTTTCCGGTGGATGGATTTGCCGGTTGAACCCGGAGAATGTTGAGGCGCGGGTTGGGTCGCCCGACGTAAACGCGGCCTACTCGTGCCTCCAATGCAACATATCCTAAGGAGCATATTCTATGCACCAATCCTTCCTGACTTGATCTGTCTTTACCAGCCGCCTATCGGCGGCCGCCATTTATGTCCGGCGTCGTCCCCCCAGCGGTGAGTCCAATTTGGGTAAATTGTCGACAAATCTTTGTCGATTCGCGACATGCGCGCTGACGCAAGGACAAGCTGGGATGGAAAGTCAGGACGATGCGGATGCGTCCGCTTAGCTCATCCTGTGCGTGTCTGTGGCTCCTTCAGTGATTTTTACTTGAACATTTTGTCTGCGTCTGGGGCAATCGAGGCGATTTTCTGCTTGTCTGCCATATTGAAGGTAGGCTTGATACGCAGACTCAATCATTGCGCGCAGGTCGCGCTGACGTTGTTTGTCACGACCTCGCCATCAAGATTCCAATTACTCACATAATTTCGACTTGCCTCGCCACCAACAATCCCAGACGGCTCCGTGGTTCCGAAGTGGCCGATGGGGAGGGTGCAGTGGCGGACCAAGTGGACTTCACACAGGAAGCAAATGGCTGTTTCCGTTTGGCGGAATCCGAGACGCAGGCTGAGGTGAAGACGATCCTGATGGGGATGGGGTATGGCTGGCTGATGCTCGCAAATCGTCACAAGGCCTCGAGCGCAGGACATCGGGAGCCGATCGATGAGCCCACCGAGGAACCGGCCGACGATCTGGCTTAGGGGAGCACCTGCCCGCCTCGCGTTTGCGCCTGGGCGGGCAATGGCTATCTGTGAACTGAGTTTTAAGACAGCAGCGGTCCGACTCGCCGAACCGGTTTCAGTGGAGATGCGGCATCACCCGGAACGGGACCTGGGATGAGAGCGCCAATTTGTGCCCATTCCGTCGAATAAAGATGCCCGCGTGCCTGAGCACGGCCTCAGCCCTTGCCATAAAAATTGCACAGCGGCGCCCCGCCGTAATCACGAAAATGTCGAGGCGATCCGCTCCGTATGTACGGCTCGGCAAATGGGGGGCCGCCAATCACGATGGAGGCAACATGCGTCGGGTGGTTTGGACGCTGGCTCTTGCCGTGATGGCAAGTACGGCGGCAATGGCAGCGCCGACGAGCACAGGCGAGCCCGCATTAGCAGCACCGACGAGCACAAGAGATTTCGGCACCGCTGACGCGGTATTGCGCTGGATCAATGCCTATCGCAAGAAGCCGGATGTGTCCCATGTCCCGGTTGCCGTGCGCACGCTGAGCCGCCTTGACGCATTGCGCGAGACCGAAACCGCCGCCGTCTACGTGGGATTCGTCGCCGGCGTCATCGGCTCTAATCCACAAAGGGCTGATGAACTCGTTGAAAAGATGCTGCCGATCAAAGCCGAGGACCATTGGTTGATCGTGCGCGCCGTGGCGTATTCGGGGCTGCCCAATTGGCGGGACTTGCTGAACCGGTTCGCCAATCGCATGCCGAGCCGCCGCTTGATGATAGAGAAATATACCAGCGGAAAGCTTCCGACCCTCGAGGCCATTGCGTTTGACGCAAGTCCGACTGCGATGGACAGGGTTAAGGGCTTTACGACATCGGTTGGAAATTTCTTCACCGGCCATAAAACGCCGGAAGCCGTCAGGCTCGAAGCGAACCCCGAGGTGCTCGATACGCTGTGGGGCTATTATTTTGCCACCGCCTCATATCCACCGGTGGAACGAATTCTTCGCATGCTGCCCTGGTCGAAGGACCGCCAGGACACCGACAAACTCACCGTCGGCAGCATGGCGAAGTTCACCCTTGCAAGTAATGCGACACATGACGCCCAATTGCTGGCCATCCTCAGGCGTGAAGTCAGCCATCAGCCCGAGGAGGTCCAGCCCATCGTGAACGAGATCATCGAAGCGGTGGACACCATGGAAATCGCGCACCTGCGCAAGGTAGCGCTTGCAGCAATCGAAGATCTCAAACGCAAAGGCCCGGGTTATAAGCGCGACCTCTCCACCTGGGGCCAGATCGGACAAGGCGCGTTGGCACTCGGTTGTGTGGCTGCGGCGGCCACCGGACAGGTCGAGCTTGGTCTCCCATGCGTGGTCGGTGGCGCGCTTGGGTCCGCGACGCTGAATTATTGGACCAAAGATTAGCTCAAAACGCCCCGACCCCGAAGCGCAGGCGTTGTGTCACATCGGTGCTCGCCTTGCTGGTCGGATAGGCATAGTCGACGCGCAGCGCGCCGAACGGCGAATCCCAGATCAGACCCGAGCCGAGAGAGGAACGGACGCGCTGGGAATCCGCGACTGTCAGCGATCCTGACAATGACGGAAATGACGTCGCACCGCGGTAGCCCCACAGACTTCCAGCGTCGGCAAATACCGCCGCCCTCAGGGCGACCTCAGGCGGCAAACCAGGGATGGGCGCCTGCAGTTCTGCGGTGGTCGTCCAATAGCGGCTGCCGCCGATATTGTCCAGGGTGGTGCCGGGCGTGACATCGCGCGGTCCGAAGCCATTGATGGCAAAGCCGCGCACCAATTGCGGCCCCCCGAAAAAGCTGCTCATCAGCGGTAGGGTCTGTCCGCCATAAGGCGTGATGTACCCGCCCTGCGCTCGCACCACGCCGACAACGTCATTGCCGAGATCGCGGTAATAGCGCACGTCTCCATTGGTTCTTAGGAAATCGGCGGAGCCACCGAGTCCGGCCACATCCTGGCGAAGCTCGGCGCGCAGGCCCGCGTGTGGGTTCTTAGGGTTATCGAGCGAGGAATAAACAAGCGTCGATCCAACTGTCGACACCCATTGTGGGCCGTTAAGCGAGGCCTGCTTGACGGCGATGGAGGGACATGTGGTAGAGGCGCCGGGCGGCACACATGCCATCAGGGTCGGATTGAGTGACACGCTCTGGTTGACCAGAGAGTAGCGCGCTTCGCTCGCCACCCCCTCCATCAGCGGCGCGCCCAGTTTGATGCCGGTGCCGTAGCTTTCGCTGCCATAGGATTGGTTGGGATTGCTGAGCGTCTCCTTGAAGAACAGATCGAGCCCGAGCGACAGACGGTTGCCGAGGAGATAGGGTTCGACGAATGTCAGCGTCCCGCCGCGCAGATATTCCCCGAGTGCGGCGGATACTTTGACATATTGCCCGCGCCCTAGAAAATTCTGTTCCGAAACGCTGATCTCGCCGATAATGCCGACGGACGTCGAATAGCCCCCAGAAAACGACAGATCGCCAGTTCGCTGCTCTTCCACCTCCACATTGAGCACCACGCGGTCCGGCGTTGAGCCATTCTCGGGGACGATCTTCACCGACTTGAATGGCGGCAATTGCTTTAAGCGGCGTTCGGCGCGGTCGATTAATCCGCGGTTATAGGGGTCACCCTCGGCCACGTCGAATTCGCGCCGGATCACCTCGTCGCGCGTGACCGTGTTGCCGTGGATATTGATTTGCTCTATATAGCGATGCGGACCGTCATCGACGGTGAAGACGATATTGACGATTTTGGCTGCAAGATCGCGGTGGGCGTGCGGCCGAACATCGACGAACGGGAATCCGCGCTTGCCGGCGGCGATCGCAATCTCTTCGGCGGTTTTTCCGACAGCTTCGCCGTCAAAGGCATCGCCGGGACCGAATTGCGGAATGGGACGCAGCACGGTTGAGTCCAGTGCTGCGATGCGCGAGTCGATATCAATCTGCCCGAACCGATAACGCGCGCCCTCGTCGATAGTGAAGGTCAACACGACGCCCTGCTGCGCCGGATCGTAGGTGGCGGCGGTCGAAACACGCGCGTCTGCAAATCCATGCTTGAGATAAAACTGGTGCAGCAGATCGGCATCGTTCTCGATGCGGTCGGGATCGTAGACGTCACTGGTCTTGAGAAATGCGAACCAGCCTGATTCGGTGGTCTTGAGGACTGCCTTCAGGCGCGACTCCGCGAAATCGCGGTTGCCTACGAACGTGATGCGGTTAACGCCGGTCTTGGCGCCTTCTTTGATCTCAAAAATGAGATCGACGCGTCCATTACGGGCAATCGTATTTGGCGTGACCTGCACCTCGTATCGGCCGTTTCGGCGATACATATCGGCGATCCGCATCACGTCCTCTCGGACCCCCGCTTTCGTCAGCGGGCCGCCCGGCTTCGAGCCGATCTCATTGGCGAGATCCTTGTCCTTGAGCTTCTTGTTGCCCTCGAATCGAAGACGGTCGATCAACGGTGCTTCGATCACGGTGACGATCAGACGTGCGCCGGAGGTCGCAATCTTTACATCCTCAAACAGGCCGGTTGCATAAAGTTCCTTCAACGCGGCATCGATGTCGGCCGGCGTATAACGAGAGTTGAGCGTTGCATGAAAGTGCTCGCGGATAGCTTGGGCATCGACGCGCCGATTGCCTCGGACTTCAATCATCTGGTCAGTTGCGGCTCTCCCATCGCAGAGCGCGATTGCGGACAGCATCAACGCACAAAGCATGCGCGCACGCAACGGTCGGCCCCTCCGTGATGACCAGACCCGCGTCCGCATGACTCTGCCTCCTTTAGCGGACGGGATCCAAGTGCGCCGCCGGCGTGCCCGGATAGATACTCTCGGGCATCGGGTGGCCCGGGCTCGCCGCCGCATCAGGGGTCGCAAACACCTGCGTTGTGTCGTCGTCCCCCCGTAGTGTAGCGAGGAATTCCTGTTGCCAGCGATCGACATCATAGGCAGAGATCGCGGCAAGCAGGGCCTGGTGGCGGGCGCGCCTTTCCTCGATCGGCATCGCCAGCCCTTGCGCGATCGCGCCAGCGACCGATTCCGGATCATAAGGATTGACCAGCAGCGCGCGGCGAAATTCGATCGCGGCGCCGGCAAATCGAGACAGGATCAGCACCCCGGGATCCTCGGGATCCTGAGCCGCCACATATTCCT
>DATGCX010000157.1:0-8580 GCA_035311445.1 Xanthobacteraceae bacterium | reverse complement strand
GCTCTTCTCGCCACCCCGACCCAAATCCAGCAGCGCGCCTTCGACCTGCTCGGTGTCAAATTACAACTGTAGTCAGTCCTCGATCCGACAATCGAGGGAATACAAGGACTTGCGTTGCGGCTTAAGGAAAGTTCGGGCTAGTTCTGGCCGATCGATCAGTCGTGCCAGCATTTCGAACTGCTGCTGCTGGTTGGCTGCGATGTTGAGCAGGCCATCGCCAGTGGCGAACGTTCCGGACGGGGCTGCCGTCATGTTTTCGTTGCCAAGCGGCTGTGGGCGAACGCCTGCGATCAACCAGTTCGAAACCTGCCAACCCATGGTGACAAGCGTCGCCTCCAGCATGGATACGTCAATGAACTCGCCCGCTCCAGTACGCGTGCGGCGCACGAGGGCCGCCGCGATCGCGAATGCGGCGGTCAGACCGCCTATGGTATCGGCGACCGGATAGCCGACCCGCAGCGGCGCGGTAGCCACGTCGCCGGTCACGCTCATGACGCCAGACAGACCCTGTATGATCTGGTCGTAGGCCGGGTTGTCCTTGAGCGGCCCATTCTGTCCGAAGCCGGATATGGCGCAGTAGACGAGGCCGGGTCTGGCTTGGCACAAGGAGGCGTAACCCAGACCAAGGCGCTCCATGACGCCCGGCCGAAAATTTTCGATGACGACATCGGCCGACCGCACCAGCCGGCGAAACACCTCCTTGCCGGCCTCACTCTTCAGATTGACCGTCACCGAGCGCTTTCCTGCGTTCTGAGCCAGAAACGAAGCGCCCATCAACTCGCGGTTGAGATCGGCATCGGCGCCGAGCTGGCGGGCGAGATCGCCGCAACCCGGCGCCTCGACCTTGATCACGTCTGCGCCGAGTTGCGCGAGCTGATACGCGCCGAACGGGCCGGCCAGCACATTGGTCAGGTCGAGGACGCGAATTCCTTCGAGCAGCCGGTCCATGCGTCAATTTCTTTAAGATCAAGGTGACTACCGTGTCACGGCCTTCTTCGGTGGCCAACTCTTCGCGGCAGACCCTTTCCAGGTGGCAGATCGCCGTGCACCACGCGCCACGACACGTCGTGCGCGATGCGCGACGTGTCGTAATCCTGCCGGCAGAGCGGAAGTCCTACGGGTCCGCGATCACATCAATCACAGCGGCGCCGATGCGGTTTTGTCCGCCGGCAGGTACTGCATCGGATCGACCGGGGCGGAGTTCTTGCGGATTTCGAAATGAAGCTGCGGCGTTGCGGCGTTGCCGGTCTGTCCCGACTTCAAGATCACCTGCCCTTTGTGAACCTGGTCGTTGCGCTTGACCAAAAGCTCGCTGGCGTTGGCATAGGCAGTGACGAAGCCATTGGAGTGGCGCACCAGCACGAGATTGCCGTAGCCTTTTAGTTCGTTGCCCGCATAGGCGACGACGCCGTCGTCGGCGGCGCGCACCTGGGTGCCTTCCGGCACCGCGAGGTCGATGCCATCATTGGACGAGCCATTCACCTTAGCGCCAAAGTTATTGACGATACGCCCACGCGCCGGCCAACGAAACGACGGCGTCCCGTTCGGGGCGTTCGGATTGATGTCCTCGGAAGATGGTTCGATCGGCGATGCCACGCGGACATTCGCCGCGGGCTCAGACGATGCCAGTTTTCCGGGCGCCGGCGCAGCCGCGGGCGTGTTCGCGTAGGGAGTCGCAATAAGCTTCGTTTGAGCCGCGGGCGCGCCGAGTTGCGGCTTGCCCGATCTTGCCCCCACCTTGACCGGAACCGTCAGCTGCATTCCGACCTTCAGCGGCGTTTCGGGCGCGATCCCATTGGCAACCGCGATATCTCTGGCGCCGACCCGGTATTTGCGTGCAATCCTGCCCAATGTGTCGCCTGGGGTAACGGTGTGGACGGGTGGCGCGGGCAACAGGGTTTGGGCCGAGGCTCCGACCGCGGACATCGGCGTCGATGCGGCGACCTGAGCGGGCGCCAGGGCAGCCGACCGTGAAGCAGAAGCCGCCGGCACATACGGGCCGATTGCCGGGGCCGGACCTGATGCTGCATACGCGGGCGTTCGCCGCGCGGCCGCATGGGCGAGCTTCGCGCCGGTGCCGTTGACGACATAACCCGGGATCACCAGCCGCTGACCAGGTGCAAGCGCCGCCGGGTTGGTGATGTTGTTGGCTTGGATCACTGCCTGCGAAGATACGCCAAACCGGCGCGCGATCGCAGCGACCGTGTCGCCGGGCGCCACCACGACCGTCGCGCCGCTGCCTCGGTCCCAGTTGCCGCCAGCGGGGGCCGCAGCGGTGAAATCGGGCGGTGGGGTTCGCGGCGTCGGGGGCTCATATGGTGGCGGCACATTCGCCGGCGGTCCGTATCGGGAAGGTGGTGCTGCATATTGGGGGGTGGGCGGCGCGTACGACGGCGGATATTGGGAGGGCGGCGCGAAATATTGGGGCTGCTCGTATTGCAAAGAGGCGTATTGAGGTGCGTAGGGCGATTGCGCCGGTGGAGCCTGCGGCAATGGCTGGCGCTCCACGGCTGCGGTGCGGGTGGGCTGCAGGGAGGCGGGCTGCATGGGTGCCGGCTGCATGGGTGCGGATTGCATGGGTGCGGATTGCATGGGCGCGGATTGCATGGGCGCAGGCGGCAAGGGGGCGGGCGGCGGCTGATTGTATGGGGCGCGTGCGGCATAGGGATTGTTGTTCGAATTTTCGCCAAAGCGCGAGGTATCGGAACTGCAACCCGCGGCGCCGATCGCCGCAACGGACAGGACGCCCCAGAAAAGGGTCCAGCGTAATCGCCCGACAATATATTTACGCATATTGATACCCACGCAGCACGACCCTGCGGGGGCAGTAAGGCATTGCCGAAGTAAACATCTCTTTAAATTTACGGCGCTCCGTAATGGCCGATGGTAAATGCTTAATTATCTCAAACTCACAACTCCTGCGCCTGGCCGGGCAGCAACGGCACGAACCGCACACCGATCAGCTCGGTTTGCTCGATGCCGTCCTCTGTGCGCACGACCTTCACCAGCATCTGATGCTCGTCCTGAGGTCCGAGCGGCAATACCATGATGCCGCCCACCGCAAGCTGATCCACCAGCGCTTGCGGAATGACCTCGGCCGCCGCGGTCACGATGATGCGGTCGAACGGTGCCCGGTCCGGTACCCCCGCCATGCCGTCGCCGACGATGACGTCCACATTGTCGTAGCGCAGCGCTTTAAGCCGGATACGTGCCGCGTCGGCAAGCGTCCGGTAGCGCTCGATGGTCGTCACCTTGGCGGCAAGCCGCGACAAGACGGCAGCCTGGTAGCCCGAACCAGTTCCGACTTCGAGAACGTGATGCAGCGGCTGCACCTCAAGCTGCTCGGTCATATAGGCGACCACGTAAGGCTGGCTGATGGTCTGGCCGCACGCGATCGGCATCGCGCGATCCGAATAGGCCCATCGCACCTGTCCCGGCATGACGAATTTATCGCGCGGAACTTCCTCCATGGCGCGCAACACCGCCGCATCCATGATGCCGCGGCGGCGCAGGTCGAGCACGAACTGCATATGGTCGACGTTGTAATCGGGAGGCGTGGACGGAACCAATCGAAACCTCTTAAGGAAGGTTAGCATGCTAGGTAACGTTAGCATGGCGACGATGGTTCGGAACAGACTCCCTTGATTTTACTCAAGAATCTCTGCCAGCCGCGTCATGAACGGCTCGTCGGTCATATTGAGCCGCAGCGGCGTAACCGCAATGCGGTTGTCGGCGAGCGCCCACAGATCCGTGCCGTCGCGCTGGGTGTGCCTGGGCGCGCGCTCATAGGCGATCCAATAGTAAGGGTTGCCGCGACCGTCGCGGCGCGGCTCGATACGCAGCAATTCCTGCGGGCGCTTGCCCTGCGTGCTGACCGCGATGCCTTTTACGTCTCCCGGCGCGCAGTCCGGGAAATTGATGTTGACCAGCACGTCGCGCGGCATGCCGTCGGTGAGCACGCGGCGGATCAGATCGGGAGCGAACTTCAGCGCCGTTGCCCAATGGGGGTCGCTACGGGTCGCGGACGTGAAGGCCTGGGATAGCGCGAAAGACGGGATGCCCAGCACGGCGCCCTCGATGGCGCCCGCTACCGTCCCCGAATAAGTCACATCCTCGGCGGCGTTGCGGCCGCGATTGACGCCAGACAGCACGAGATCCGGCTTGCCATCCGGGATGATATGGCGTGCGCCCATGATCACGCAGTCGGTCGGCGTGCCCTTGACGGCGAAGCGGCGCGGCTCGATCTCGCGCAGCCGCAGCGGATCATTGAGCGAGAGCGAATGGGAGACCCCAGACTGGTCCGTCTCCGGCGCCACGATCCAGATGTCATCGGAGAGCGTGCGGGCGATCTGTTCGAGCACATCGAGGCCCCGCGCATAAACGCCGTCATCATTGGTGAGGAGGATGCGCATTAGTCACGCTGCGTCGGAGGGGGACTGAACTTGCAGCTGACGCGGCCTGCACCTCTCCCCGCTTGCGGGAGAGGTTGGAATTTGCGCTCTTCGCGCAAATTCCGGGTGAGGGGGGCTGTCCGCGAGGCTGAGCCGATAGAGGGAGCCTTCGGGCGAGTCCAAGCCTGTGGAGAGCCCCCCTCACCCCGACCCTCTCCCCGCAAGCGGGGAGAGGGAGAAGAGGCGCCGTGCCAAATGCGGCCGCTCAAAAAGAGCGCGGAAATCGAGTTCGAACGCCTTGCCATCATCACTTCGCCGCGATCACTTTCACCCCACCCATATACGACTGCAGCACCTCCGGCACTGCGATCGAGCCATCGGCCTGCTGATAGGTCTCCATCACCGCGATAAGCGCGCGGCCGACTGCGACGCCGGAGCCGTTGAGGGTGTGGACGTGGCGGACGTGGCGACCCTCCTTGGTGCGATAGCGCGCCGCCATGCGGCGGGCCTGGAAGTCGCCGCATACGGAGCAGGACGAGATTTCGCGATAGAGGTTCTGACCAGGGAGCCAGACCTCGATGTCGTAGGTCTTCTGCGCAGCGAACCCCATGTCGCCCGTGCTGAGGATCATAACCCGGTAGTGCAGGTCGAGGCGGCGCAGCACCTCCTCGGCGCAGGAAAGCATGCGCTCATGCTCGGATTTGCTTTGTTCGGGAGTGGTGATCGAGACGAGTTCGACCTTGGTGAACTGGTGCTGCCGGATCATCCCGCGCGTGTCTTTGCCAGCCGCGCCGGCCTCGGCGCGAAAACACGGAGTAAGTGCGGTGAGCCGCATCGGCAGCTCGGCTTCATCCACAATCGACTCGCGGACCAGATTGGTGAGCGGGACTTCGGCGGTGGGAATCAATCCAAGCCGATTAGCGGATAAGAAACTGTTCAGGGATTTTGCAGAGTCCTCAGTAAGCTGCGGAACTTCAAGCTCGTATACTTTGCGATTCTCGAACAAATTGGACTGTTGGTTCTGATTGTAAGCTTGGTAAAAAAAGATATTTACATCCTTGTGCGATGGCCAAGTATGCCTGGTCCAGAACTGATCATCCGCAAATTTCGGCAACTGCGTCGTTCCAAACATCACATCATCTTTCACCAATAACGGCGGCGCCACCTCCGTATACCCATGTTCGTTCGCGTGCAGATCGAGCATGAACTGACCTAGCGCGCGCTCCATCCGCGCCAGCTCCTTTTTCAGCACCACGAAGCGCGAACCCGAAAGCCTCACCGCCGCTTCAAAGTCCATCTGCCCCAGCGCTTCGCCGAGTTCGAAATGCTGCTTCGGCGAAAACGAATACTCGCGCTTCGCCCCGAAGCGGTGATGCTCGATATTACTGTGCTCGTCGGCGCCGTCCGGCACTTCGTCGAGCGGCAGGTTGGGAATCCACGACAGCGCCTCGTCAAGCTCGCGCGAGGCCGTTTGCTCCTCCGCGTCCAGCGCTGGAATCGACGCCTTGAGATCCGCGACCTCGGCCATCAGCACCTGCGCCCGCGCTTCGTCCTTGGCCTTCTTGGCCTCGCCGATTTCCTTAGAGGCCGCGTTGCGCCGCGCCTGGGCTTGCTCTACCTTGGCGATAGCGGCGCGGCGGCGCTCGTCGAGGGCGATGAGCCGCGCCGCCTCGGGCGCGAGCCCGCGCCGCGCCAGACCGCGATCGAGCGCCTCCGGATTTTCCCGAATCCACTTGATGTCGTGCATGGACGATGACCTTGGAGTGCGGGCGTCTCGCCCGCTTCGCGTTGTTACAGCAGATTCCGGCAAACCAAAACCGGTGCCGCCAACTCTCCGGTGTTGTGGCCCTCCCCGGACTTGATCCGGGGATTGACCGGGCGACCTGGTAACCCCCAGCGGTTGAGGGGATACTAGATCCCCGCTTGCGCGGGGATGACAGATGGCCTGATTCCATAACGAAACCGCTACGGAAAAGAGGCGGGCGGGGACGCCCGCGCTCCAACTACGCTCACTCCGCGGGCTTCGCGGCAGCCGCAGCGTCGGCCTTTGCCTTATCGGCTGCCGCCTTGCGCTCCACCCACCGCACCGCCAACACGGAAGCCTCGTAGAGAAGCAGGAGCGGGAGCGCAAGAGACATCTGGCTGAGCACGTCGGGAGGCGTGAGCACCGCCGCGATGATGAAGGCGACCACGATGAAGTAGCGGCGCTTCGATTTGAGCTGGTCGGAGGTGATGATGCCGACCCGGCCGAGCAATGTGAGAATCACCGGCAGCTGAAACGCAACGCCGAACGCGAAGATGAGCCGCATCATCAGGCTGAGATAGTCGTCGACCTTGGGCAGAAGCTCGATCGTCGCCTGGCCTTCGCCGCCGAGTTGCTGCATGCCGATGGAAAAGCGCGTGAGCATCGGCCATACCATGCCGTAGACCACCATCGCGCCCAGGACGAACATGATCGGTGTCGCAATCAGATACGGCAGGAAGGCATTGCGCTCATGGCGGTAGAGGCCCGGCGCGACGAACATGTAGAGCTGGGTGGCAACGACCGGGAACGAAATGAAGGCGGCGCCGAACATCGCGAGCTTGAGCTGGACGACGAAATATTCGAGGAGCCCGGTATAGATGAACTTCGAATTCTCGGCGCCCACGACCCACACATACGGCCACGTCAGAATGTTATAAATCTGCTTGGCAAAGAAGAAGCACCCGACTAGCGCGATGGTGAAGGCCACCAGCGCCTTGATGAGCCGCGCGCGCAGCTCGATCAGGTGGTCCATCAGGGGCGCTTTGGTGTTCTCAATGTCTTCGTGCGTCATGAATGCGCGCCCCCTTCGCTGCCCCGTTGACCGCTCTCTTCGGGAACGGGTGGTTGCGCGGCGGGCTGCATAGCAGGTGCGTGTGTCGGTTCGGCGGCAGGCGGGGGTACGTGTTGCTCGACCGCCGGCTGGTCCGCCGAAACCGGAATCTTCTGGATGGCCGGCGCACCGGCCTCTGTCTCCGGCGGAACATGGCTGTCAGGCGTCACAACTGCTGAGTCCGGCGGCGCATCGGCGGGCTTGGCAGTCTCCGGCTTATCGGCGTCCGGTTTGGGCTCCCATTTCGTCGCCTCCCTGAAACTGAGCGGATCGTCGAATTGGGAGGTAAGCCCTCGCGCGGTATCGTTGAGACTGTCCACCTCCTTCTTGAGGTCGGCCATCTCGGCCTCGCGCAATGCTTCCTGGAACTGGCTCTGAAATTCTGACGCCATGCGCCGGATCTTGGTGGTCCATTGCCCAATCGCGCGCAGCACGGCGGGCAATTCCTTCGGCCCGATGACGATCAGGGCCACCACGGCGATAACGACAAACTCTCCCCATCCAATGTCGAACATTGGGCTTCAACTCCGAACGCCGCCGCTGCCGTTGGGCGACCCTGTCTGCGGAAACTCCGCGTGGCAAGAGTCGGCCGCTCCGTCAGGCAGTGGGGTCCGGCCAGCTCTGCTTCCGCTCCGCCAGACTCATGAGGCTTCCGCCCGAGTCTTGGCGGCGGCGGGTGATGAATCGGCGGGCTGATGATCCAGCGTCTTGACCGGTTCAGTCTTGGCGGGCTCGATCTTGGGCGCGTCAGTCTTGGCTGTGTCGTCTTCCGACATGCCTTTCTTGAAGGCTTTGATGCCCTGGGCGACATCGCCCATCAACTCGGAGATCTTGCCGCGCCCGAACAGCAGAAGCACGACGCCGATCACTACGATCCAATGCCAGAGACTCATGGAACCCATAGGGTAAACCCTCCGCAACGACGGGCCGCGCGGGCGGGCCTCGCCTCTCAATTTAGCCAGAACCTAGGCCTCGCGGCGAGCAAAAACAAGGACCGGGCGGCGATTTCGGCCTAGGACCAATGGGCACGGCCAATGGTAATCAGGCCAAATTCGTACCCGGGGCTCGTAGCCCGGATGGAGCGTAGCGTAATCCGGGATCGTCCGCGCCCCAGGAACGGCCTTTCCCGCATTGCGCTTCGGGCACCATCCGGGCTACAAGCCCCGTGCTTCTACCCTCCTACCCCTCCATGCCTGATCTGTGAACATTTCTCGTTGGGTGCGACCGACTGACTCAGTAATCGCAAGGACATTGCGTTGGTGGATAGTTGTGTGACTCTCTGTTTGCCGACTGATTCGGGAGGTCGGCAATGGCATTTTGCTTGTGGGAGGTCG
>DATGCX010000156.1:0-10352 GCA_035311445.1 Xanthobacteraceae bacterium | reverse complement strand
GACAGCAACGTACATGCGTAGCTTGAATCAAACCGAATTCAGCGAGTCAAGGGCTATTCGAAAAATGTTATGACTACATAATTAGCCCGCCCCCAATAAAAACAACCGCTTAGCTCAAAGCTGGGGAAAGTTCGGTTTAGGAGAAGGCCCGTCGATGGCGGATAATGAGCAGGCATGAGGGACTGATGACGACGGGCGCGCACTCTGTCGAGACCAAGGGCGGGCCGGCAGGTTCGGCGTTGGAGGTGCTCCTCGTCTTCCTCAAACTTGGTATCACCTGCTTCGGCGGTCCGATCGCCCACATCGGGTATTTCCGCGAAGAGTTCGTTGTGCGACGGCGCTGGCTCGACGAGCGGGCTTATGCCGACCTGGTGGCGCTCTGCCAGTTCCTGCCTGGTCCCGCCAGCAGTCAGGTCGGATTTTCCATCGGGCTCATGCGGGCCGGCTATCGGGGCGGGATGGCGGCATGGACTGGCTTCACGTTGCCATCGGCCATCCTCTTGGTGCTGTTCGCATACGGTGCAGGCACACTTGTCAGCCCAACCGGCGCCGGGCTCCTTCATGGTCTCAAGCTCGTCGCTGTCGCAATCGTCGCCCATGCCGTATGGGGCATGGCGCGCACGCTGTGCCCCGATCGCGAGAGAGCGTCCATCGCTGTGGTGGCGTCGCTGGTCATCCTGTTCAGCACGTCCCCGCTCGCGCAGATCGCGGCGATCATATTGGGGAGCATTGCGGGGCTGTGGCTGTGCCGGACGGCGGTGCAGGCATTACCGGAACACTTTGCAGTGCCGGTCTCGCGAAGCGCGGGGCTCGTGGCGCTGAGTGTCTTCTTTCTGCTCCTTGCCGGGCTTCCCGCCCTGCGCAGCCTCGTAACCTCGCAGAGCGCAGGTCTTGTCGAAGCCTTCTATCGTTCGGGTGCACTGGTGTTCGGCGGCGGCCACGTGGTGCTTCCGTTGCTGCGCGAGGCTTTTGTAGCGCCGGGCTGGGTCAGTGATGACGCTTTCCTCGCCGGCTACGGCGCGGCGCAAGCGGTTCCGGGCCCCCTCTTTACCTTCGCGGCGTATCTCGGCACGGTTGTCAGCCCGTTACCGCACGGGTTGGCGGGCGCCGCACTCGGCCTAATCGCTATCTTTCTTCCGGGCATCTTGATCCTCATGGGGACGTTGCCGTTCTGGGAAATATTGCGGGAGCGTCGTGAGGCACAAGCGATGATGCGCGGCGTCAACGCCGCAGTGGTGGGGCTGCTCGGCGTGGCGCTCTACAATCCGGTCTGGACAAGCTCGGTCAAAACGCCGTGGGATTTCGGAATCGCGCTCGTCGGCTTTGTCCTGCTCACCGTCTGGCGGGCGCCGCCTCTCCTCGTGGTCGCCATCAGTGCGATCGGCGGTGTTGCCTTCGCGCAAGTCTCGGTATGACTATCCCAACTTAGCTCATCTGGCTTCGTCCTTTGACGCCGGTGCGAGATTTTGCGCGCGATTGGAGTAGCCACAGCGCCGCAGCGACCGTGAAGGTGCCCGCGTGATCAATGCTCCGCCGGCAGCACTGGCGCCGTAGCAAAATTCTCAGGCAATGGACCGGTCAGGCTGGCGAGAAACGTCGCGATATTGCGCGCTTCCTTGTCACCGATCGCGACGCCAAGCTGCACCCTCGCCATGACGCGGACCGCGGTTTCCAGCGACCCGACCGAGCCATCGTGGAAATACGGTCCGGTCATGGCCACGTTGCGCAAGCTCGGGACCTTGAAGACAAACTTATCCTCGGGCTTCTTGGTGTCGAGCGCGCGGCCCTCGTCGATCTCCTGGCTGCCGGTCGCCTTCCAGTAGTCCTCGACAATTCCGAATTTTCTGAATCCGCCGCCGCCGACCCCGACGCCGTTGTGGCAGGCGACGCACCCGCTGTCTATGAATGTCCGCAATCCCTGGCGCTCAGCCGGCGAGAGCGCATCCACTTTGCCGTCGAGAAATTGGTCGAATCGGGAGCGGCTCACCAGCGTGCGCTCATAGGCACCGATCGCCTTGCCCCAGTTCTCGGGTGTGATCGGGTTGGCGTCCTCGGGGAACGCGGCGCGGAACATCGGCCCATATCCGGCGATCGCCTTGAGCCGGGCCATCGGCGCGTCGAAGTTCGGGTTCCCGAAGCTCGCCGGGCCTAGGAGCGATTTGGTGGCCTGGTCTTCGACGTCCTCGCGGTTGCCGCTCCAGTGCTGTTTCACTTGAAGCGCAGTGTTCAGCACGGTCGGCGCATTTCTCCCGTTGAGCCGGTCATGATTGCCGTGTGATTTTGCCAGGGCGTCAGCGCCGTAGAGCGCCGGCTGGTGACATCGCGCGCAGCTCGTGGTGCCGTCAACCGACGCGCGGGGGTCGAAGAACAGCGTGCGGCCGAGTTCGACGAGGGCAACGGTCATCGGCCGCCCGGCAACCGTCATATCCTTCGGCAGCGGAGCGAAAATAGTGCGCGCCTCCTTGAGGAGCGTATCGTCTTCCGCGGCTCTCGTTATCGAGGCGAGACCGAGACCCAGGCCAAGTCCAACCACGACCATCCCAAAGCTGATCCACACTTGCATGCAAACCTCCGCTCGATTTGTGCCCGCGATTACGGTGCGACCGGTTTGCCGTTATCGCACGATCCGTTCGCCATTACGCGCCCGCCCCGCGCACAGGGCGGTCGTCCGAGCCGTTTCTTCGATCCGCCGCATCACTCCGTTGACAGGGTGAAGGCGATCAGACGACCAAAAACAAGGACGAGGGCCCAACACGCGATTGAGATGCCGCCCGCGAGCCTTGCCGGCGGCGGCGTCGGACCGGTGTTCCATTTCTGCACGTCGCGCACGGTGATGAACTCGAAGATCACCATATTGATACCGGCAAGGACAATGAGCGCCATCTTGATCCAGAACACGGGGTTTACGAAGTACTCGGTGGCCCGGCTGATGAACAGCAGCACACCTGCAAGCACTGCAACCACGAAGGCCGCCCAGGTGAACGGCAGGACTTGCCTCGATAGTTCCGCGAAGGGCCGCTTGGTCGAAGCAAGCCCGAGCAGCCGCAAGTCCACGATCGCGATCGTACCGATGACCATCGAAACCGCGAAGACATGAACCACCTGGACGGTCGTGAAGGCCCAAGGCGTTTTGTGGATTAATACGGCTAATGGCAACGCCTGGAGCCATTCTAACAGCGCGGTGATGGATTGCACGTTCACCTCCCCGGACTGATGTTCTTTACCCGCTTCTTTGTTTTGCGTGACCAGACGTTACCGCCTTGTCAGCCGTCCTTCAAATACTCCGGCAGACACAATTGCCGCGCACGAGATAGCGGCGAATGCCTGATCGCCACCGGCTTTCGCCGGGAACATCAGGGAATTCCCCCTCTCGTCACACCGCTCGGAAAGTGACAAACTGTCGCGTCCGCATCGGTCCGAGTTCGCACGCGCCGTAAGGGACTTCTCGCGGGGTCGGATCGTCCGAACGCGCCGGCGATGACGCCTTTGGCGTGAGTGCCTCCGAGGTTGTCATCGGAGTCAAGTCATACGATAATTCGTCACCAGCTTGTTGCCATCGCCTGAGCCGGAAGGAAAGAGCGCGCAATGGACATTGTACTCACCGTGATGAGAGAAGATACGTTCTGGAGGATCCTGCTCTTCTGTCATTTCGTAACGGCGGTCGCCCTGCTGGCGGCGATCACGCTTCAGGCAGTGGCGGTCTTGATGCCGGCGCGACAGGTGGTGGGCAATTTCATCGATCGCAGTCCGATGCCTGCCGCGTCCTACGCCACGTTGATTGCCATCCTCTATGTTGTCCAAGCGCTCTTGGGCGCGTGGATCTACGTCAAATACCGCACTTACGTCAGAATTCCGATGGAACAGCTCCGCCACTTTTGGACTGTCGGGTCCTTCGAATTCAAAGAACACATCGTGACAATGGGCTTCGGCCTCCTCCCTGCCTATTGGTATTTTTGGCGGCAGCCCAGGTCCGCGGAACATATCGTCATACGCAAGTGGGTGACCATTTTTCTGCTCATCAGCGTATGGTACGCTTTTATTGTGGGTCACGTCGCCAACGATTTTCGAGGGGTCGGATCATGACGCAGACCTTGGATGCGGGCGAGCGATTCTCCCGGCTTGATAGTTCCGAAACCATCAGCGCACCGACATCGGCGACGCGGACAAGCGTGAAGTTCGGGACTTTCGCGATCACGTTCAGCATTGCATTCGCACTCCTGTACACGGTGTTCGAACGGCTCAATTGGCCGCTTTTCACCTATCAGCCGGCAGTCGGCAAAGTGTATTTCTGGCTGCACCGGCCGCTGAGCGGGGAAGGTCCGCCCATGTACTGGTTTGGCTGGATTGCCCTCACCATCCCCAGCGCGATCGCGGTGGGCTGGATCGCTACAATTATTCCGGCCCAATGGCTCCGGCGGGCGACTTTTTTCTGCTGCGTGCTGGCCGGGCTGTGGCCAGCCTCTCTTGAAGCACTGAGGATTTATATCACTGACTATGCGACCTTTGATGCAGATTTCTTGAACTCAGTCTGGGTGGCGGCAATTCCGGCACTGGTAGTTACAGCAGCTCTCACCTATTTGGTTCCTTCCAAATCGGCGGAGCGCGTATGGACCAGCTGGTTGTTGATCATGCCGATCGGCGGGCTCGTCGTCCTCGGCTACTCGCTGCTCCAACCTTGGTTTCTGCGCTAGTCGCTCGTTTCAGCCAATCTGAAGTGATCGGATCGCCACGCAAGCCATAACAATGGACTTGTGCCGATGGAGGATGACGTAGGGGCGACCCTTGTGGTCGCCCTGTTGCCGGATGCGAAGAATGGGCGACCACAAGGGTCGCCCCTACAGCGGGCGATGTGTCACGACACCACTTGTGCGGCCGCTCCAATGCTGTGACTTGATCGATGCTCAAACCGCATCACATTGGCTGAAGCGATCAACTAGAATTATTGTCGACGACGAGACTCTTTCAGCCATACCGTCTTCCGCGACGGACGGTATGGCACCGGCGCCGGAGCGCGGATTTCCACAGGACAAGCGACGGCACTTAAATAAGTCCGCGCTATGCCATCAATAAGTCCGAGCAATGTCATCGCAATCGCATGACGAAGCGTCATTATGGGGTTGCGCGTCACAAAATCACCATTCTGAACTGCTTGCTCGCGCCCGTCGTGAACTTTCATTCTCACGTCAGGAGCAGCCATGATGATCTGTGATCGCCGTACCGTCCTCGCTCTGGTCGGCAGTGTTGCGTTTGTCAGCACTGCGTTTGCGAAGCACAACCACAACAACGGGCAGCAGCTGGTTGGAAATAAGCTGAACACTAATGGGAAGCACGAAATTCACAAGGTTGGCGAGCATACCGTCTCTGTGCAGATTGAAAACAAAAAGGTCGCCGGCGTATCGGTGACGCATCGCACCAAGGGCAACGTCGCGGTAAAAAAATACAAAACGTCGAAGAAGATGGCTCAGGGCAATGAAATCGATGCCCCGATGGAAACGCACGGTGGTTTGGTCCGGCCGGCCGGCTATCAGGTCGCCCAATCGGCGGTGGTGTATATCGGCTATTCCTTCTTCGACGGCGTCGACGAACAGATCTATTGGTTCCCGGCAGAAATGGTCGTCGATCCATTTACCGGCGCGGTCGAGTACGTGCCGCTCACATAAAATCGATCAAAAACGCAGTACGCTGCGTAGGGAAGTGCGCAGCATATGTCCTTGCTTGAATGCAGATCATCTGCTTGGATCAGACCACCGATTCAATAGCCACCGGGGGGCACATCATGAAACGGTTTCTTGCCGTTGCGATTATGCTGATATCCCTCACGCCGTTGGGGGCGCTTGCTCAGGAACGCGCGGGGGATGCTGCGCTGGGCGGGTTATCCGGCGCGATCGTCCTTGGTCCTGTGGGCGCGGTCGCGGGCATAATTGTCGGCTACGCGGCAGGGCCGGCTATCAGTCGCTCATGGGGACTGAAGCGATCGGATGCTCGTTATCAGGAGCAAACCACAAAGCGTCCGGTCGCAGCACCACCCAACAGTGCCGTACCGCCCTCCAACAGTGCTGCGTCGAAGCAGGTAGCCACCCAGAACGTTGCGGCGGCTTCTCCCAAGCCCGCTCCAGCAGCGAAGCGCAACTGGAACTCGCCACCCGTGCAGGGGTTCGAGTGACGAGCCAGAACCGGGTGAAGCTCGCCGGTCAGCTGCGGTCCGTTTACCGATAAGAACCCGCCGATATGGCGACCATTCAAGCGCTTGCGGCCCCCCGCCAAGCCAAATAGGTGCCGCAATTGGCCTGATGTTGTTCCTTCTCAGGAACGGCTTTATACGATAGACTGTTCATAGAAGAAGAATTTGGCACTCCAGAACAGGCCGATAGGCGGGCGGAAACCATGACATATTCACGTGCATCTCTGCTCTTAGCACTGGCGCTAGCGCTTCCTCTGGCGGTTGCTGGGGTGGCATGGGCGGGCGGTGCCTCATTGGACGAAGACGAAGAAGATCAGTCGAATGCCGGCGTTTCGTTTTTCGGATTCGCCAAGGATCTGGATCGCGGCGGCGGCGTGGCTGACGCCAAAGTGAGCGCTGAGATCAAGAACCGTAATGCAAGTCTCGTGACTCGCACAGACGATCAGGGTCATTTCAAGTTCTCTGGATTCAGCAAGGACATCGATCCGAAGGACGTAGAGATTTCCTGCAGCAAGGATGGGCTCAAGCTGCAGCGGACAGTGCGGCGTCAGCCGCCCGGTGGTGACGCAGCGACCTCCATCGAAGTCGATTGCCTGATGGTCAAGCCGTAAGCACCGCAGGTATGTGGCGTTCTGATGGGTACTTACAACGCCATGCGTAGCCGCCCGGTCAGACGTTTAGTCGGTGTCTTGCTCGGAACGCTTGTCTCGGCGACCCCGGCTTTCGCTGAGCGGTTACTTGGCACGCCCAACCTGGCACTGACCGGCCATGTGACGTCTTCTCAGGAAGGCGCAATGGAGGGTGTGCTGGTAAGCGCGCAGCGGACCGGTTCCCCCATCACTCTAACGGTCGCGACAAACCAAGGTGGTCGCTACGGCTTTCCGGCCGACCGTATGCCGCCCGGACATTATGCGCTGCATATCAGGGCGATTGGCTACGAGCTTGGTTCGCCAGCCGGGGTCGATGTCGCCGCAAACGGAACCGTGACGGCCGATCTCGAACTGCGCAAGGTTGACGACATCGCCTCGCAACTGACCTCGACCGAGTGGCTTATCAGCATGCCCGGCACAGCCGAGCAGAAGCGCCCGCTGATCGAGTGCATGAGTTGCCACACCCTGGAGCGCGTCGTGCGCTCGAAGTTCACGGCAGAGCAATTCGTCAGCGTGCTCAAGCGCATGGCGAACTATGCCAACAACTCGACCATGCAGAAGGTGCAGGCGCGGGTGGCCGAACGCGAGGTGCCGGACGATCGCGCGCGCCGGGTCGGCGAATATCTTGCGTCAGTCAATTTGAGCAAGCGAGATCGCTGGGACTATCCGCTCAAGACGCTGCCGCGGCCTACCGGGGCGGCGACACGCATCATCATCACCGAATACGATATGCCCCGCAGCACGATCGCGCCCCACGATGTGCGCACCGACGCCAGCGGTTTCATCTGGTATTCAAATTTCGTCGAGCCTTATCTCGGACGGCTCGATCCGCGCACCGGCGCGCATGCGGAGTTTGCCTACCCATTGCCGAAGCCAAATTTTCCGGTGGGAGCGCTGGCGCTTGAGCCTGACCATGACGGCAACTGGTGGCTCGCGATGATGTTCCAGGGCGGGGTGATGAAGTTCGACACCCGCACCAAGACGTTCCACCACTATCCGCTGCCGGCGGAACTCAACGCCGATACCGCCCAGCAATCGATGGTGATGCCCCGTCAATCCCATGTGGACGGCAAGGTGTGGACGAATGATGTCAACACGCATTCGATTCTGCGTCTCGATCTGGCCACCGGGGGCTATGAGCGTGTCGATCCGTTCCTCGGCATGCCGATCGGCGCCAATCGCCAACATTCGCCTTACGGCATGGCGGCCGACGCGCACAATGACCTCTATTTCATGGATTTCGGCGATGAGAGCGTGGGGCGCGTCGATGCCAAGACGTTCCGCGCCACCATCTACCCGACGCCGACATCCCACTCACGCCCGCGCCGGACCATGCTGGATGATAAGGGGCGACTGTGGTTCGCGGAGTTTGCCGCTAACAAGATCGGTATGTTCGACCTCGATCGGGAAAGTATCAAGGAGTGGGACGTGCCGACGCCGCACACCTATCCGTACGATGTCTACCTCGACCGCAATGGCGAGCTGTGGAGCGGCTCGATGTCGAACGACCGGGTGTTGCGATTCGACCCGCAGACCGGGAAATCAGTCGAATATCTGTTGCCACGCCAGACCAATATTCGCCGCATTTTCATCGACAACACCACCACGCCGGTGACATTCTGGGCCGGCAATAATCACCACGCCTCCATCCTCAAGATCGAACCGCTTGATTAGGGTGCGATCCCTGCTGACGTTTTGTCTAACGTCATTGCCGGTATGACTCGACAGTCCATTCTCGTGCGAAAAAGATGGACAGGGCGCCTTAAGCCGCGGGCGACGGACGAAGGGCGAGATCGAGTGAGATCGACTTCATCGAGACATGCTCGCGCGCACTGCCGCACCCAACGATACCGACAACATCCGCACCGGGGGTGATCGATTCAAGCGATTGATGTAGGGTGCGGCGAGTCAGCTGGGGGAGGGGGGAACACGATGACATTCGCAGGCGTCGATTATTGGGCCGTTGTTATCGCGGCTATCGTCGGATACGCGGCAGGGGCACTGTGGTACTGGGGCTGGTCGAAGCCTTGGATGGAGGCGCAGGGCTTCACACCGGAAGCCATGAAGGCGAGCCAATCTCCGGTACCGTACTTGCTGGCCTTTGCGGCAAATTTGCTGATGGCTTGGATGCTGGCGGGCGTCATCGGTCATCTCGGCATCGGCGAGGTCACGCTCCGCAATGGCGTGATATCCGCGGCGGCGGTCTGGCTTGGGTTTGTCGCGACGACTCAGACCGTCAACTACCTTTTTGGCAAGCGCCCGCTCAAGCTGTTGCTGATCGACGGCGGCCATTGGTTGATCGTATTGCTGCTGCAGGGCGCGGTCATCGGCTTTATGGGGGTATCGTAAAACCCCGTTTGATGCGGTCCCAGAAAGGTGGGTGGAACGAAGTTGCCAGACCGCGGGCGACTTTAGATCAATCGACCAAAGTGTGACATTCGATGCCTTGTGGGGCCTGGAACGCACGGCGCATAATATATTAAGGAAATGGTTGGAAAGCGCGGCACCAAATCGCGAACCCCGAGGAGTGGAAGCATGAGCGAGCAGGTCTATGAAGTTCCCGCCGAATGGAGCAGGCGCGCTCACGTGGACAATGCCAAATACGTCGCCATGTGCGAGCGCTCGATCAATGATCCAAACGGTTTCTGGGCCGCAGAAGCCAAGCGCATCGACTGGTTCAAGCCGTTCACCAAGGTCAAGAACACGTCCTTCGATCCGCATCACGTGTCGATCAAGTGGTTCGAGGACGGTATCACAAACGTGGCGCACAACTGCATCGACCGTCATCTCGCCACCCGCGGCGATCAGGTTGCCATCATCTGGGAAGGCGACGATCCGAAGGATGACCGCAAAATCACCTACCGGGAACTTCACGCCGAGGTCAGCAGGTTCGCTAATGTGCTCAAGGCGCGCGGCGCCAAGAAGGGTGATCGCATTACGATCTATCTGCCGATGATCCCTGAGACTGCTTACGCCATGCTAGCCTGCGCCCGCATCGGCGCCATCCACTCGGTCGTGTTCGGTGGATTTTCGCCGGACTCGCTTGCCGGGCGCATCGAGGACGCAAAATCCGATATCGTGATCACGGCCGACGAGGGCGTACGCGGCGGCCGTAAGGTACCGCTCAAGGCGAATGCAGATGTGGCCGCCGACCGAGCTGGCGGCGTCACCACCATGATCGTGATGCGCCGCACCGGCGCCGCAGTGAACATGAAATCCGGCCGTGACTTCTACTACGATGACATAGCCAAAGGGGCGGCGGCCGATTGCCCTTGTGAGCCGATGAACGCAGAGGATCCACTCTTCATCCTCTACACCTCGGGTTCCACAGGCAAACCCAAGGGCGTGTTGCACACCACCGCAGGCTACCTCGTGTTCGTCGCGATGACGCATCAATACGTCTTCGATTATCACGATGGCGACATCTACTGGTGCACCGCCGATGTGGGCTGGGTAACAGGCCACAGCTATATCGTTTACGGACCACTGGCGAACGGCGCCACCACGCTGATGTTCGAGGG
>DATGCX010000155.1:0-24788 GCA_035311445.1 Xanthobacteraceae bacterium | reverse complement strand
TAAACAACACATAGGTCGCATACATGGCGACCACAGCGAATTCCCCATGGGCGAAATTCACCACCCGGACGACGCCGAAGATCACCGAAAGGCCAAGCGCCATCAGGCCATAGACGAGCCCGGTGAGTACACCCTGGATCGTCACATTGAGATAGATCAGCCACATCATGCTTCGAAGCCCCGGCCTAGCTTGGCGAGCGGACAATCAATTTGCAAGTTCGCCGCCTGTAGACGACGCGGAGACGAAGCTCTGGCCGGGTGCTTTGTTTTCCGCCGCTGGAGGCAGACCGGCCGTCAGCAATGGCGCGTGCTGACGGCGGAAAATGACCCCGGAGCGGAAGCAGGTGATTTACAGGATGGCTATCGCTCGACTCATCCCACGAGCCACACTTTTTTCCAGATGCGTCGGACTATGCTTCGCAAAGGCCCTGCGAAGGTACGTGTCCTTACCACTCACATCGGCGATCTGCAGGTCACCGCACGAAATCGCCGTTCGGCTTGCCCTGCCGGGCCTTCTCCGCCGATTTTTACGACGCTTCCTCGTAAGTAGAGGTATCCAGCGGCACGGTCGCGCCGCCTATTGCATGCCAAGCGGTAATCCCGCCGACGAGAGCCCTGGCGTCAAAGCCGCGCTGTCGCAGCCCGGCCACGGCCGTGCCACTGACCTGAAATCCGCAAATGCAATAAACCGCGATCGGCCGGCCTCGCGGCAGCTGCTCGACCCAGCGCGGCAGCGCGGCAGGAGCGTGCATGGCGGCACCCGCCAACATATCGGCGCGTCGGGGCAGGTCCCTCGGCAGACAGAGATCCAGAAGTACGGGTCGGCGATCTTCGTCACCCTCGAGCGCGCCCTTGAGCTCCTCGGCCGAAATCCGCGCCTCTTCTTGCGCTGGCGCGCCGAACGGGAGGAAGAGTTTGTCTTCTTCCGCTCCTTCGCCGATAGCCAGGCGATACCGCGCGCCTATCCGTTGCCAATTCAAGTTGGCCATCGCCTGATCAACATAGGCAGCCGCCTTCGCCCCAAAATCAAGATGATAGGCGTGCTCGTACATGTCGAGTGCGAGGATCGGAGTAGCTCCTGGAAGGGCGTGCGCGTGGTCTGCGGCCCACTCGTTGACCAGCCTGCCTAGGCGCTCGGACCAAGCGAGGATCACCCACCCGGAGCCGCCTGCCAGCGCCTTCGCCATGGCAGTAAACTCGGCGCGCCAGGCCGCGATGCTGCCGAAATCGCGCTCGAACGCCTGCGCGAGTCCGTCGGGTGGCGCTTCAAGTCCGGTGGGCGGATTGTCGCCGTGTCCGCCGAGCGAATCGAAATAGACCTCGTGCAGGACCACAGAGCCCGCAGCAATCAGCTCTTCGCGCTTGAGGCCGTTGATCTCGAACACGGGCGTGTGCGACCAGTCGAGAGCCGCAAGCCGCGCTCGGATAGCATTCAGCCGCCGCACCGCGCCACCGTAGTTGTTCACGTAATGGCTCACGAGCAGTCGCTCTGATAGCCCGTTCATCCATTGCGGCTTGAGGAGGAGCGGCCGAACCATCACGGTTCCGGACGCGGCGAATTGTCGAGGGGACATAGGACGCGACCTTTGTACGTCCATGGTGCTCACTGCACGAAATCGCCGTTGGGCTTGCCCTGCCTCACCATCTCCTGGCAGTAGGCGTAAAGGGCGTCGTAGACGATCCATTCCGCGGCGTTCAATTCGTGATCGTCCTTGTAGCCGAGATGCCGAAATCCCTCGGCGATGGCTTCGAGCCCGGGTCCTTCAGGCTGGTTGTAGAGCGTGTTATCAGTGTCGGCGCCGTTGACGATCTTTCCGAGCAGAACGAGTGCCGGATTGCTCGAGAGTCCGTATTTTTTCAGGATCGCCTCAAACGAGCACTCCTTGCCATGATGACCTAGCTCCACTGCCTTCACGTCGTACGGAATGGCCCCGAGGCGTTTTGCTTCATCCGTTACTTTGTCGGGCGGGACGAAAAGAAACTCGGCGTCCTTGTCGACGAATTTCTTGATCAGCCACGGGCAAGCAACGCGATCGACCTTGACCCGTTCGCGTGTGATCCATTTCATCTGAGTGCTCCTTTTTAGTAAGTCCGAGTTCATTGCAGCGGAAAGACCCGCTAGAAATCGCCAAGAGTGAGGATTCCGCCGTGAGCGGGCGAGAAGACGTGGAGGCAGTCGGGAGATACGAGAGCAGTCGTATGCGCTCCTGGGGCCGTCCTGATTTGATGGCTGGTGCCGGTGCTGGGATCGATTGATTGAATTAATCCAGGGTCGCCGATCGCGACGTGGACAAGACCGGTTGATGGATTGAAGAAGGTTACATCCGGCGCTCCGGCCAGCGGCCAGTTCTTCGTGATCTGCCCTGAGTTCGCGTCGAGTTCCACCAGGGTGCCGTCGTCGCATGCGGCGAATAGGCGGTTACCGATGTGATCGATGTCGAGCCCGTGCGCGCCTTGAGCGGGCAGTTTCCAGTGTTGAGTTTCATCGAGTTCGGGCAGCCGCGCGACAAAGACCATCGACGGATTCTGGATCGCAAGAAAAATGCGCTGACCGGCAAGGTCTGTCACGCACCATCGCGGACGCCCCGGAAGATCGATTGCGTATGACTGACCTGTGCCCAGGCCAAAGACGTGAAGCTTGGCGCCCCGACCGTCGTCGCCGATGCACGCCGCAATCGCGAATCCCTGCCGGCGCGCAATCGCAACTCCATTGGGCCTGGGAGCGGTCTGGAAAATACCGCGTGTCGCAAGAGTGTGAGCGTCCAGCCAGGCGAGGGTTGCCGATCGACGGTTGGTGACGAGCACCTGCCCGTCATCGACGACAACGCCTGCGGCCCCTGGAAATCCAGACAAGGCGCGAACGTGCTGGCGGTTATCATGATCGATGACCTCGACGCAGTCGCGAGCAGTATGCGCGACAAAGATAAGGCGAGTTTTCGCATCGAAGGCGCCGTGGTCGAAAGAACCGCCCGCCGCATCGGGTATCGCGATTGTGCCAATGGATTTCAGCGGCATGATGCCCTCACGGCGCCATGCCGGCAATCGCGGCGAAGATCGGAATGAAAGTCTGCGTGAGTTCCGCCCATGCGCAATCTCCTCGAAAACGAGTGCTGCGCAGCGCTTGGACGGTGATCGTCTAAAGGGGAGTCTGCTTTCCCCGGAAAGCAGTAATAACCAAACCTGATGCGTGCCGCAATCATTTTGTTGCTGCGCCATTGCCAACCGGTTGTGGCGCGCAGCGTGAGAAGTGCCTGCGGCGTGAACTACGTCACTCGTTCACATGGCTGGCACCACTCCGGTCACCTCGAACCTCACGTCCTCCCCTGCCACGGCGGCATCGGGAAGACCGGCGCCATCGTGGCGTTTTCGGCGGGCATGACGACGGTCGGGGTGCGGTTGCGGTTCTGGATCATGGCGGACGGAATATTGTTGTTCTGGCCTTTTTCGTCGAACGTGATCGCGCTGCCGATCATGATGTGCTCGGCGATGTTGGTGGCGCGGATCGCCTTCATCAGTTCGGGCCCGTTAGCGGTGCCGGCGCGCTTGAAACCGTCGGCCGCGATCAGGAGCGCCTCGAAAGTGAATCCCACATTGAAGCATTCCACCGCGAAGCGATAATTCGGATTGGCGGGCTTGAAGGCCTTCTCCAGCGCCTGCGCCATGTCGCCTTTGGGATTTGCCCACGGATTTGCATAGGCATGATAGTCAGCGAGCGGGCCGAGCGCCTCGTAAAACTCCTCGTCGTAGAGGCCCGGCGCGCCGGGCGAGATGATGCCCATGGGCTCGAAGCGCTGGCGCACCATGTCGCGCACCAGCTTGATGGCGTCGGCCGCGCGGGTCACGACCAGTAGGATATCGGGCTTGAGCGCGCGGATCTTGGTGACCTCGACGGAAAGATCCTGGGCGCGCGGATCGTAGGCGATCGATTCGAGCACACGGAACGGCAGTCCGGCAGTCGGCAACAGCCGATCCATGGCCTGACGCTGGGCGGTGCCGAAAGTGTCGTTGGCGTGCAGGAACACCGCCGTTTTGGGGTTGGCCTTAGTGGCTTCGATAAAGGCCTTGATCCGGGCAAGCCCGTTGACCGCAAGCTGGCCCCCAGTCGGGAAGTTGCGCGCCAGGAACCGATAGCCCTGCTCGGTAAGGGCGGGGGCCGCCGCGATGTTGACGACCAGCGGCACCTGGCGCTGCTCGCATACCTGGGCCATTGCCAGCGTGCAGGCCGAATCGAATGCGCCGACGATGCAGTTGACGCCGTCGTTGATGACGCGTTCGCATTGATTGCGGGCGACGTCCGGATTGGATTCGACGTCGACGTGGACGAGATCGACTTGGTGGCCGTAATCGGCCAGCACCTTTGGTGCGATGAGCGCGCCGCGATGGCAGCTCTGGCCAGCCGGTGCCAAATAGCCGGAGCGCGGCAGGAAAACCGCGATCTTGAGCGCCTTCGCCTGGGCGCGAACGACGGCGGGGGCGAATGCCAGGGCGCCCGTAGCCGCGGCGCCGGCCAGCACGCGACGCCGTGTCGGTGCGGCTGTGCGTTGATGTGTCATCATCGGCGTATCCTTCAGCGACTGACCAAGCCTGTAGGGGCGACCCTTGTGGTCGCCCAGTTGCGCACCGCCTACCCCTTAGATCGTCCATTGCGTCGGTGGGGAAACCGGGCGACCACAAGGATAGCCCCTACATCAATCTCCTCATCGCGGCGGCGTGCGGATCAGTTCCTTGAGCTGCGCCTCGGTGAGCGGCTCGCGCAGGAATTTGAGCTTCACGGCATCGCGCAGAATTCCAGGCATGTCAGACATCGTGTCGGTCTGTAGGACTTCCTTCGGGTAGAACTCCCGGACGGTGTCGCGAACCAGATCGGTTGGCCTGTCGATCTTCTTGGCATAGAGCTCGATCGCCTTCGGATCGGAATACATCCAATCGACAGTCTCTCGATAAGCGGCGACGAAGCGGGCCGCCGCCTCCGGGCGCTTCTGCAGCAGGTCGGCATTGACGATGGTTGCCCGCACCGTCTGCCCGCGCAGCGAGGGAGCGTCGCTGCCGCGCGCGATGATGCGAACCTTGCCGTCCTTGATTTCCTGCATGGCGATGGGTGGCGCCGCCCAGCCGATGTCGATCTGACCCGACATTACTGCCGTGAGTGTGGAGGGCGGGCTGCCGGTGGGCGTCGGCTTTGCTTTGAGACCAAGCTCGTCCACGAAGGCGAGCACGAGGTTATGCGAGCTTGATCCGTTGGTGGAATACGCCACCGTGTTGCGCGCCGTGGCGTCGGCGAGCGACTTGAGCGGGGAATCGGCGCGCACATACCAGTAGAGGTCGTTGGTGCCGGTGAATGCCGGCGCGAGGATGCGTACCGGCGCCCCGGTCGAGAACGCCCGCATGGCGCCGGCAACGCCGACCCCGATGCCGATATCGGCGCTGCCGGAAATGATCGGCTGCAACGTCTCGCCGGCACCGGCAGTGCCGAACGTTTCCAGCACCAGACCGTGCTTCTTGAAGATGCCGACCTCCTGGCCGAGCGTCGGCGCCTGATTCTCCCAATTGTTGATCTGGCCGATCGCAACCTTCAAAGTATCCTGTGCGTGTACCGACAAGGCCTGGAAGACGAGCACGAGAAGCGCCAGCACAGGGCTCGCAAAACAGCTGCGTCTCATCTGCGTTTCCCTCCTTTCGACATGGCGAGCTTCTTGGTCGGCTTCGCTGCTGCCTTTTTGGCGGCGTCCGCCGCGCGTGGAGGCATGCCGCCGTGCTTTGCAAGCCGCGCCGTCCAATATTCCCACGCCCGGCTCTGCGCATTCGGGAGTTGATAGATCGCCTGCGCCATTTCGATCTCGCCCGGCGTCAGCGGGGAAAAATTGCCGACCCGCTTGGCCTCGCTCAGGTAACGCGCATTGTCGCAGGAATAGATTGCACGGAAAACCAGCTCGCGGAGGCTGGCGCCGACCACGGTTGCGCCATGGCGTCGCATCAGCACGATGGAATGCCTGCCGAGTGCGCGGGCGAGCGAGGCGCCTTCGGCGGGCTTCACCACCAACAGATTGGTGTCGCCGAAGTCGTCGCGGCTGTCCCAGAACGGCGCGACCGCACCCATTGCGGCGCCGAGATGGAAGATCGGCACGATCGGGTCGCCGCTGATGCAGAACGGCATCACGGCCGCCGCATGATGATGACAAACCGCGCCCACATCCGGCCGCATCTTGTAGATCTCGCCGTGGATAACGCGCTCCGCATAGAGCTGCGCAGTCGGCGGCTCCACGGGCTGCGAGTCGAGGTCAAATTCCAGAATATCGCACGGCTCCACCAGTTCGGGGGAGCGCGAGCGCGACAGGAAATAGCGGCCGGGATCATCCGGATGGCGCATGCTCACATGACCGAATGCGTCGATCACCCGCTCATGGGCCAGAATGCGATTGGCGACGGCAAGCTCGTGACGCAGCTCGGCGAATTTATCTGGCACGGGGCGTTCCTCGTCTGTCAGAATGCCGGCGGCGCCAACAAGATATCGGCCATGTCGCCCGCCTGCACGGCGAACATGTCTTCGCCGGTCACGACCTTGCAGCCGCGGCGACGTGCCGCTTTGAGGAGCGGCGTGATCGTGGGTCTGGTGATGAGATCGGCCACATAGGCAGACGATTCGAGCCGCGCCGCATCGAGCGGCAACGGATCGGCTGGTTGCATTCCGGCCGGCGTTGCATTTACGACGAGGCCGAAGCCGGCGGGGTCGGGGGTTCCGGCCTGCGCCACCGCAGGGGCTTTGATAGCGAGGCGTTTCACCAGGCTTTGGCATCGCTTTTCGTCCATATCCGCCACCGCGAGCGTCGCCGCCCCGGCCTCGATCAGGGCCAACGCAACTGCCGAACCTGCGCCGCCCGCTCCGATGATGAGCGCGCGCCGGCCGCCGGGCTCGCAACCGGCGCGCCGCAGGGCCGCCACCATGGCGGCGCCGTCGGTCATGTCGCCGTGCCAACGGTCTCCGGCGATGCGGCGCAGCACATTGGCGGCGCCGAGGAAGCGCGCACGGTCGGACGCCTCGTCGCAATGGCGCAGCGCCGCGAACTTGTGCGGGATGGTGATGACGATGCCATCGATGTTCTGCCCGCGTTTTGCCGCGTCCATGAAGGCATCGAAATCTGACGCCGCTACCTGCACCGGAACGCAGATCGCATTGGCGCCGCGGGCAACAAATTCACCCGTGAGGCCGGAAGGCGATTTGGTCTGGCCGACTGGATCGCCGACGATGAGATGAAGGCGCGTCTCGCCATTGAGGGATGGAAGCATCTTGATCCGTTCCGTAGGGGTGGTGCTACTATTTCGGGAGGTTCGAGCGGCCCGCAATGCCGAGTGGGGGAAACAATGGCCAGCCATCCATTGATCGACATCTACTGCCACATCTACCCGGAGAAATTCTTTGAGGAAATGACCAAGTTGTCGCCGCAGACCCAGAATCTCGGCAAGCGGCTGCGCACGATCACCAAGCTGTTCGACCTCAACGAGCGGTTCCGCGAGATGGATCAGTTGGGCCTCTACCGGCAGATCATTTCACTACCCAATCCGCCGATCGAGGATATCGCATCTGGCGAGGCTGGGCTGCGCCTCGCCCGCATCGGCAACGACGCGATGGCGGAGCTTTGCGCGTGGCATCCGGACCGGTTTGCCGGCTTCGTGGCGGCGGTGTCGCGCACCGACGTCGAAGGTTCGGTGGCCGAAGCATCCCGCGCAGTCACGCAACTGGGGGCGTGCGGCATCCAGGTGTTCACGCCGCTTGCAGGCCGGCCGCTCGATGAGCCGGCCTTCGCGCCGGTGTTTGCCGCCATGGCGCACTTCGACCTGCCGATCTGGCTGCATCCGGCGCGCACCGCCGCTATGACGGACTACGCGGCCGAGGCCCGATCCCGCTACGAGATGTGGTGGTGCTTTGGCTGGCCCTACGACACCTCGGTGGCGATGTGCCGGCTCGTCTTCGCCGGCCTGTTCGACCGCTATCCGGGCATCAAGATCATCACCCACCACTGCGGCGGCATGATTCCGTATTTTGACGGCCGCGTCGGCCCCGGTCTCGAGGTGCTGGGCGCGCGCACAACCGGCGAGGATTATTCCAAGGTACTGCCCTCGCTCAAGCGACCCCACCTCGATTACTTCAAGGAGTTTTACGGAGACACTGCCATGTTCGGTGGCAGATACGGGATTCCATGTGGACTCGATTTCTTCGGGCCCGACCATGTCGTGTTTGCCACCGACACGCCGCTCGGACCGATCGCGCCCACCATCGCGGTCATTGATGGCCTCGACATCGACGACGCGGCCCGGCGGAAGATTTGTGTGGGGAATGCGGAAAAGCTTGTAAAGCGGAAGCTCGCTTGATTGCCATGCCTGCCTTCGGTGCGCTGGCAGCAGACCGGATGGGTTGAGCGAAGTAGAACCGTAGGATGGGTTGAGCTAAGCGAATCCCATCAGCAGCCGGGCCGCGAGAAAAAGCCGACGATGGGTTTCGCTGCGCTCAACCCATCCTACGCAATCTTTGCCGGATCACGCCTCTCCGGAGGTCTCGAACATCACGGATTCCAGCGCCTCGCGGGGGCTCTTGCCGGCCCACAACACGAATTGGAAGGCCTGGTAGTGACGCTCACAGGCATTGAGCGCAATGCCGAGCAAAGCCTCGCATTGAGCATCCGCCGCCACGATGCCGCCGGTCAGCACCAGCGCGTGACGGAACATGATGATGGCGTCCTTGACCCAGACGTCAAAATGTCCGACCCACAGTTGCTCGTTTATGAGCGCGGCAAGTTCAGTTATCTCGGCGCGGCGGCGCTCCGGCACCTTGAGATCGAATGCGCAGGCAAGATGCAGCGCCTCGATGTGGGGCATCCAGGTGAAGGAGACCTGATAGTCGGTCCAGTGACCGCCGACCAGGATGGTCACCTCATCGTCGCTCGCGCGGGCGAACGACCACTCGTGGATGGCCGCCAGCCGCTCGACGACATCGACCGGGTTGTTGCTCCGCTCTTCGATATCGGCCAGCGACATGTCCAGACCACCTGTCATTTGAAACGCTCAGCGAGACTTGATACACATGCGGCGGTCCCGGGGCGCCCACAAATCTCTCCAGCGTCGCACGTCGGCCGCTTTTGCCGGGCCATGAATCATCAGCGGCCCCGTCGGGCCGCTCATCATTCGCACCGTTGGAAGTATTTGACGCGTCGACTGTTCTAGGATTCGCGTCGATCTCGCAATGCGATCGGAACGGCCTTCCACAGGCGCGCCCTCGGGAACGCATGCGACAAGTTGACTCGGGGGCGCGCGCGGGAGTGCGGGCGTCCTGCAGTACTCCACCTGCTTCGCAAGCGCGGAGGGTAGGGGCACGCGCGCGCTTGGCCCTCAGTCGAACAGGCTCGATACCGATTCTTCGGCCGCAGTACGGCCGATGGCGTCACCGATCAGGGTTGCGATCGACAGCCCCCTGATATTGGCCGCCACCCGCACGGCCTCGCTCGCCTGGATCGAATCCGTGATCACCAGCTCCTTGAGCTGGGATGCCGTGATACGCGCCACCGCGCCGCCCGATAACACCCCGTGTGTGATGTAAGCGTAGACGTCCCTGGCGCCCTGGTCGAGCAGCGCGTCGGCAGCGTTCACCAGGGTGCCGCCGGAATCCACGATGTCGTCGACCAGGATGCAAGTGCGCCCTTCGACCTCGCCGATCACGTTCATGACCTCTGATTCGCCGGCTCGCTCGCGCCGCTTGTCAATGATAGCGAGGGGTGCGTTAATCCGTTTAGCGAGGCCGCGGGCTCGCACGACGCCACCCACGTCGGGCGACACCACCATGACGGTGGAAAGGTCGAAGCGCTCGCGGATGTCGCGCACCATCACCGGGGCGGCAAATAGATTGTCGGTCGGAATATCGAAGAAGCCCTGAATCTGTCCGGCATGAAGGTCGAGGGTCAACACGCGGTCGGCGCCCGCATGGGTGATCAGGTTAGCGACGAGCTTCGCGGAGATCGGAGTGCGCGGGCCCGGTTTGCGATCCTGGCGCGCGTAGCCGAAATACGGCACCACAGCGGTGATGCGGCGTGCCGATGCGCGGCGCAACGCATCGATAATGATCAGGAGCTCCATCAGATGGTCGTTGGCCGGATAGGAAGTCGACTGGATGACGAAAACGTCCGCGCCCCGGACGTTTTCCAAAATCTCGACGAAGATTTCCATATCGGCGAAGCGCCGCACCACCGCCTTGGCAAGCGGCGTGCGTAGCCGCGCCGCTATGGCCTCGGCAAGGCGCGGATTGGAATTGCCGGCCACGAGCTTAATCGCCCCGTTCGCGCCCGCCATTCACGCCTCCAAGATGGTCACGGTTGCGGCGGCAACCGCAACGGAATTTTCCGGCCAAGCGCTTACAGCCACCGGAAAACGTCATGAATTTCAAAGTCCAGGCGGGGCGGTCATAACAACTACGTCATAGCCATTGCAATATGAGGCAATTCATTGTCCCGATCGTTTTTCGGCAAAGCATCTGCGCCGTCATCTCAAAGTGAATCGGATGTCACTCAAATCCCTTTGATTTTGCGCAGAATCTTGTCCCGAAAGGCCGCACGTATCATGCGAGAAGGGGTTATGGCCGGGATGGCGGCAGGAAGGCCAGCGATCCCTCAGGCTCGGGTATCGACGCCACATTCGGCGAGGGTTCGTTGCGCGGCGGCGATTCCGGAGGTGTCGGCTCCGCCGGGTTCGCCAGGAATGCCGACAGCCGGCTGATGCCGTCGCGGGCCATCCGCGTCACCACTACGTCATCGGCGGCCGCCCAAGCCCGCTGCGACGCTGCGCCCGGCACCTCGCCGGAAAGCCGTGCCGCACGCTCGCGATCGGTGTCGTAGACGTCCCAGACCCAGGTGATGGTGGTTTTCTTGCCCTGCACATGGGCCGCCATATAGCCGCGAATACGGAATTGGGCAGGCGATTCCCGGGACACCACGGCGATTTGTCGGGCGTTTGCCTCCTGGGCCAGTTGTGCAACGAGCTTGCGGAATAACGCCTCGGGTGGGCCGTCGATTGACTCGAAGGCGACCGTGCGCAGCCCTCCCGCACCAATGCCCGCAGCGCCCAGTACAGGCTGCCCGGACGTCGTGCAACCAGCAGCCACGAAGCCGCCGCCAATAATAGCAAGCGCAGCGCACGCCGCCCTGCGCACGGCGCGCCCCGCCGCCGTACCGCGTCGGTACGTACCAACCCGCATCGCCAATCCCTGTTTCGCGGCCGTCCCTTTTTGATTGCCGGGGCATGCCGCATACCCGAGGCAGGGATACTCACAAATCGCCCCGACGTCCAGGGAATTGGGGGGATGACATCCTGACGGCAGAAGTGGTTGTGACAGCACACCAGTCGCTCGCTTCAGCCAAGCTGAAGTGATCGGATCATCACGAAAGCGATAACAATGGACTCGTGCTGACGGAACGATGTAGGGGCGACCCTTGTGGTGCCGGACGCGACGGTAGGGGCGACCACAAGGGTCGCCCCTACCGCGGGCGATGTGTCACGGCCTGCCAATTCTGTGGTGTCATTCCCGCGAAAGGGGGAAATCGAGTACTCCTTGCATCGCCACGGTTACTGAAGCGAATTCGCTGCGGCCGCCCGACCAACGCCGAGTAACTGATGGCGGTTGGGGCTGGCGTGGCGAGGGAGTCACAAGCCTTGTAGGTCAGCCTCTCGGCGCAGCGCAATCAATGAAAGTCCTACTTGACCATATGACGGCTGTTTCGTCGCCCACTCCTCCAACTCGATGCGCGTTTCGTCGAATGGAAAATCGAACGATCCGCTCGTCTGCAGGATATCGATCCACAGCAGGCACATGTGTAGAAACTGCCGCTGGGATTGGGACGAGACACTGGGTGCAATCGTTCTGGATATGCGGTCAACTTTCCAACCGGGCATCGCATCGAGTATTGTGGGCAAGGCGGAAAGCCGCGCGCGATTAGTTTGCGCGCGGAGCGCGTTCTCTTCGATTTCATGCAATAATTTTGTAAAGAGAGGCGTATCCGGTAAGGTCCGAAATTGGATCGGATCGGGCTCGAAGATATATAAGCTTCCGCCCGGTCGCAGCATGGAGGTACAGCGACGAAGGGCAGGTTCAACGCCCCAGAGATGCTGAAGAACAAGCCGCATCAGGATGACATCGACCTGCGCTGGCGGCGCATATTGGAAGAAATCGGACGCGGTGAAGTCAATGTGCCCGGCGCCGTGGGTGGCGCGAGCAATTGAAATCATCGCGGACGAAATGTCGATGCCCAAATAGCGCTTTTTCGGAAAGAAGGAGCTGATGCGCCCCAGGTAATCCCCGTTACCGCAGCCGATATCGAGAATCGACTGCGCCGTGGACCACCGGGGACAAGCCAACAGGAACGCCAGTTCATACGGCAGGAATAATTCCGTCTGCAACCCAAGAAGACTGTCCCATGCCGGGAAAACGGAATCGGGCGCGCGGTGAGGGCGCGAACCGGGGATGCGTCGCAAGCGATCCGGACCCGTCGCTTCGAGCGTCATGGCCAAAGCTAATTGGTTCTACGAATTTTCGAATAATCGTGCTCCTCCGCTTCCAAAGAGCGTCTGGCTTCCTTCAGCGCGGCGCGCAGAATGGTTTCCAGAGGCTTGTTTTTCAGCAGGCCAGCCTCGATGGCGGCATACTCGATCATAATCGTAAGTGCGGAAAGATTCCGCGAGTCCGTTCTCATGATGCGCCCTCTCATACCATTGGATTGATTTTTGCGATGTGGTCCAAAGCCTTCGTGGTCGACACGACATCGACGTAATACGCCATGATCTTGATGACGGCGGCATGCGAATCCGCCGCACTCAGCCCCGGGAGAGGACGAGACGCAGAGGCATCGCCTACAAATATCGTCGTGTGACCGCGATGGAACCCGTCGACGGCGGTCGAGAGGCAAGCCCCCTCTCCGGTCAATCCAAGCAACACCAGAGTCGGCGCCTCGACGACGTCCATAAAGGCAGAGAATTCTCGGTTGCTGTAACAGGAGGGAAGATGGCGCTCGAACATCATTTCATTTGTTCGAGGGCGAAAATCGGAAATCCATGCCGAAAACGGCGAGACCGGGTTGAAGTAAGTGTTGGCTTGGGTCCGCCGAAAATGGGCAATGGGTAGCCCAAGTCTGCGGCTCTCCGACAAGACGGCGCGGCAGTTTTCCAGACAGGGTTCGATACCCCCGAGGCTATACGCCCGGCCTGGCGCCGCATACTCGACCTGAAGATCGACCAGTGCCACCAGTGGTACGGCGCGATTCCAGACGCTCCTGGCAACTTCCATGTTCACGGTCAAGACACCGCCGATTCGAAGGTGAAGTCCATAAGGGGGGAGGTGACCGGTCGGTCCGCAGAACGGTCAAGCGGCCCAGGCCGATGCCAAGCGCCTTCCGGCCGGATAATCTCGTATGGATCGCTGTCAAGCGTGACGGGGTTCGGGTGGGGTTCGGTTTCCAGCAGCATCTCAGTATAGGAGAAATCGGAAAAGACGAGTTTGCGCTGATTGGACATCGGTCGTGCGCCGAACCGGGACCAGAAGGGTACGAGACGGTCTTGTGCGTGACCGTAGATGCGGCGATACCCCTTCTTGCGGGCCAGCTCGATTCCGGCGCGGACAATCTGAAAGGAAATGCGCGAGTCGCGGAATTCATGGCGTACCGCCAAGCGTTCGAGCTTTGCAAAATCCGCGAAAAAACGGGCTCGGAGACAGGCAACAGGCTCGAATCCACGGTAGCCGATCAGGTGAGTGGCGCAGAAATCGTTGCCGTCAAACTCCTCGTAATAGGGGCAGACCTGTTCGCTGAGAAAAACCGCCGCCCGAACGGCAGTCACCTGCATCAGGTCGTTGAGCGACCGAGCCACCTTCACGGAAAAGCTCGTGTCGTTGGGTCGAGCGCTGTGGGTTTCGACGTCCCAGAAGGTATCGTAGCTGGGCTGATTGTTGGCCATGGCTTTGCGACCTATCAGGCGGCGTGAGAAACTGGCGATGAAACCGGTGACGCCCGGTTGATCAGCCGCACGTAGCGGAACAGACCCGGCGTACCCGCTGCGATCGGACGAAAACCAAGCCCGAGGTTCAACCGAATTCCAACGTCGGTGGCTGGACGGGAATAGAAATTTGCCCCCCGGTACGGCGGTTGCCTTAGGAATGGGCCGACGTGACGAATGCCTTCCGATGCCAGACCCGGCGCCACAACGGCCCAGTGATAGATTGCCGCCGGGCTATCGCCGGTCGCAGCAATCCCGTTCGGATTCGGGTTCAACCCATCGAATTCGCCGAGCAACAACGCTTCCAGACCGATCGCGGTCAACATCAGCATTGCCCAGATCCCGACGACCTCGGCATTCTTGTAGAACAACAGCACGCTGTTGCGATTTTGCGTGATCGTGCGCGCGATCGCCTGTTCCGACGCAATCGCGCCGGGAATTTCCTGCGCTGCCATCTGCCTGGCCACTCCAATATCGGCGTTGGTGGCGCGATGCAGCCTGATCCGCGGCCGGGCCGGAACCTCCAGCCGATCGAATTCATGACGACTATCAACGGCATAAGCATGACTCATGAACTTACCCCCCAGTTTCCCGGATCGAACAAACGGGTTAGCCGTTGACGTATTTACTTTGAACAGCGGCCGTTAGGGTGCCATAAAATCCGCACCAGGGTGGTGCAGGAATCGATCAGATGCTCATGGAACCCAAGATCAATCCTGTTTCGTGGGATGACATCCGCGTTTTCATCGCATGCGCACGGGCCGAGAGCTTTCGCAAGGCTGCGCGATCTCTCAGGCTGAGCTCATCGACGGTCCTGCGCCGGATCGAGCGGTTTGAGAAGGCTCTGGGCGCCCCGATTTTCGAACGCCTTCCCGAAGGGGTGATCCTCACTGGTGAAGGACGTGCCCTGCTTCAGAGCGCACGGAAGATGGAGCATGCATCTTTCGATGTGCTACGACGCCAGACCACGATGGATGTCGTCAAGCGCGGCAACGTTTCGATTTCGATCACCGAGGGCCTTGGCGCGTACTGGGTGATGCCGCGCCTGGTGGATTTCCAACGCAACTATCCGTTCGTCGTCGTGAACCTGCAGTGTGCGATGCAAAACGCCGATGTGTTGCGCCTTGAGTCCGACATGGCTGTTCAGTTTTCCGTGCCCGATACCCCCGACCTCAGGGTCGTGAAACTCGGCCGGCTTCACGTGCACGCCTTTGCCTCCCGTCAGTACCTTGATCTCTTTGGCATGCCGAAGGACGCTGACGATTTGAAGGATCACCGGATCATCCAGCAGGTCGCGCCGGGGCTCGATGGGGGTGCAATTGCCGGATTTTTCGGCCTCGACGACATCGACAGCATTGTTGCCATCCGCACGAACTCCAGCACGGCGCATTTCTACGCCATCGAAAAGGGCGCCGGAATCGGCGTGCTGCCCACCTTTGCGGTCGCGCTCGGCGCCCCTGTTGTCCCTGTGGATATCGGCCATCAATATCATCTGGACATCTGGCTGACCTATCACCCCGACGCGCGCAAGACCCCACGCCGTGCCTTGGCCATCGACTGGCTCAAGAAGATATTTGATCCCAAGATTCATCCGTGGTTTCGCGACGAGTTCATTCACCCGAGCGAGCTCAGCCGGAAAATGCCCGCGGAGGCCCGCTTCAACTTCGGCGCGGGCTATTTCTCGGTGACGCCGCGTTAGCGGCGTCACGTTAACGGTTTGCCGTGCGTGCCTCTCCGTCCGCGGACGGTTCGGTCATCGATATGCTGGCGGGCCCGACATTTGTTCGCACGGTCGGACGGGGCCCCCCGGTGTACGTGATTCACGGTGGTCCGGGCTTCGATCACTCATATCTGATAGCGCCTCTGATGTCGGTGGCCGATCGGCGCACACTCATATTCTATGACCAGCCCGGTTGCGGGGGGATGCCGGCCAGTGACAGCGTGCCCTCGGCGTTGAGCACGTTTCGTCATTTCCGGGCGCTCGTCAGGGCTGTCACCAATGATCGGAATTTCGGCGTCATAGCGCATTCGTGGGGTGCGCTCGTGCTCGCCGGGGCACTGGCTCTACCTGCCGATGCGATGCCGCCCATCGCCGACCCAATCGAAGGCCTGTTGATCAACCCTGTTCCCGTGACATCGCAATCCTACAGGGTCGTCCAGCGGCGACAGGCATCCCGTCTCTCCGGGTGGGTCCGTCTCAAGGCCCTGTGGCTGGCGTTGGACCAGCGAAACGGTCCCCGAATCTTGAAGCTGTTGCTGCCCTCGTACACGGCCCGCGGATTCACTGTGCCGCCGGATGACCCGTTTCCTTTCAATATCAAGACCTACCGCGCCGTAAGCAGCACGCTCAATCGGTTCGATTTTTCGAGTGGCATTGCGAGATTGAAGCGCTTGGCGGTCATTCAGGGCGAGGACGATTTCACCAAACCGTCTGACATTGCTCAGTTGGTCGAGGCCACTGCGCGGCTTGAGATATTAAAGGAGGCCGGCCACTTTCCGTTCTGGGATTCGCCCGATGCCTTTGCCGGCACGCTCGCAAAGGCATTTCCGCCATCGCGCGAATAAATAATTCGCCGGCCAACAAGCCAATCACGCCTTGGTCTGGTGCCCCGCGAAGGGAGGCATTTGGCAACTCCTGGGTCGTCGGTCAACCGGAGCGCCCCGGTCGGCGCTCAGAGATCGCGTTGACAACCGCGCCCTCCCCCCTTAAGTCCTCAACAGCAGCCCAGATGGCGGAATTGGTAGACGCGCTGGTTTCAGGTACCAGTGGTGAAAGCCGTGGAGGTTCGAGTCCTCTTCTGGGCACCAGGATTTTATTGCTATCAACGTCTAAGAGGTTCGGTGTCCATTTGGCGCAGCATCTGATTCTCCCAGCGAGTCTTTTTGTGAGTACGACGCTGCTTTGAGAGATTTTCCGGAGGGGGAGTGGGGACTCGTAGGCCAACTCAGAACGATGCCGATCGGTCGATGCGGCATCCTATCTGGAACAACTACATCGCGCCTGAAGTCGCTTCCATCGAACGGCAGACTGTCCCGGGCATTCCGAAGCAGCTCTGAGGCCCCCCGCGAAATCAGCGCTGGAGCCACTGCATCACGCCACGCACCGGACTCGATGTGCTCAAGCCCGGTTCGCGTTGCACATATCTACGCGGCTCGGAACGTTAGCAGGAAGACAACGCCGTCGTCGGCGTCTGACAGATGGATCGAGCCGTGATCGGCGCGCAGCATCGATCGCATGATCTCGAGCCCCATGCCCATCCCACCACTTTCTCACCGGATCGTGAAAAGGGCACGAAGATCTTGTCGCGATTGTTGCCCACGATCGGTTCGCCGTCGTTAATCACCGCGACAGAGATCGTATCGTCCGACCCACAGGCGCGGATGCGAAAGGTCTTAGTGTCCGTTTCGAAACTTCTTGAATCGCGTAAATGGTTGGATTCGAAGGATTCGGGGAGGGGTCACCGATGGGGACGCTTGAGAACCGGCCGCACCTCAATCCGCAGTTCGATTCCTTCGAAAAGAATCTTGAAAAGACGAACCAACTTCCACGCTTCGTGACTATGGATGGCCCGGTACGCGAGGCGAAGTTCAAGCTTAATCCCGATGGCAGGACCCCGGACAGCGGCGTCCATTCGATTTTCACCATTACGGGACCCAAGGACGCATATGGGTGCGCTCTATGGCGGAAGGCGTTCTCCCAACATGGCGGAAAGCGCTCTGCCAACCCGGAAACCCAAGCGGTTGCTCCGGTAGTCGGTGGGCCTCCCGTCACGGCTGGCTGAGCGGAGGTCCTGTGGAGGGTCGTACCAGGAACCGCCGCGGGCGACACGGGAACTTTTTTCACCTTCGGTCCAGGCGCTGCCGTCGACGGGAGGGTCCCCGCGATAGCTGTCGTGCCAATTATCCTCGACCCACTCCGCGACATTGCCATGCATGTCATAGAGGCCGAAGGCATTCGGCAGGAACTGCCCCACGGGAGCCGTGTTATACCACTCGTCCAGTCTCTCGATCTTGCCATCGCAGCACCGGTCTGTGCCGTAGTTGGCATAATCGTGGTTCGCCTCATCACCCCAGGGATAACGCGGATGGGGGGCATCGGGGCTGGTGACGCCGCGCGCCGAGTATTCCCACTCGGCCTCGGTGAGCAGCCGGTACGGCTTATCAGTCATCCGCGAGAGCCAAACCACATAAGCCTTCGCCTGATCCCATGAAACATTGATCAACGGCTTGCGTCCCCTTCCGTAACTGCTGTCGCCGGTTGGCCGGCCGTCGCAACCCCTCATCGCAACACAGGCCAACCAGTCGTCCCATGTGACCTCGAACCTGCCGACCGCGAAGGACTTCTCGATCTTGACCTTGTGGCGCGGATATTCGCTGTCGTTTTGATCGCCCTCGCCGTCGGGCGAGCCCATCCAGAACTCGCCCGACGGAATAACAACCATCCCGGGACAGTCTTTGGCGCATTCCCGGAAAAATTCGCCGGGCTTCACGCCGCGTTCGGCTTCCGGCCTGAGTACATGCCCCTTGAAATTCGTTGCGATGTAGCGGCGCAGTTCGGTTTGCTCGAACCAGAGGCCGCTGATCTCATCCTTGAAGATGATGCCCAAGAGGCTCAGGATTGTGCCAAGCATGAAAACTCCGACTGCCGCCTGCAACCGCTGCCAGTTGCGCGCGACAGCCCGCTCGACATCTGCGCTGGCTTGAACGAACTGGCGCTCCTCGCGTGTGAGGTCCTGGGGGCGGTTGATGAGCCAGTCGAGTGCGCGCGTGAGCTTGTTGCCTCCAAGCAGTGCGCCCTTCTTGCGCCTCTCGGGAGTCTTCCTGTATTCGGCAACGTCCTGCTCGAGCTGACCTTTGGCAACAATGAACTCTCGCTCTTCGATAAGGGCGTCATTCAGGTCCTTCCATTTGCGCAGCAGCGCCTCGTGTGCCACCTCGATGACATCTACGTCCTCAGCGCCAACCGTGCGACGGTCGTTGATGAGCAGGCGGGCTTCAACGAGGCGGTCGATCACAGGCCGCGCCTCAGGCGGGATCTCGTCCCGGGTCGCAATGCGGCGCACAAACTCGCCCGCCGGGTTAACCCGAGCCAGGTGTGGGATGAAGGCCGTGCGGATTAGCGCAAGCTGGGCCTTCTCATCCTTAGGCAGCTCGCCCTTGGCAACCCCTTCTGCAAGCGCCTGCTTGACGGTGGTCTCGATGACGCCTTTGAGACGGCCAAGCTTCTCATAGCCTTCAAGGTTTAGCTCATTGTTGGCTCGGTACTTGTCGTAGAGGTAGCGCAGCGTGAACGCGAACAGCGCTAATGCATCCTGCCCCGCCGCATCCTGTAACAGGGCCTCAGTGAGCTGCGGATCGATCTTGAGCGGCGTCGGCTTCACAAGCGCCGCTGGCCCCTCGATGATCTCTCGATAAGAGCCTTCCAACATCTTGTCGAGCGTGAAGGTGTCCTTAGGCAGGGCTGCCAGCACGCTATTGTTCTGGACCTGCGGAAAGGAGTCCGTGCGCATGGTAAGGAGAGCAAAAACGCGGGCATCGGCTGCAAGCGTCTTGCTCAGGACGTCGATAAAGCGCTTGGCCTCGGCGCTGCCCTCCTCGTTGAACAACTCCTCGCCTTGATCGATCGGGAGGACGATAATGAGTGGCGGCGGCCCCTCGCCTGAGAGCCCCGGCATGTGTGCCGCCTCCCTGAGCGCAGCAAGGATCTTGACGAGACCGTCGTCGCTGGTCGTGATAAACTCCTCGACGTCGGCACGGCTGCGTGGAAGGTCCCGCTTCTGGAGGTTTACGGCGAAAGGCGCCTCATTCATGGTGCGGTAGAGGGCCTCGACGAGGCCAAAGGTGCCGGAGATCACTGCTCGTTCCGGCCGGATCGTCGGCAGCGGCAACCAAGCGCTGTCGTCACGCTTCAAACGCGGCCAAAGGCCAGCCCTTAGGAACGAGGACTTGCCGCACCCAGAAGCGCCCAGGATGATGAGCATGCGCTCCACCCCGGTGCGGGCAAGCCTGCGCAATTTGTCAAGCCCGCGCACGATCTGCGCGTCCCTGCCGAAGAAGATCGCTGCATCCTCTTCTTCGAATGGAGGAAAGCCCGGATAAGGCCGTCGCCCTTCTGCGAAAGGGAAACTCGAAGGATCGAGGCCGGCACGCTTTAAGCCTACTTTGAGGCGCGCGTAACCGTCGGGATCATTGATCAGATCGACATATTGGGCATCCTTCAGATCGCCCGGAATCTCTGACGGCTTGCTGCCGATCAGCAGAACGATGATCTTCTTACCCATGAGCTGGGCAGTGTTCAGCTCTGGTCTGCACCAACCGGATGCAAGCCACTCGGGGCTTATGAGCGCAAGAACGGCCTCACAGCGCTGTGCCGCCTTCTGCAGCGCCTCCTTCCAGCGCTCGCCGGCAGCAATGCCCCGCTCGGGATCGAGCTCGAGGAAGATATCGTCCCAGCCGTTCTCGACCAACCAGTCGCGCAGTTGGATGGCCCAGTAATTATTAGCGCTCGAATGGCTTATGAAAATGCGTGCCATGGAACAGCCCGGCAAGAACAACCAAGCCTAGACCGTCTACCTACCGACAAGAAGACGACTTAGGCTGTCATCGACGCCCTTTGCATCTAACAAATCTTGCCGTTCGTCAGAGCATCAGCTTCCGCTTATTGTAAACTGCGTCGTCGCGGAACTTTGAAAAACCGCGCGCTCTGCTTTAATAACCCACATACCGCGCTCCCGAGCAGGGCCACGCAAGCAGCAACAAAATTCCCACGCTCTAAGGTTTTGGTAAATGCTCGTCTGCGAAGTCTCCACCTCGCCCAACGCAACGCCCCTTACGTGATCCAGTCAGGTCGGCGCGGCGCCGTCTTAATAAAATCGACTCTCTCGAATGCGACCTTAGTTACACCGCGTGTGGACGAACCAACCCCTTCGTCCGAAATCTGTCCGCGGATATCGCTAAGCAGAGCGTCGATCCCTTGATGATCACTCTGGATCGTCGCACCGGGCGGAAGCAAGCTAGCAATAGCCTTCAACGTCGGCATGGGCATCATGCACCTCTACTGGTAACAGGCTACTATTAAACTAGGCCCAACTCGACCGACCGTCAAGCTTTGCAACGCCACCACTAGGCGATCAGCCAGCCCAATCGCGCCGCCGCGGTGCTGCGCGCCCTCGGCATCGAGAAATCGATCCGGCAACCCCACTACGCCAGGCGAAACCGTGATGTAGTGTTAGGGCGGGGAGACGCCGCTCACCAAATGCATACCGCCCCGACGCCCTTCATTCCGATCGCCCGGGCGGCACCGAGACTGAGGTCTAGGCTTACGCCCGACACGAATGGGCCGCGGTCGTTCACAACGACCATCACGGATTGCCCGGTCTTCGGATTCGTCACGTTCAATCGCGTGCCGAACGGGAGGGTGCGGTGAGCGGCGGTAAGGCCATTGGGATTGAACGGTTCGCCGCTGGCGGTGCGCTGGCCCGCCCAATAATAGGCCGAAACGATCCGCCGGCCGGTGTTACAATCGGAGTTGGCTGCAGTTGATTTTTGAAGGCTGTGAATTGGCGGCCCTAATGGGGGTTCCGGAGAATTCGGCTCGGTATCGGATGCGGGCGGTCGTGCTTGATCACTCTGCACTGGCCATGGCGCCAGTGCCGACGCGGACGGCGGTCCCAAAGAATTCAGCGCTCTATCGGATGTGGGCGGTCGCGCTTCATTGTAGTGCAGTTGTCTCGCCGCAGGCGCCGGCGCGGGGAGTGGTACCGGAGAATTCTGCTCCATTTCGGACGCCGACGGCGGCGCTTGATCATCGTGCACTGGCCATGCCGCCAGCGCGGGCGGCGGTTCCGGAGAATTCAGTGGTGTGCCGGATGTGGACGGTGGCGCTTCGTCGTGGTGCACTTGTCGCGCCGCAGGCGCCGGCACGGGGAGCGGCACCTGAGAATTCGGCGCTGCAACGGCTGCGGACCGTCGTGCTTTATCGTGGTGCGATGATTTTGCCGCCGGTGCCGGCGTTAGCACTGAGAGCAGTCTCTTCCACAACGGAACGTCCGGTGACCGCGTTGATGCGGCGGCAAGGTCCGGACATAGCATCACCACGAAGCTGAAGATGACGAAGCTGAAGATGACAAAGCATCGTCGCATGATTTATCCATCCATTGGCAGCCATTTGTCGCACAGGTCTTTGCAACCGACAATCGCGGTGGGGCGAGATTATGTTGGCTCGGGCTATCGCTGGGGCATGGATAAAAACGGCTTCTTTTCAAATGCTTGCAATATTTGCTCTGACCTGTGAATACGAAGCGAGGAGCTTGAAGAGACAACCATGAGCATCCGCATGCACCGCGGCGACTTGCCTGACTTATCCCGATACCGGCAATCCGTCGCGATCGACACCGAAACAATGGGGCTCGACCACCGGCGCGACCGACTCTGTGTGGTCCAGCTTTCGCCCGGTGACGGCACAGCAGATGTGATCCAAATTCCACGCGGCGGCAGCGAGGCCGCTAATCTGCGGGCCTTACTGACTGACAGTAACATCTTGAAAATATTTCACTTTGCCAGATTTGACCTGGGGATTTTGCAGCAGAGTTTCGGCGTCATGGCAGGCCCCGTTTATTGCACCAAGATCGCCTCGCGACTGGTGCGCACCTACACCGACAAGCACGGGCTCAAGGATCTGACGCGCGACCTGCTTGGCATCGAAGTCTCCAAGCAGCAGCAGCTGACCGATTGGGGCGCGGGAAACCTTACGGATGCGCAGATCGCCTATGCGGCTTCAGACGTGCTGCACTTGCACGCCCTCAAGGACAAGCTTGATGCGCTGCTTGCGCGGGAAGGCCGAGAGGAGCTGGCGGCGGCCTGTTTTCGGTTCCTGCCCGATCGTGTTCGCCTTGATCTGGCCGGTTGGGCAACGGAGGACATCTTCTCCCATGCCTGAATTTGCCCTGCGGCAGCCATATTCCGGCGTCAGGGTTGCGACTCGCCTGGGGGCGAGGTGTGTGGGCGTTCGGTCAGCGGCGCCGGAGCCGTGGAGCGGCTCGGCGGTGTGTGCTTTTCTGTACGTGATGGGTTCTCCTTTGGTGTTTGGGGCAGATGACGTTATATGATCGCGGCGCAGGTGTTCGTCTAACGATCTCCAGGGGGGTTGTCTGAACTACACTCCGATCATTCCTCTATCGGCCTCGCGCTCGTCGCGGCAGATCGGGCGGAGCGATGGCGACCGTGTCTTTCGGGCCGCGGCGCGGCACAGCCGCTTTGTCCGCTTCCTGCGCAGCTCCATCCCGGCCGGCATCCTAGCTGTCGTCGCCATCATCATCACCGCCACATTCTTCAATCCGTTCCGCCTCATTTCAGCTTTCCCGATTGATCCCGGTAAGCTTTCGCTGTCAGGCACGAAGATCATCATGGAGTTGCCCCGGCTTACCGGTTTCACCACCGACTCGCGGCCCTACGAACTCACCGCGCGTGCGGCGGCCCAAGACCTCACCAAGCCCGACGTTCTCGAACTGAAGGACATCACCGGGCACGTGGAACTCAAGGACGGGCAGCGCGTGGTGATCAAATCCATCAATGGGGTCTACGACACCAAGGGTGAGCTATTGAAGCTAAACGACAATATCACCCTGAATTCGAGCTCTGGCTACGAAGGACATCTAACGGAAGCAACCGTTAATGTGAGCAATGGCAATATCGTTTCCGAAAGCCCGGTGGAGGTAAGACTTCCCAACGGCTGGCTCAGCGCCAATCGGCTGGAAGTGATAGAGAATGGGGCTTCGATCCTCTTTGGCGGGGGTGTCGAGATGAGGCTCATTCCGGACCAATTGCAATCAGCTCAGCAAAAATCTGTACCTTAGGGGGCTCCAGCTCAGGTTTCGATTCCGCGGGGTTCGTTAGCGCCATGACGATCATTTCTATGCCGGGCAGGATAATATTCGCGGCCATGGTTGCCGCGACAACGCTGAGCGTTGCGGCGCTGCATGCACAGCAACCAAGCGGTCCCCCCAACGCGCTGCAGGGATTCTCACAAAATCGCAACAAACCGATCAAGATCAACTCGGCCACGCTTGAGGTCCGCGACAAGGACAAGATGGCAACATTTGCGGGTGACGTTCATCTGGTCCAAGGCGATACCTCCATGCGCAGCAAGACACTGGTGGTTTTCTACGATGATGATACGGCGTCAAAACCCGCTGGGCCGTCGGGCGCCCCCCAGGCCGGACCTCAGCAGAACCAGCAGATCAAGCGCGTCGAGGCAATAGGCGAAGTGATTGTCGTGCAAAAGGACCAGACCGCCACGGGCGAAAAAGGCATATTTGACATGCGGGCCAACACCGTGACCCTGCAGGGGAATGTGATGATTTCCCAGGGGCCGAATGTGGTGAAGGGTGATACCCTGACGGTCGATATGACGACCGGGGTGTCGCGCATCGCCTGCGGCAAGGCACAGGAAAAATGTCGGGTGCAGGGGCTGTTCCAGCCGGGGTCCATGAAGCCGGAAGGACGTGGGCAGGAAGCCGCTCCGACTCCAGCAGCCGCAGCTCCAGCCCGCGAAGGGCCGCGGCCACGGTCTTTGCAACCGTCGGGCCTTTATTGATGCTCGGCATCTGTGCAATTGAAAGCCGCGGGTAGAGCGGCTATCACCTCGGAAAGTTCCCGGCACCGCTGTTATTGAGGCGCTTGTGGTCGATCTGTTCGGTCTCATCAGACGCCTTGACGTGCGACGGCCCGAAGCGGCCGCATATACGCGTAAGGCAGCTCCAAGGCCG
>DATGCX010000154.1:0-2892 GCA_035311445.1 Xanthobacteraceae bacterium | reverse complement strand
ACTGGCGCGTCGGCGATGTGCTGATGTGGGACGAGCTGGCCACGATGCACCGCGGAGCCGGCGATTATCGGCCTGACGAACGCCGGGTCATGCTGCGCACGATCGTGTATGCACATTGAAATAATAGCGAGGATCGGGGAGGTGCCGCAAAATAGGACCCTTTCCCGACCCGCCCATGTCTGAGAAGGGTCAATTGTTCGCATAGGCCCGCCGCATTGGCAGGGATTTTAGCGCCGGATCGATCATCACTCTGGCAATGCGGGCCATCTGCCGCGAGAGCGCTCGCGAGACAAGATGAAAAGCGCTGTTCTAGTGAGCGTGCTCGCCCTGACGGCGTTCGCCGTCTTGGAGGAAAGCGCGGCAGCACGCACCTACTTGAACTGCGTAAGCAAAAAGGTCGTCATTGTAGACGCGCCGAAAGGAACTACTTCATCGAGCAACGAAGAGAGTTTTGGCTTCTGGATTGATGAAACGACAAAAGTTGTCACGCTTGCAGATGGGAAGAAGCTCAATGTCGGCCGCTTTGATGACGGCTGGATTACCGCTGTGAGCGGCGATGTATCCTACGAGCTGGATCGGCAAAACGGCAATCTGACCTATGCAGGGTCAACGATGAAAGATGGCATTGCGACAACAATAATCGGCGCAGGCCGATGCACAGTTGCAACAGCTCCAGCGCGGTAGGGCGCGTTTCGAACACTGACGCTGGTGGGTCATTCCAATCCGGTCGAACGGATTTTGGCAAACTCCCCAGCGGCCGCCGAGCCTTCGAGCAGCGATATGAACGTGCGCCGGTCGCGGGACGCCCGTTACTGCGCCCCCCGCGCAGAATCTATGTTAGGTCAGGGCATAGGTCGGAGGCGCTTGTCGGGTCGACCCGGGTCCGCCTCCAGCTGCCGACTGGTTAGGTTTGAATAACACTTGTTCTCGCTACCAATCGCATGCTCAAAAACCGGTTGGAACTGGCTTCCCTCCGCCTCGGCCAGCCCGGCAGCGGATGTGGACAGCTGTCAGATGGACCACACCCGAGGGGAGCATTGCCATGACCCGTCGCCAGCTCTTGCATACCGCCAAGATCATAGCCGCGAGTGCAGGCACAGCGCTTTCCGCCGGCAGACTGGCCGCGGCGGAGCGACAGCCGATCGGCGCGCCGGTAATGCGCCGCTTCAACGAGCAACGCTGGGCACTTGATAACATCATTCAAGCCAACGGCATCGACTGGGACCAAGGGCGGACGGCCGTGATGATCCGCAACTGCGGCGCCGCGGTGATCGGCGATATGGCCGTGCTCCGGCAACGGGTCAACAAGTACGCCGATATTGCACCAGCTTTCGAGGCGCTGGCGCGAATCCGGGAAGCGAAGGCGAGGGAAGCTGAGCAGGACGGCGAGTCCTTCGAGGCGCGCGACAATTATTTTATTGCCGCACAGTACTGGGCATCAGCGATGTGGCCGATCGATGAGATCAACGACCGCATCGAGGGCTATAACACGAAGAAGCGGGAGACCTTCACGAAATTCATGAAGCTTGCCGACCATAAGGTTGAATGGGCAGAGATCCCGTACCGTGGCAAGCAGCTTCCCGCCATCTTTCATTTGCCTCCAGGCTACCAGCCAGGTCGCAAAGTACCGGCTATCGTCATGGTGCCGGGCATGGACGGCAATAAGGAGAAGTACGTCTCGCTGTATGGCGATCCTTGGATGCAACGCGGCTTCGCGTTTTTGGCAGTCGAAGGTCCGGGTTACTGGGAAGCGCCGCTGCGTGGCATCTATACCGACGTTTCGGGTTGGGTCGAGACCGGCAAGGAAGTGATGAAATGGCTGTTGGCGCGGCCGGAAATCGACCCGGACAAGATCGTCGTCATCGGCTCGAGCTTTGGATCTTTCTTCTCCGCGATCATGATGTCGAATGAGCCTCGCTATCGGGCATGCGCGGTAACCGGAACATGCTACGAGCCTGGTGGAAACGCGATCTTCGAGGAAGCGTCACCTACATTCAAGCGCCGCTTCATGTTCATGTCGGGCATCACGGACGAGCGCGAATTCGACGAATTCCGCAAATCACTCGATTGGCACGGATACGCCGAAAAGATCAGAGTGCCGTACCTGATCGCAGGGGGCGAATCTGACGAGCTCTGTCCCCTGGAGAATACGAAGGCCTTCGCCAAAGCGCTCGGCGGCCCGAAGCAGCTCATTATCTATGCTGACGCCCGCCACAGCATTGGCGGGGTACCATCTGCAACCAATGGGCCGGATCCTCGCGCCTACCAAGCCAAATGGGTACAGGCGCGGCTTGCCGGTAAACCGCTCACCAGTGAGTACTGGTTCGTCGAACCCAGCGGTCGGATCGACAAGACGCCGCTGTCGTGATCAGCAGACAATCGATCATATTGGCTCGCTGCCCAGCGATATTCGATTGTGATGTTCTGGCCATCGACGAAATCCAGGTCGCTTAGTCCTTGTCGAAAGGAAGCTGCAAGGTAAGCGTACTTGTCAGTTGACGCGCTGTTGAGGAAGCCGACAGTCGGCCTGGTTACCTGCTCTGCCCTCGTCCGGAGCGGCCACGCCGCCGCGCCGCCGAGAAGCGATATAAAGGTGCGCCGGTTCACTCGATCACCTCGTCGGCGCGGGCGAGCAGCGGTAGCGGGACAGTAAGGCCTGCTGGCGAAAACGACCACAAGGGTTCACAGGCTCGGTGCGATTATTTTCATCCTGGGAGGCAAGCTCTTCAAGCCGATGACTAAGCGTGCGCGTTTTCATCTACGGCTGCTGACGCGCTCGAAAAGATGACGACGGGCGCGCAGCATCGATCATGGCGCGGCCCGGCGTCCACGGGTGGGCGTGCAGAATTACCGGCCTCCGCTACGGGCTGGGGCCGATGGATTCTTGACCCG
>DATGCX010000153.1:0-2600 GCA_035311445.1 Xanthobacteraceae bacterium | reverse complement strand
AAATGACGCGCTCAAAGATTCGAAGCGGTCTTTTCAATGGACGGCGGCTCAGTCTATGCCGAACAACAGCGGAACTTCGGCGATGCTCGTCAAGAGGTGGGTATGCGGGGTCCGGCCTAGCGTTCCGAGGTCATGCGCGCCGCTCAACACGCCGATAACCCAACCGGCGCCGGCATTGGCGCCGGCCTGCAAGTCCAGCGTCGTGTCACCAATCGCGGCGACGCGCGCCACCGTGTGGACCAGCGTTTTCTGCATTGCCTGGAAGATCAGGTAGGGCGCCGGGCGGCCGGCGGGCACCTCATCGGGATAGACGATCGCGTCAAACAACTCGGCCCAACCGCAATGCGCGACGACGTCGGCAATCAGGCGACGGTCGAAGCCGCTGGTCAGCACCACCTTAATGCCCACCGCACGCAATTGCCGGATCGCGTCCTCGGCGCCCAAGATCGGTACACCGCCGCCGCTCGCCAGAAACCGGCGCAATTCGCTCTCGAACACCTCAAGGGCCGCCGCCGCGATCTTCGGTGCCTCATCCGCCGAGTAGCGACGCGTCGCGAATTCGGTGAAGAGGCTCAGCTTGTGCGCGCCGCGCCAGTTCGCCAGCTCTTGTTCGGTGAACGGAATCGCGCATTCGGCAAAGGCGGTGCGGTAGGCTGGTAGTACCGCGCCATCGTCGCGCAGGGTCGTGCCCATCAGGTCGGTGACCACCAGCAGCGGGCCTTGTACGGCCAAGTTCACTCGCATATCGGTGTCCTTCGGTCGATCTGAAGCATCTAAACCCCGCGCCTCGGAACCCTGCAAGCGCTGCGGCGAGCGTCGCTAGTGCACTGACTCAAACGGATGGTACAGGACAGCGATCGAGTTTGGCCAGAATGGCTTCGGCGGATTTAGTCCAGACGAACGGTGTGGGGTTGTCATTGTGTTCGGCCAGATAAGCATTGATCGCCGCCTGCAGGTCGACAACCGAGCGGAAGACGCCGCGACGGATGCGCTGCCGCGTCATCTTGGAGAAGAAGTTCTCCACCGCATTGAGCCAGGACGCCGAGGTCGGGGTGAAGTGAAAAGTCCAGCGCGGATGGCGTGCCAACCAGGCCAGCACTTTAGGATGCTTGTGGGTGGCGTAGTTGTCGAGGACGACGTGGATCGACTTGTCGGCGGCAACCTCGCGCTCGACAGCGTTGAGGAAGCGGATGAATTCGATGTGGCGGTGGCGTTGCATGCAGCGGCCGATAACGGTGCCATCAAGCACGCTGAGGGCGGCAAACAGGGTGGTGGTGCCGTGCCGCTTGTAATCATGGGTCATGGTCTGGCAGCGCCCGGGCTTAATCGGCAGCCCGGGCTGGGTGCGGTCGAGCGCCCCTGTTCAGGCCAGGGGCAGGCTTTGGATCTGGCTTTTTTCATCGAGCGACAGCACCACCGCATGGGCCGGCGGATCGACATAGAGCCCAACAACATCAGTGAGCTTGTCGGCAAAGCTGGGGTCGCGCGAGCGTTTGAAGGTGCGCAACCGGTGCGGCTGCAGTTTGTGCGCCTGCCAGATGCGTTGCACGGAACCCAGCGAGATGCCAATCGCTTTGGCCATTGCCCGGCCGGTCCAGTGAGTGGCTTCGTGCGGCGGCTCGGTGCAGGCCATCGCGACCACGCGCGCCGCGATTTCCGCCGCGATCGGGGCCTTGCCGGGCTTGCGGGTCTTGTCGCGTAGCAGCCCGTCGATCCCGCTCTCGGCAAAGCGCTGTTGCCATCGCCACACCGTCGACCGGCTGACGCCGATAATTTGCGCTACCTGCTGCACCGGATGCCGATCTGCCGAGGCGAGGACAATCTGCGCCCGCTCGATGTGTTTGCGCGGCCGGTTTCGGTCGGCCGCAATTGCCGCCAACTGCTCGCGCTCCGCAGCGCTCAATACCACACACACCTGCTGTGCCATGGCCCCTGTCCCCCAATGCCACGGGCCCAGTATCGCACATCGTGACGTGCCCTGTGAGCCGTCTGAATGAGTCAGAGCACTAGACTCAGGTGGTCTAGATCACGTGAACGGCACTCGCTCGCCGATTTTTCGGTGTGTGCCGGATCCGATCTAAATTCGGCGAACTCTCGCCGCTTGTGGACCCTTCCGGCCCTCGCGTTGTCGGATCGTTTGGCGATTCCCCGAAGACGGCGACCGAACTGGCCGATTTGGTCATCGCCGGGATCAAGAGGGCCACTGCCAGTCTGGCTCGTGATTATGGCGATGGTCGCGAACCCATGCCGAAACCCGGCGATTTCGTCATGATGCTCGACGGAGAAGGGCGTCCACGGTTCATCTGGCGTACGACAGAAATAACGATCAAACCGCTGTCTGAGGTGGATGAGGCGTTTGCCTGGGACGAAGGTGAAGGGGACCGCACTCGGGACTGGTGGCTGGCTGCCCATCGCCGCTATTTCGGTCGGCAAGCGAGCCGAGAAGGGTTTGAGTTCGATGACAATATCCTCACCATGTTCGAGTGCGGTCCTCTTCACCTTCGTCCCAGGCAAACGCCTCATCCACCTCAGACAACGGTTTGATCGTTATTTCTGTCGTACGCCAGATGAACCGTGGACGCCCTTCTCCGTCGAGCATC
>DATGCX010000152.1:0-2431 GCA_035311445.1 Xanthobacteraceae bacterium | reverse complement strand
GCAGACCGCCGACAAGATGAAAAAGCAGTTCGGACGACTGCCCGAGGAGCACGGCGACAACGACAATGTCCGGGCGCGGCGCTACGTCGCGAAATACACGATCAATCCCGCGATCGCCCACGGCGTCTCCACTTACGTGGGCTCGATCGAGATGGGAAAGCTGGCCGATCTCTGCATCTGGGATCCGGCATTCTTCGGCGTCAAGCCCGACATGGTGCTCAAGAGCGGCATGATTGCCGCTGCTCTGATGGGGGATCCCAACGCGTCGATTCCCACGCCCCAGCCGGAGTATTACCGGCCGATGTTCGCGGCATTCGGCCGATCGCTGACGGAGAGCTCGGTGACGTTCGTTAGTCAGGCCGGAATGGAAGGCTGCGCGAAGCTCGGACTCGCAAAGCAGCTCCTTCCAGTCGTCAATACGCGCACGATCGGCAAGCAGTCGATGATCCTCAACGGCGCTACGCCGCGGATGGAGGTCGATCCGGAGACCTACGAAGTGCGGGCCGACGGACGGCTGCTCACCTGCGAGCCAGCCAGAGTCCTGCCGATGGCGCAACGCTACTTCATGTACTGAGATGACGATGCAATACGCCACCGTTCACCGCCCCACAGGGAATTGGCCGCGCGATGAGGCCGCGGGTGTTCTTACGCTCGATTTTGATGCCCGTCATCGCCGCCGCATTTGCCTCGTGACTGATCAGGGCGACTATGTGCTGCTCGACCTTCCCAGGGCCATCGCCATGGCCGATGGTGACGGCCTGCAGCTCGCGGACGGACGATGGCTCGAGGTTAGGGCGGCGGCCGAGCTCGTGGTCGAGGTTCGGCATCACGATCCTGATCAGCTTGCACGCTTGGCCTGGCATCTCGGCAACCGACATCTGCCGACTGAAATCTGCGATCAGGTCCTTCGAATTCGGCCCGACCACGTGATCGAGGACATGCTCCGCAGGTTTGGCGCTGATCTCGCGAGGGTCCACGCCTCGTTCCAGCCCGAGGGGGGAGCCTATGACGGCCAAGGTCACCATGACCACCATCAAGACGACCACCATCATCGCCATGACGAGCACTATCATGCGTGAAGACGTGGATGACGACATGCGTGACCAGATCTCGCCACTCGGGCTCCTGAGGCTGCAGAGCTGGCTTTCGCCGACGTTTCCGATCGGCACCTACAGCTATTCGCATGGCATCGAATGGGCTGTCGACGCCGGGCAGGTCCACGACCGCGACAGCCTCGTCGAATGGCTCGACGCCGATCTTCGCTACGGTTCGGGGCGCAACGAGGCGATCCTGCTGCGGGAGGCGTGGCGTCACACTGCAGACCCCAGTCGCACGAAACTCTTGCGAGTTGTAGAGCTGGCCTCGGCCCTGCGTGGCACGTCCGAACTCGCGCTCGAATCGTCACAGCAGGCCGCCGCCTGCCTCGCGACGCTGCGCGAGGTCTGGCCGGACCGCGCGCTCGACTGGCTCGCGCAGGCAATGTGCGAGCACCAGCTTCAGCCCGCTCTGTCTGTCGTCTTGGGCATTCGCGCCGCCAGACAGGGCATCCCCGCAAGGTTGGCACTCGTCGCATTCCTGAACAGCTATGTGGCCAATCTCGTGACTGCCGGGGTTCGGCTCGTCCCTCTGGGGCAGACCGACGGCCAGCTTGCGATCGCCACGGTCGAGCACGCACTTCTTGCCCTGGCCGCAGAGGCGGAAGCGGGCACGATCGACGACCTCGGGTCCGCCGCCCTGATGGTCGACTTTGCGTCCACGTGGCACGAAACACAATATACAAGGCTCTTCCGCTCATGACCTTCATTGTCAGCCCAGATGGCAGGATCCGCGCGACGTCGGACTTCCGGGGGCCGCTGCGGGTGGGCGTCGGCGGTCCTGTGGGCTCGGGGAAGACCGCGCTCATCGAAGTCTTGTGCAAGCGCCTACGGGGCAGCCACGACGTCTATGTGATCACCAACGATATCTACACGAGGGAAGACCAGCTGATCCTGACGCGTGCACAAGCGCTTCCGGCGGAGCGCATCATGGGCGTCGAGACGGGCGGCTGCCCCCACACCGCAATCCGCGAAGACGCGTCGATGAACCTCGCCGCCATCGCGGAGATGAATCAAAAATTTCCCTGCGCGGAGCTATGCTTTGTCGAATCGGGCGGCGACAACCTGGCGGCGACGTTCAGTCCCGAGCTGGCGGATCTCACGATCTACGTGATCGACGTCGCGGCAGGCGAGAAAATACCGCGCAAGGGCGGACCGGGAATTACCCGCTCAGATCTCCTCGTTATCAACAAAATCGATCTGGCGCCGCTGGTGGGCGCGGACCTCGCCATCATGGAAGTGGATGCCCTGCGTATGCGACCCAAACGCCCATTCGTATTCTCGAATTTGAAGGACGGGACCGGCGTCGATGAGATCGCGCGCTTCATCCTCGAGAA
>DATGCX010000151.1:0-18919 GCA_035311445.1 Xanthobacteraceae bacterium | reverse complement strand
TGCAGGGGGAGGTGCGGCGTATCTTCACCGGCTGGATGTTCGCCGCGAGCCCGGGCCTGCATGCGGTCGAGCACGCGATCTATGACGTCTGGCTGGTCGACTGCAAAGGCGGCGCCCAGGCCGTTGTGGACGCACAGCCGGCGACATCGGCTGCCGCGCCGCCGCCGCCGCGACAAGGGAGTTCGCAGCGCCAGGCCCCGCAACAGCGCCAACAGCCACGCCAGACCTTGCCGGCGCCGGGCCTTGGCCGCTGATGATGGCCGTTGATCGAGATCGCTGATGTAGAAGCAGGATGGCCAAATCGCCTGCTGCGGCGCAGCTGCTTTTGGCGGATCAGGCAGCGATTTTGCCCACCCGGTAAAGCGAGACATCCCACGGCGTGGCATTGCGCCGGCGCGCAGCAGGAAAACAAGCGGCATCAGCGTGCCGGCGCAATGCCCACCCTACTTGCTGCTACTTGTCCCAATCATTTGACCAGCCGGGTGGCATGGGCGAGGGCGACATCGCCCGGCAACGACGTGCCGAACGGAAATACCGCAAAATCCGCTTCGCCGGCCAGCGCGTCTGCGAGCAACTTGTGATATCGCCGGCGCTGCACTTCGGTCGCCCCAAAGGTCTTAAGATGCTGGGTGACGAACTGGGTGTCGAGCAGCTTGAATCCGCCGGTACGCAGGCGCGCCACGAGATGCACCAGCGCGATCTTCGATGCATCGCGAGCGCGGTGAAACATGCTTTCGCCGAAGAACGTGCGGCCAAGGCTCACCCCATACAGGCCGCCCACCAGCGCATTGCCGTCATAGACCTCGACCGTGTGACAATGGCCGATGTCATAGAGCTTGCGATAAAGCGTGCGGATGCGCCCGTTGATCCAGGTGCGCGAGCGGCCCGGTCCCGGCTCGGCGCAGCCCTCGATAATGCCCTCGAAATCGCGGTTGCAAACGACGTCGAACGGCTCAGCCCGAATGGTGCGGGCGAGACGCGTGGGAACATGGAATGTCTCAAGCGGAATGATACCGCGCAACTCGGGCTCGATCCAATAGAGCGCCGGATCGTCGGCGCTCTCCGCCATCGGGAAAATACCGCACGCATAGGCTTTGAGAAGCACCTCGGGCGTGATCTCGACATGGGCGGAGTCGCGGCTGGCCATGGCGCCGGTTAAATTGCGATGTTTGCGGCGCGACGACAAGAGCCTTTGCGCTGCATCGCGTGTAACAGAGCAAAAAATGCGTGCCGGAAAATTGCGAAGCCGTTGTTCGCTATCAAGGCCCGCGATCGGCAAATCGGCGCGCCGTTTCCTCCAGCGCTTTGTCGACCGCATCTAGAATTTCTCTCGGCGTCTTCGGTCGACCGCGACTCGCCGATTTGTCGGATTGCGGTCGCTGCCGAGCCTGCGTCGGCTTCGCAGCGGCAAGACGGGCTGCTGTTTCCTCCAGTGCTTTGTCGATCGCATCCAGAATTTCTCTGGGCGTCTTTTCTGTCACGGTTTGGCCCTTTCGATCATGGCCCATCGGTCGGCGTCGTGCACGACGAGAGAATCTTTTGGCAGTCGTTGGGCGATCAGCGCGCGGTGTCCATCCGAATTATCGTAAATGACCGCCACGTCTGCCAGTGCCGCAAATTGGAGAGACCGGCCCAATAGCGCCGGACCACCACATCATCGGGAATGCCGTGTCCGCCCTCCCGCACGCGCCGCGCCACGCGGTCAAGCGCGGCCTCCGGTGACGGCAGCCACAAATACACGAGCGTCACCCGCCAACCGTCCGCCTTGCACCTTCGTAAGATCGGGATGTGTGTCCGACCCGAACAGGTAGTCTCAAAGGCAAAACTCTGCCGGTTTTTGATGAGCTCTCGTATCCTTTCGAGCATTAGCCGTCCCGCAACAAGCGCCGCGCGCTCGGGATTGAACGGGGATAACCCGCGAGCAATCTCGTCAGCATTTACGAATTCGCGAATTTCGAGGTCTTGCGGCACCAACAATTGCGCGGTCGTGGTTTTCCCGGCGCCGTTGGGGCCGCCGATGATGACGATGTCGTCCAAGTGCTGCGAGTCCCGGCCCTGATTGTTGCGCCAACATCGGGTGTCGATGTCGGGCATGCGTTCCACGGGGATATGGCACAACCGCCAGCCATCGGATAACATCCCACCAGTGCGGCTATCCGAAAAAACGCCGCCGAGCCGGGGAAACGTCTCATGCGCCAGTGGCGAACCATCCCACTGATCGCGGCGGGCCTTGCCGCGTCGATATCCTTGCTGCTGATCACGCCGGTTGCCGCCGAGGACCGCTCACAGGCGCGCTCCATGGTGATCTCCCAGTACGGGATCGTGGCTGCGGAGCAGCCGATCGCGGCACGTGCCGGAACTGCCGTTCTGGAGCGGGGCGGCAACGCCATCGACGCCGCGGTTGCGGCGAACGCCGCCATGGGTCTCGTCGCCCCGATGATGGACGGCATGGGCGGCGATCTGTTCGCCATCGTATATGAGGCCAAGAGCAACAAGGTCTATGGCCTCAACGCTTCCGGTTGGGCGCCCAAAGGGCTGACGCCCGAATTTCTGCACAGTAAGAGCCTGCAATGGATGCCGTCGAGCGGCATCCATTCGGTCACGGTTCCCGGCGCGGTCGCGGGCTGGGATGCGTTGCTCGCTCGGTTCGGAAAGAAGACCTTTGTCGACGTGCTGGCACCTACCATCGGCTACGCCAAGGCTGGCTTTCCGGTCACCGAGATTTTCGGCGACGACTGGCAAGGTACCGCCAGTTATGTGAGTCGCAATCGCGAAGCCGCCAGAGTCTATCTGCCGAACGGCCGCGCCCCTGCAGTCGGTGAAATATTCCGCAATCCCGACCTCGCCGGCGCACTCGAGGAAATCGCCAAAGGCGGGCGGGACGCCTTCTACAAGGGAACGCTCGCCAAGCGCATGCTCGATACCTCTGGCAAACTGGGCGGCACCATGGCGGCGGACGATCTGTCTGAATTTGCGGTCGAATGGGTCGATCCGATTTCGACCGATTATCGTGGCTGGACCGTCTACGAAATGCCCCCCAACGAACAGGGGATCGCGGCGCTGATGATGCTCAACATCATGAACGGATTTCCGCTCAGTGAGTGGGGACACAATTCCGTCGCCACACTGCATGCGATGATCGAGGCGAAGAAGCTCGCCTATGCGGACATGATCACTTACGTGGGCGATCCGCGCTTTGCCGAGGTGCCGACAAAGGGGATGATCTCAGCCACCTATGGCCGCAGCCGTGCCATCCTGATCGACCCCGCCAAGGCGAACTGCAGTGTCGGGCCAGGCACGCCGCCCTATGCGGGCTCAGACACGACCTATCTGTCGACAGTCGATCGCGACGGCAACATGGTGTCGCTCATTCAGAGCAATTTCTCGCTGTGGGGCTCGGGCATCGCGGTTGAGGGCGCCGGCTTTGTGCTGCACAATCGGGGCGCGCTGTTCACGCTCGACCCCAAGCACCCCAACGTGTTGGCCGGGCGCAAGCGACCGCTGCACACGATCATTCCGGCCTTGATGGCCAAGGGCGATGTCCGCATTGCCTTCGGCATCATGGGTGGCTTCAACCAGGCGCAGGCGCACGCCCAGTTCGTGTCGAACGTGGTTGACCACGGCATGAACATCCAGGCCGCCATGGAGGCCCCGCGGTTCTCCAAGGCGAGTTTTGCGGGGTGCGATCTTTACGCTGAAGGACGCATCCCGGACGCGGTTTTCGAAGGCCTTGCCAAGCTCGGCCATCAGGTGCAGGCGCTGGGCGACTTTTCGGAAGGTGTCGGCGGCGGCCAGGCCGTGATGCGGCACTACCAGGCGGGCGTGAACTACGGCGCATCGGACCCCCGTAAGGACGGGCAGGCGATTGCAGAGATGCCAGGGGCGAGGTGAAGCTGCGCGTCGCTGCTAAAGTGATTTTGTAAAAAGTAATCAACATACCCCAACTAAAATAATGCTTTTGGCTGAGCGAATATTTTACATATGAAGAATATTTTACATATGAAGATGAGCCGGCAATTATCAGCCTTTCCCAAATAGCTAACAAGGAAAACCAGCTGAAGCAGTATTGTGCCCACAATCCGCTTTTGGCTCTGCTGCAGGCGTCCGAGATTTTCGTGGATAAGAAGTACAACAATGAGAAATAGTGTCTACTCTTTGGAAGCAAAATTTACGCCGCAATGGGTAAGCCGATCGGCTTCCCATTGCAGCGATTGCATCGATGCGGAGCTGCACGGCTTCTCATTATGCCGGTAGCACCGCAATGATCCTGAACGTGACCGGGTCAACGATCACGATCTCGTCGTTGAAGATGAACACCCGATCCCGACGGAACCGCGGGAAGATGCGCACCACTTCTGAAGGAACTGCGGCCAACCGCACGCTTCTCGGGATCACCGAGTTAACACGAACGTCCACGTCGAGATTGGAAACCCGCGGGATGTCTCGCCGGGACACCACCACATCGTGGATGCGCGTGCGTTGCTCCGAGCTCAAGTTGCTGGTGTCAAATTCGCTTCTTGTGCTGCTGCTGGCACGTCCGGTTGTCTCTGCCCGGCCACGCTCCTGAAGCTGACCACGCTCGTCGATCCGGCCACGCTCGTTGGCGCCTACCCGGCCGCGCTCCTCTACCCGGCCACGCTCATTGGCCCCTAGATGGCCGCGCTCCTCGGCTTGACCGCGTTCCGGGCCTTGAGCGCCCCGCGCATTCGAACCACGCTCGCCGGACGTCTCGCCGCGGCGCATCGGTCCTTGCGCGCCGCGCGCGTTGGAACCTCTCGACTCCACTGCGCCACGCTCGCTGGAACCCTGGCCCACGGTGGTGCTGCCACCTCCTCTTTGCATGGCACCACCTTGCACGGAACCGCCGGCGCCGCCTCTCCGCATACCGCCCCCTTGCACGGAACCACCACCTTGCACGGAAGCGCCTCCGCCCCTCCTTCCCGTGTCACCGCCGCCGCCCACTCCTTGGCCAATCGCCAAACTCGTGCCGCCCATAAGGGCAGCGATGGTTGCAACGGTGAATAATGTGTTCGCTCTCATCATCTCGTCTCCTCTGTTGGAAAAGCATCACGTCAGGCCGGGCGGTACGCATCCTCGCGTGCCGACACGAGTGTGCCCGCCGGTTTCTCGCCCGTAGTGCCGGCCGGGCCACCTGAAAATTTCGGTCTGTGCATCTGCGTCCTCTGCGCCGTACACAGCCCGACTTGCACGCGCCGCCACGTGGCCTTTGCGTCGCCACCCAGGCGTTTTCGCACTGTCGAAAACGTCGACGATTGGGAAATGATGGCGTCGTGCCGTTGTTCCGGAATCCCCTATCCTTCAGGGGAAACAACTTGTCGCAGGCGGTTCACCTGATATTCATCTGCGCAAGTAGCGAGAGTAAAATCTGGCAAAACGATTCGGTTGAAACTCATCCATACGCGCTGCTGAAACTCGTCCATACACGTTGCCCCGTCCATACGCGCTGCTGAAACTCGTCCATAACACGTTGCCCCGTCGCAAAATTGCCTAATTATTCCGGGCGCCACCGTCAGGTGCGAGCCGTGGAATACGATAGCGATCCGCTAAGATCACGATGCTGGCGGTCTACGTGCCGACCACACCCTTAGCCAGAAACTGCTCCAACCAATGGATGTGGTAGCTGCCGTCGACAAAATCGGCATCGCGCACCAGCGCGCGGAAGAGAGGCAGGGTGGTTTCGATACCGTCGATCACGAATTCGTCGAGGGAGCGGCGCAGGCGCATGAGGCATTCGGCGCGCGTCTTGCCGTGGACGACGAGCTTACCGAGCAGTGAATCGTAGTGCGGCGGGATCACGTAGCCCTGGTAGGCAGCCGAATCGATCCGCACGCCCATGCCGCCCGGCGGATGATAATGCACGATTTTGCCCGGCGAAGGACGAAACGCCACTGGATTTTCCGCGTTGATGCGGCACTCGATGGCATGGCCGTGGAATTTTACATCGTGCTGCGCAATGGCCAACTCATCGCCGCTCGCAATACGGATCTGCTCCAGGACAAGATCAATGTCGGTGATCATCTCCGTCACCGGGTGCTCGACCTGGATGCGTGTGTTCATCTCGATGAAATAGAATTGGCCGTCCTCATACAGGAATTCGACAGTGCCGGCACCGATGTAATTCAAGTCCCGCATCGCCTTCGCGACGGTCTCTCCGATGGCGTCGCGCTCTTCGGCGTTGAGGGCCGGGGACGGGCTTTCTTCCAGCACCTTCTGGTGACGGCGCTGCAGCGAGCAGTCGCGCTCGCCGAGATGAATGGCGCGGCCCTGGCCGTCGCCGAGCACCTGAATTTCGATGTGGCGCGGCGTTTCGAGATATTTTTCGAGATAAACCATGTCGTCGCCGAATGCGGCCTTGGCTTCCGTGCGGGCGGTCGCAAGCGACACCGTAAGATCAGCGGCGCTGCGTGCCACCTTCATGCCGCGTCCGCCGCCGCCCGCCGCGGCCTTCACCAGCACCGGGAAGCCGATGTTGCGGGCGACCGCAAGTGCTTCGGCATCGGAAGCGACAGCGCCCGCCGATCCCGGCACCACCGGAATGCCGAGACGTTGCGCAGAGCGCTTGGCCTCGATCTTGTCGCCCATCAGCCGGATATGCTCGGGCTTGGGGCCGATGAACTGGACGCCGTGCTCGATCAGGATTTCGGCGAAACGCGCATTTTCGGCGAGGAAACCGTAACCCGGATGCACGGCGTCGGCACCGGTGATCTCGCATGCGGTGACCAGAGCCGGAACGTTGAGATAGCTGTCGCGGGAGGGCGGTGGTCCGATGCAGACGCTTTCGTCGGCGAGCCGGACATGCATCGCATCGGCGTCCGCCGTCGAGTGGACCGCGACGGTCGGAATGCCGAGATCCTTGCAGGCACGCAATATGCGCAACGCGATCTCGCCCCGATTGGCGATCAGGATCTTCTCAAACATGGCTGCACAGATGGCAGATGACGGATGACAGATGACAGACCGCGCCGATCTGCGGACTTACTTGTCTGTCATCTGTCATCTGACATCCGTCATCATTCTATGATCATCAGCGGCTCGCCGAATTCTACCGGCTGCGCGTCCTCGAACAGGATCTGGACGATGGTGCCGGCTTTGGGCGCAGGAATCTGGTTGAGCGTTTTCATCGCCTCGACGATTAGGAGCGTATCGCCAGCTTTGACTATGGAACCGACATCGCAGAAGGGCTTGGCGCCGGGCTCAGGCGCACGGTAGGCCGTGCCCACCATTGGGGACGCGACGACGCCGGGGTGCTGTGCGGGATCGAGCGCACCGGCCGGGATCGCGACCGAAATCGTGCGCGCTGTTTCGGTGGGAGGGGGCGCGTAGGCGACCGCAGCCTGACGGGCAACCCGAACTCTCCATCCGCGCTGCTCGATTTCGATCTCGGTCAGCCGGGTTTCATCGAGAAGGCGTGCGAGCGATCGCACCACATCCTCATCCACGACGGCATTGGATTTCTTCTTGTCCTCGCCCGACACCGGCTCTACTCCGCCTGGCCTTTATCGCCGCAAGGACACCCATCGCCACGAGCGCGATCGGTGTCGATTCCACGATGTGCCATCCCCGGAGCGCTTCTACGCCAATTTGCGCGGCGTTCAAATTTCTTTCTTGCGCGTGTGGTGCGCCTGAACTCCACCCGAAAAATCCGATTGTGCTCAGAGGGCGCCACGACAAACCGCGCTGCGGTGGCTATCGGGGCCCGTTACGGCACGGTTACCGGGGGCCCGGCTGTGCGACTGGCACGCTTAACACACCGCCTTGCCGCAGCGCGCGGTGCTCACTTTCGTGCGCAGAGCGTCGAGGCCGACCGCTCCGACCACGACGTCGGTGCCGATGATGTAGCTGGGCGTGCCATTCAGCCCCAGTGTCTCGGCAAGCTTGAGGCTCTCATCGAGCGAAACCTTGACCTCTTCGCTCGCCATGTCGGCATCGATCCGCTTCATGTCCATGCCGACTTCCTTGGCGACTGCAAGCGCGTGAGCCTTGTCGGCCTGACCGCGACCGCCCAGGAGCTTCTGATGGAAATCGAGGTATTTCTTGCCGGTCTTGTCCTGCATGCGCACCGCGACCGCGACCTTGGCGGCTTCGACCGATCCGGGGCCGAGCACAGGAAATTCCTTGAGAATGATTTTTAGCCTGGGGTCGTCCTTCAAGAGTTCCAGCATGTCGGGAAGGGCGCGCTTGCAGAAGCCGCAATTGTAGTCGAAAAATTCAACCAGCGTGACGTCGCCTTTGGGATTACCGAGCACGACATGGCGGTTTGAGTTGAACAACGTCTCGGCATTATCGGCGACGGCAGTCTTAGCCTTTTCGAGATCGGCGGCGGCCTGACGCTTGTCGAGCTCCGCGATCGCCTCCTGGAGCACCTCCGGGTGGCTCACAATATAGTCCTTGATGATGCGCTCGATCTCGCTCTTCTGCGGGGCTGAGAATTCCTGCGCCGTGACAGGCAGCGCCAGCATCACCAGCGCGGCCGCGCTTACTCCGATCAGTGTCTTCATCATGCAGGTCATGCTCGGTTCCTCGTTGCCCTTCCTTTTATCATGGAGTCAGGCGGCGCGGTATGTCACGGTATCTGGCGGCGCTGCGGCGGCTTGTAGCTCGCGATGTCGTCCGCCTTGACCCAACCCGGCGATCCTATGGGAAAACGTCCTTTGGCGCGACTCGCAAGTTGCCGGGCTGTAGGCAAATTTCCGCGATTGAAAGCCGCCTGGGCGGAGGCGAGGTCCGCGTCCGCAAGGTCGCCTTTGCGACCGTAGGCCATTGCCAGTTGCTCATAGGCATCCGCTATCTCAGGATCGCTCGCGAGCGCCTTGCGTAGATTCGATATCGCCTCATCGATCAAAGCCGGTTTATTGGCAGCGATCAGAGCCTGACCAAGCAGCACATGAATGAGGGTCGGGTCTGGTGCGAGCGAGATGGCGTGGCGCAACGGCGCAATGGCATCGTCCGCACGACCGGAATCGACCAGAGCCTGGCCCTTGAGTTCGAGGAAGTAAGGATTGTTGGGCTGGGCCTGGATCAATGAATCGATCTGTCCAAGGGCGGTGCGCAGATCAGAATGACGATAGCTGGATATTGCGCGCGCGTAACGCGCGGCGACGCTGGTGTTGCTCGGGGGATAGCGCCGCAGCAGCGTGTCAGGCGGTTCAAGATAGCCGAACAGCTTGGCGCGAACGACGTCGTGGTGCTGCTGCAGCTCCGGCGAATCCTTCTTGTCCCAAAATGGATTAGCCCGCGCCACCTCGGCCAGCGCTGCGATGCGCTCCGCCGCCATCGGGTGCGACTGCACATAGGGATCGATGTAGCGCGACGCGAACAACTGCTGGTCCGCAAACCGCTTGAAGGTGTCATACATGCCCTTCGCGGACTGGCCGGACTGGGTCAGGAAGTTGACGCCGGCGCGATCAGCCTGCTCCTCCTGCTGACGCTGATAGGCAAGCAACGAGCGCATGATGGCGGTTTGCGGGCCTAAAATCGCGGCCATCGGGTTGCCGCCGACACTGCCGCGGCTGGTTGCCGATGCGGCGACGGCTCCGAGCCCAAGCAGCATCGCCAGAATGGCGGCCGTCTGCGCATTCGCAAGTTCGCCCCGCAATTTGCTGAGATGACCGCCCGCGATATGGCCGGTCTCGTGGGCGAGCACGCCGACGATCTGGTTCGGAGTTTCAGCGTCCATCAGCGCGCCCGCATTGACGAAAATGCGCTTGGCGTCGATCACGAAGGCGTTGAAGCTGCGGTCGTTGATAATGACGACCCGGATATTGCGCTGGCCGAGGCCGGCGGCGCGCAGGATCGGGTGGGTATAATCGCGCAGCAGTTGCTCGATCTCCGCATCCCGAATCAGGGGCAGCGCCTGCGTGGCATCCTTTTCCTGCGCATGTGCGGGCAAAGTCGGCAGGTTCCCGGCTGCGACCGCAATTGCGGTCACCACCGCAATACTGCGCCGCGCCCGGCTCCCCCTTCCTTCCCGGCCGCCGCTTACGGAGGAGGGTGGGGTGGGGACCGTATGGCGAAAAGTATTTGCCATCATCGAAAAATCGGCCTTGCTCGTTGCGGTCTTGCCAAGTTAGGGACGCGCTTGGGCGTGGTTCAACGTGCGTGGTTCAACAGAGGGCGCCGAACATGGCGGTACCAATCCGGCAAATGCGGCGAGAGCGGGGCGACTGCCCTTGCCGAACCAGGGTCTTCCCGCGGTTCCCCACCAGATGAAGTTGCAGAATCCGGAAACATCCGATGTCGCCTGTCGCCATTATGCTCGATAGCGCCAAACGCGCCGAAAATGCACATCGGGGGCCGCCCGCCTCGGCACGCAGCAACGTGCCGGCATTCATGGCCATGGACGTGGTCGCGGCGGCAGCGCGTCTTGAAGCCGCCGGTCGGCATATCGTCCACATGGAGATCGGTCAGCCGGCAGCGCCCGCACCTGCGTCCGCAATCGCCGCCGCGCGGAAGGCGCTCGCCTCCGGGCAAATCGGCTACACGCAGTCGCTCGGCGTTCCGTCACTGCGGCGACGCATTGCGCGCCATTACGACGAATGGCACGGTGGCGAGATCGACCCTGAACGCATCGTGGTCACGACCGGCTCGTCGGCCGGATTCATGCTGGCGTTCCTGGCGCTGTTCGAGCCCGGTGACCGGATCGCGATCGCGAGGCCGAGCTACCCGCCCTATCGCAATGTGCTGGCGGCGCTTGGCTGCGAAGCCGTGCCAATCGAGGTGACAGCAGACACGCGATTCGCGATGGCACCGTCGGCGTTGCTGGCGGCCCATCGCGAACGGCCCCTCAAGGGCGTGCTGGTGGCGAGCCCCGCCAATCCGACCGGCACCATGATGACGGCTGACGCGCTCACCGCGCTGATACGGGCGGCGGAAAGCGAGGGGATCGCCTTCATCTCGGACGAAATCTATCACGGCCTCGATTATGCGTTCCCGGCACAGACGGCACTCAACATTTCTGCTGGCGCGGTCGTCATCAACTCCTTCTCAAAATATTTCTGCATGACCGGGTGGCGCGTCGGCTGGATGGTGGTGCCGGAAACGCTGATTCGTCCGATCGAGCGGTTGCAGCAGAACCTCGCAATCTCCGTGCCGATGCTTTCGCAAGTGGCGGCTGAAGCTGCATTTGATGGCCGCGACGAGATGGAGACGGTCAAGCACGGCTACGAGGTCAACCGACGTCTGCTCGTGGAGGGCCTGCCGCGCGCAGGATTCGACCAATTCCTGCCGGTGGACGGCGCCTTCTATCTTTACGCCGACGTGTCGCGCTTTTGTAACGACAGCCTCGATTTCGCCCGCCGCATGCTGGAGGAAGCAGGTGTCGCCGTAACGCCCGGCGTCGATTTCGATCCGGTGCAGGGGCACCGCTTCATCCGCCTCTGCTATGCGGGCGCCACGGCGGATGTCGGTGAAGCGGTGGAACGGCTGGGGGCATGGCTGAAGCGGGGGTGAAAGCGCTGGAAAACGCGAAGAGGTTTCGACACGGCAGGGTGAGATGACGATCGATCGTGAGCGCCTGGTGCGGATATTCGATGAACTCGGCCGAAGGCTCACGGTTCCAACCACGATATGCGTGATCGGCAGTACGCCCGCCATTGTTTTAGGTCAGCCTGATCGGCAGTCGCAGACATCGACATCTGGTCGAGCTGTTTGGAACCGAACGGAAGAAGTGATGCGAACGGCACGCGCGCTCTACGTGGAGGCGCTGGACGCTCTCCTGCACGTACGAATGGCGGAGATTGCCGTAGCGCGGGACTGGGAACTTCTCCGCGAGATGGCGCGCCTGGCACAGCAGGACGCGCCGCTCGCGGTGTCATCAACAGACCCGCACTGTTCGCGAGTTTGCGAGCCGCAGTCACGAAATATCACCTCAAAGGATGGACGCAAATGACGCCGGAGCGGGTAGACATGGTTCGCCAGAAGGCACACAGCCGTCAAACGGCTCCCGGTGTTGCGTGAGTACACGAAGCAGGCGTGGAGACCCCTTCAAAACTCCACATCGAGCTCTGTGACCTCGTCCGGCTCGTTTTTCGCTCCCTCAACCCATTCGCCCATATGGGGCATCGCCATGATGGATTGGCAATAAGCGGCGCACAGCGGGTCGAGCTTCACGCAGTAGGTAAGAAAACGCGTGCAAACCGGTGCGTACATCGCATCCGCAAGGCACGGCTTTGCACCGAACAGATACGGCCCGCTGGAGGTCCTGAGGCATTCGCGCCAGATCGTCACGATGCGCTCGATATCGGCCTGGGCGCCGGCAAAGACCTTGAACCCCGGGTAATGCCCCTTGATATTCATCGGCAAGGCCGAGCGGAGATTCATGAAGCCCGAATGCATTTCGCCTGAGACCGCACGGCAGAGCGCGCGTGCGGCGCAGTCCTGGGGCAGCAGACCGGCCTCCGGGAACAGCTCGTTGAGGTATTCGGCGATCGCCAGCGTATCCCATACCTTGACGGAACCGTTGGTCAGCGACGGCACCAGGAAAGAGGGCGACAGCAGCAGGAGTTCGGCACGTGTGGACGGGTCGTCGGCAGGGACGACCTGCTCCTCGAAATCCAGCCCGGCCATTTTGCATAGCAACCAGCCGCGCAGCGACCATGAGCCATAGTTCTTGCTCGCTATCATCAGCTTGGGCTTTTCCATCGTCGCCATCCCGTACGCTTGAGTTGTCCAGCCCGACTCACAAGCTGAAGAAATATGCAATGTTGTTCAATATGTTATGGAGAATTCCGTACAAGAAAATAGGGCCTCTTTCGTGGCCATAAGCGGCAGTCATGCAGGCCACGCCGGTCGTTTCTCGACGATGCGCAAATTCTTGTCGCACTGCAACACAAATTAATTTAGCCTTTCATTTCCGAGCTGGGTGGCGGCGCGACCGCGCATCCAAGGGGTGAAGATGTTCTATCTGGCCTATCAGTCACATGCCGACTTCATGGTCCCGGTGAGAACTTTGGCGTCCCTTGCTGCCACCGTAATAGGTCCTCCCTTCAGCGAAAATCTCGGCATCGTCCGCAATCTCACCGCCGCCTATGAGCTGATTGCGCGTGCCGGGCTCACTCATGACCGCCCGCCATTCGAAATCGACACCGTCATGGTCGGAAACCGCGAGGTCGCGGTCCGCGAGGAGGCCGTTCAGGCGACGCCGTTCGGCACGCTTCTGCATTTCAAGAAGGACGTCGACGTGGCGCAGCCGCGCGTGCTGCTGGTCGCTCCGCTGTCGGGACATTTCGCGACGCTGCTGCGCGGCACTGTGGAGACCATGTTGGCAGACAACGACGTCTATATCACCGATTGGCACAACGTGCGCGATGTCGCGCTCTCGAACGGCCAGTTCGGTTTCAACGACTATATTCAACACCTCATCGACTTTCTCGAGATCATCGGACCCGGCGCCCATGTCGTGGCAGTGTGCCAGCCGTGTGTCGCCGCGCTCGTCGCCACCACCGTGATGGCGCAATCGCAACATCCGGCGCAACCGCGCAGCATGACCCTGATGGCGGGACCGATCGATACGCGCGTCAACCCCACCAAGGTCAATGACCTTGCCAATTCAAAGCCGATTTCATGGTTCGAGCAGAACCTGATTGCGACCGTGCCGATGCGGTTTCCGGGCGCGTTCCGCCGGGTCTATCCCGGCTTTGTGCAGCTTGCCGCGTTCATGACCATGAACATCGATCGGCACCTCAAGGCCCACAAGGACCTTTACGAAAATCTCCGCGACGGCGAGATCGCTAAGGCCGAAGTGATCAAAACCTTCTATGATGAATATTTTGCGGTCCTGGACCTGACGGCGGAGTTCTACCTTGAGACCGTTCGGCTGGTGTTCCAGGAAAACGCCCTGCCGCTCGGCAAGCTGAAATGGCACGGCGAACCGGTGGAGCCGCGCGCCATCCGCCGCACCATGCTGCTCACCGTCGAGGGCGAGCGGGACGACATCTGCGCGGTCGGCCAGACCATGGCGGCGCACGTGCTGTGCGGCGGATTGCGGCCCTATCTCCGGCGCCACCATATGCAGGCCGGCGCCGGGCACTACGGCGTGTTCAGCGGTCAGCGCTGGACGAACCAGATCTACCCCATTCTGCGCAACGTCATTCTCTCCAGCGAATGAGCCGGCTATTTGGTGCTGCTGGCCCCGGTGGCCGCGGTCGGGCGCTGACGGTGTGGGCTGCGCGATGCCCTGGGGCGATGCGGACGGATCGGCCGTGAGTGGGCGAATCGAGTCGCGGCGGGGGATTCCGCTATCGCCCGCGCCTGTCCGTCCTCGCGCGGCGCTTCATCGAAAAATCTAGCCCGCCGTGGCGATCGAACAGCGTCGGCTCGGCTTCCGTCCGTGGGCTCTCGATCGCGAGCAACAGACGCTTGGTGGCGGCGCCACCCGGTGCCGAGAAGCCGCCGGGCTTGCCGCCGGCCGCGACTACGCGATGGCATGGCACGATGATGGGACAAGGATTTTGGCCCATCGCCTCGCCGACGCCGCGTGCGTCCGGTTCGCCGAGCTGGGCTGCAATGGCCCCGTAGGTGAGGGTCGCGCCGGGTCCGATCGTGCGGGCCACCTCGTAAACGCGGCGATTGAATTCAGGCACGCCGTCGAGGTCGAGCACTACGTCGGCGAGATCACGTGGCTCGCCGGCGATCAGCGCCACAACGCCATCGATCGCCCGCGCGACGTGTTCCGGCGGAGCGGCCTCGCAGACGCCCGGATAACGCCGGACGAGGACCGTGCGCGTTGCCGCCGCGTCGCGTGCGGGCAGCTGCACGCCAACGACGCCGCGCTCGCTCCATGCGATGGCGCAACAGCCGATGGCGGTGTCGAACAGAGTGAAGCCTTGCGCTGTCATTGCGGGCTACCGATTGCTCTGCCGATTGAGCAAAGGTGGGGCGCGGCCCTCAATTGCGCAACAGACTTCGAAGCAGTGATTGCATGCGCACCATCCCACTGCACCTCAATCCGCGCACAAAAAAGGTCATGCGCAAAATTCAATTGATGCCGCCGCGGCGTTGCGTCAGCGTTTGTCTCCAAGCATGCGCTTTGCCCACCATCCGGCGCGCCGCGGCGAGGCGGGTTCGGAGCTTGCGGCAGGCGGCTGCGCCGGCTCAGGAGGCTGCTCAACCACGTCAACCGGAGCCGCCACCTCCGGTGCGGGTTGAGGCGCTGGGGCGCCGTTGCCAACCAGGAACGGCACCGGCTCGCGCACAGTCGAACGCCGTCGCGGCATCTCAGGTTTCGGCGGTGCGGCCGGTGCGGCCGCCGTTGCGGGGACGGGCTCCGGGTTCGGTGCTTCGTGGCGGTGGCCGGAATCATCGGGGGCGCCATGCTCCTCCGGTTCCGGCGGCCGTGGCTGCTGCGCCTGTTCGGCTGGAGGTCCGCCAAAATCAGCAACCGCATCGGCGAGTTCCTCCTCGACCGGCGAAACGTCACTCCCCGGCGGGCTGACCCGGGCGTCATCTTCCTCGCGGCGATTGCGCCGACCGCCACGCCGGCCGCGCCGGCGGCGCCGCCGGCCTTCTCCGTTGCCGAGGTCGGCGCGTGGGGCCGCTTCGGTGTCGGTATCCTCGTCACCGATATCCACGTCTGCATCATTGCCGGACAGCCGATCCGCCGGAATGTTCTCGTCCTCGGCAGCCGTCACGTGGGACGGTGGTTGATCGAGCGGGAATGACGGTGGTTGATCGAGCGGGAATGCATGTACCTCGGCCGGGGCGGCTTCACCTTCGGGGCCCTCCTCGCGTGTCTCGGCGCGACGACCGCGCCGTCGCCGCCGCCGTCGCCGTCGCCCGCCCGCGTCGCCGTTCTCGGCGCGCTCCTCGGAGGCCTCGGCAGGCTCACCGGACTCGGCAGCGTCTGCGTCAACGATCTCGCTGTCCTCGTCCTCTTCGGATTCAATCTCCTCGACCGGTTCCTCGATCTCGTCGGCGTCAACTGCAGCCGGGACACTGGTCGCCTGTGCGGCGAGCGCCCGGGCCTGATCGAGGGTATGGACCTGCTCGCCTTTCTCGATGACGAACGGCAGCTGGCCGCTGATCGTAGCGTCGGCCGCAATCGTCACGGAGATCTGGAAGCGATGTTCCAGGTCGTAGAGGTGGGCGCGCTTGTGATTGAGCACATAGAGCGCAATCTCTGAGCGGGTGCGCCCGACGATGTTGTGGGTGGCGCCGCGCTGAAGCGTCTCCTCGATGGCGCGCAGCATCTGCAGCGCCACCGACGACACCGAGCGGACATGGCCGGTGCCCCCGCAATGCGGGCATTTGTCGGTCGAGCTTTCAAGCACGCTCGCCCGGATACGCTGGCGCGACATTTCCATCAGGCCGAAGTGGGAGATGCGGCCGACCTGGATGCGGGCGCGGTCGTTCTTGAGACAGTCCTTGAGCCGCCGCTCGACCGCGCGGTTATTGCGCTTTTCGTCCATATCGATGAAATCGATGACGATCAGACCGGCAAGGTCGCGCAGACGCAGCTGCCGGGCAATCTCCTCGGCGGCTTCGAGGTTGGTCTTAAGCGCCGTGTCCTCGATATGGTGCTCGCGGGTCGCGCGCCCCGAATTGACATCGATCGCCACCAGCGCTTCGGCCTGGTTGAGCACGATGTAACCGCCGGAACGCAATTGCACGACTGGAGAGAACATCGCGTCGAGCTGGCTCTCGATCCCATACTTTGCCAGGATCGGTTGGCTGTCGTGGTAAGGCTTCACATTCTTGGCATGGCTCGGCATCAGCATGCGCATGAAGTTGCGAGCGTCGCGATAGGCTTCGTCGCCCGCGACCAGGACCTCATCGATGTCCTTGTTGTAGAGGTCGCGGATCGATCGCTTGACCAGCGAGCCTTCCTCATAGACGAGAGTTGGCGCGGTTGACTTTAATGTGAGGTCGCGCACTGTTTCCCAGGCGCGAAGTAGATATTCGAAGTCGCGCTTGATCTCCGTCTTGGTGCGCGCGGCGCCGGCTGTGCGCAGGATGACGCCCATGCCCTCCGGCACTTCCAGCTCCTGCGCGATTTCCTTGAGCCGCCGACGGTCCAACACGTTGGTGATCTTGCGGCTGATGCCGCCGCCGCGAGCGGTGTTAGGCATCAGCACCGAGTAGCGGCCCGCGAGCGACAGATACGTCGTCAGCGCAGCGCCCTTGGTGCCGCGCTCCTCCTTGACGACCTGCACCAGCATGATCTGCCGGCGCTTGATCACTTCCTGGATCTTGTACTGGCGGCGGGGACGCGGCGCGCGGTCGGGTACTTCTTCCATGGCGTCATCACCGCCGACCGATTCAACGATTTCCTCCTCTTCCCCCTCGCCGACGTCGCTTTGACCGTTGCCTTCCTCGTCATCGTGCCGGGCTTCGGCGACCTCAAGGCCGGTGCCGGCTGTATCGCCAGCGTCGCCGTGGCCTTCGTGCTCAGCGGCTTCATCGTCATGAACCGGTGAGTCCTCATGCACGGATGGGGCCACATGATCGTCATCGTCCAATCCGCTGGCTTCGGCCTCCGGGCGGATTTGCTCAGCAGCCACCGCAGCTTCCGCGTGCGCCGCTGCTTCGGCGCGCGTTCCGGCGTGTTCTTCACCCGTTGAATCGGAAAGTTCTGCAAGCTCGGTTTCCTGGCGCAGCTCGCTCGCATGGGAATCGCGGGTGTCGACCGTGTCGGCATGGTCGAGCGAAAGGGCCGAGGCTTCCGATGGCGCTTCCGCGCCATCCTCGACGTCGCCATCTATTGGTTCGCTTGCAACGGTCTCGACGGGGTGTTCGGCGGCGCGGCGGTGGGGAGGCTGGCGCCGCATGCCGGCGCGGCGATCAGCTTCGGCTTCCGCATCGCGGTGGGCGCGCTCTTCCTCGTCGATCAAAGCCTGCCGATCCGCGACCGGTATCTGGTAGTAATCCGGATGGATTTCGCTGAACGCCAGGAAGCCATGGCGGTTGCCGCCGTAATCCACGAAGGCGGCCTGCAGCGACGGCTCTACTCTCGTTACCTTGGCAAGATAGATATTGCCTCTCAGTTGACGACGGCTTGCCGATTCGAAGTCGAATTCCTCAACACGGTTGCCGCGCAGCACAACCACCCGGGTTTCTTCCGGATGGGTCGCATCGATAAGCATCTTGTTGGCCATTGATGTGTCTCTTGGCGGCGCGCGGGATAGCGCTCGCCCCGTCCATGAACTTCGGTCGAGATGGCGGGGTACAACGCAACGTGCGGCGCGCCTCTTGGGGGGAGATCGCCGAAGGCCACGCTCGACCGGACAAGCGAACGCCTCCTTGGGCCTTTCGGCCATACAAGAAACCTTCGTTGCCAATGATCGCCGGCATGGCGCATTCGACCCTTAAAAGCGGAGCGGCAACGCGGGACGGCGTCGCCTTCGGGTATTCAGCTGAAGATTCCGTGACGGGCCGCACGGCCGAGGATCGCAGTCCTGTCCTCCTTCAAATCAGCCGCCGACGTAGCCGACTATGCTCCCGTTCCGCTGCGGATGGATTGATGGGCAGGGTCGTCAATGACAATGGGCGGCATGCCCAGATGCGACAGAACCGGAACCTTCGAACCTTCAGTGATTCCTTTCTAAGCGGCATATTTAGGCATGGCAAGCCGCAACTGTAGTGCACACAACCCACACCGCCCATATGAAAGAGGTAATATATAACCTCTACATTGCGCTTATGGCGCGGCTACAGCAGTTTCTGGGTGCTTCGTTCAAGATCGATTAACTATGAGCCTCTATTGAGGTACAAGGCATCGGGGGTGACAATTGGGCCCGGAGACCAAGTGCTGATCCGTATTCTGGCACGCGCATTGGCTGAGCGGATATCAAATCCGAACCCAGCGGTGACATCCGTCGGGCATGGTGCATGGCACATTGCTGTCGGCTTGCCCGCCATCCGGCAGGCGAACCGGAGCGGCTTTCAGTTCTTCGTGATTGTGCTG
>DATGCX010000150.1:0-29815 GCA_035311445.1 Xanthobacteraceae bacterium | reverse complement strand
CCGTGACTGTCCCGATAGTGAGTGCGCTGTCACGAACACCTGTATCCGTTATTTATCCGCCATTTTCGGGTCCCGAACCTAGTCGCTTCAGCCAATCTGAAGGATCTGGGCATCGTGAAAAGCGACGTTAAGGATGTAGGGGCGACCCTTGTGGTCGCCCTGTTGCAGGCGGACGCAATGGATGATCGCAAACAGGGCGACCACAAGGGTCGCCACTACAGAAGTTGGAGGACCTTCAATCCGTTCGGATTGGCTGAAGCGAGTGAATAGCGCGGGAGCCCGGAATCCATATCTCGGTCGGTGATTATGCTGCGCCTCACTCGTTTTCGTCTCGGGCATTGGCCCGAATGACCTGTTTCCCGCCTGGGAGTACCGCCTGGATGAATTGTCCGCCGCGCGTTCCATCTTTCATCGGATGAAACGTCACCGAGACCGCATCGCCGGCTTTCACGGAATCGGCGCGCATACCCATAGTGATGAGGCGCCCTGGCGAGCTCAGCTCAACCGCCCACAGCACCGGCTTGCCGGTCTTCTCATCATTGACCATGATGCGAAGCCAGGAGTGCGGATTGACCCATTCGAATTCCTTTACTGTGCCTTCCAGGGTGACGGTCTTCTGGGCATCGAACATGGCGAAGGAGTGATGCGCAAAGGCAGGTGCCGCGAACGCGGCTGCCACCGCCATGGCGGACAGGCAGGCAAGTTTCAAGTTCATGGGCGTCTCCCTGATCGTTTGGCCAACAGGTAATATATTTGTTAACATCATAGCACAGCACAAAACCAAGGGGTACTGGCGACAGCAGCGGCAGCGGGAGGCCCCGAGGGTAATGCACGGGAGGAATGGATGCGTTTGACGGCCTTGGCGACTTTGGCGGGCGCGCTGGCAGCGGCGACCACGCCGGCGATGGCAGCTTGGCATGGCTATATCAGCCATCCTCTGGGTTTTGGCTTTGCGGCACCGGGTGAGATCAAGGTGGAGAAAGGCACCTATCGGGGCGAGGTGGCCGGCTCGCACGACACCCTCGTCTTCCGCTTTGACGACGACAATATCGAATACAAGGTGGTTGTCATCGACATGACCGCCCAGGCCAACAACGCCGCGACGCTGCTGGGCGAGGCCGAATATACCTTCCAGGACGGCAAGAAGGTGCTGATGGACACCTTCGGTCGCCTTGATCGCCAGTACGGGCGCAAACTCACAATCGATCTTCCCAACAATGGTGGAAGGACGACGGCGGGATTCTATTTTATCAACGGCCGCATCATTTCGCTCCAGGCGACAGTGCTACCGGCCAACGGCGATTACGATTCGCCGGAGATGGCGCGGTTCGTTGACTCGATCACGTTCTTCACGGTCCGCGCGCCTGACGATGCGATCGAACTGCCCGCGCCGCCGAAGTAGCGACAACGCCTTTGCCGTGACCTTAATGAGGGTTGCCGCGACCGGAGCGGCGGTGCGAATTCAAGGGAGGACCCAATGCGCAGATGGATGTCTGGGGCTTTGCTAAGTGTGGTTTTCACGATGGCGGCGATGCCGGCGCAAGCCGCCTGGAAGAGCTACATCAACAAGGAACTCGGTTTCTCCTTTATGGCGCCGGGTGAGGTCAAAACCGATGCGGGCACGTTCAGGGGCGCCGTCGCAGGACCGCGTCAAACCATCATTTATCGGTCCGCCGAGGACAATATCGAATACAAGGTAACCGTGATGAGTTTCGTCCAGGCGCAGGCGGAGGGCGCGACCATTCTCGGTGAACGGGAATACATGTTCCAGGACGGTAAGAAACTGTTGATGGACACGTTCGCACGCGTCGAGTCGGGCAAGGACACCGTTTACGGCCGCAAGATCGTTGTCGATCTTCCGGACAAGAAGGGCCGGGCGACAGGCGCGTTCTATTTCACCAAGGGCAAGCTCTTCACGTTTGAAGCGACCGTGCTTCCGGCGCATGGCGACTTCGCTTCGCCGGACCCGGGCCGCTTTGTCGATTCCATCGTATTCGTGCTCTCCCGTGCCGAGCCCGGTGCGATCGAACTGAAGACTCCCCAGCTCGAATAGAATTTGAATTTTGCACACAACGTAGGTGGGCAAAGCGAAGCGTGCCCACCGTCTACCGATGGGCGCGGCGCTGCGCGCCTTTTGCCCACGTACTGCGGAGGGAGGACGGCATGCGTTTTCGCAACTCGATCGGTGCAGCCACGCTCGCGGCCGCATTGCTGGCGATGATTGGCGGCGCCGCGGCGTTCGATGAAAGCAAGTATCCCGACCTCAAGGGTCAGTGGCGCCGCACCGGCAACGCGGGTCTCCTCAGTGGCGGCAATGGAGGACTTCGCTACGACTCCAGCAAGCCCCCGGCCCGGGACCTCAGCCTCGGACAGAAACCACCGTTGACGCCGGAGTATCAGGCGATCTACGAGGCCAATCTCGCCGACCAGGCGCTCGGCGGGCAGGGTATCGATCCGACATCGACTTGCCTTTCGCCGGGCATGCCGCGGGTCATGATTGCCTACGGGCCGATGGAAATCGTGGTCACTCCCGGCACGACTTATATTCTGATGGAGCGCGACCACGACTTTTATCGCCGCATCTACACGGATGGCCGCGACTTTCCTCCCGCCACGGCCGAACCACAATATTTGGGCTATTCCATCGGTCAATGGCTCGATGAGGACAGCGACGGCCGGTACGATACGCTGGTGGTCGAGACGCGCGGCCTGAAGGGGCCCCGCGTCTACGACGCCACCGGGATCCCGTTGCATGCGGACAACGAGGCAGTAATCAAGGAGCGCATCTATCTCGACAAGGCCAATCCGAACCTGCTGCACGACGACATCACAACTATTGACCATGCGCTCACCCGGCCGTGGGTGGTCAACAAGATCTACCAGCGGGTCGTCACCGACAAGCCGATCTGGTTCGGCCACCAGGTTTGCGGCGAGGGCAACAACCACGTCGCCATCGGTCAGGAGCATTACTTCCGTAGCGGCGATGGCCTTTTGATGCCGACCAAAAAGGATCAGCCGCCGCCCGATTTGCGCTATTTCAGGACGTACAACCGGTAAGCAGCTCATCGAATCACCTCATCCGCCTGCGCGACCAGGTGCGGGGGAATTGCGAGGTCAAGCGATTTTTGCGATCGTCACGTTGATGATGAGCTCGAGCCTGATCGAATGCATCACCGCCATATCGGCCGGCTTGGCACCCTTGAGAATCTGGGCGACATAATATCACTTTGGTGCCAGGCGTCCATTTGCGCGGCGCCGTAGCTCATCAGTCCGGCGGCGATGACATCGGCGCGACGTTCGGACATGGTCGGAATTTTATGGCGTAAGGTCAGCGCAACAATATCGTCGACGTCACTGGCGAAGGCCGGGGATGGGCCGACGACCAGGGCGTCGGCCCGACCTACGACGAACGTCGCGAAGGCCGCTTCATGTCGCGGTCGCTGCCGATCTTCGCCAAGACAACTTGCCACCCAATGCGCCTGCCACGGTAAGTATTTCGCGCTCGAGTTCCTCGATCTTGCGCAACAAAGGCGAATCGGAATTGTAGGCGCGCCCATCTTCGGCGAGATAGCCGGCTGTCGTCGCCTGCGGAACCAGCTCGCGCAGCATGTAGAGCCTTTTGCCCATCAGCCCGGAGGCGGTGAAGGCCCCGCCCGTCATGTTGCCGCCGGGACCCAGGCTGGGCGCGAGACCGAGGCTGGCCGGATCGGAACCCGATACGAGAACGATTGGAATCGTGGCGGTGACAGCCCTCGCGGCGAGGCCCGCGGCAGCTCCGCCGGCGACGATCAAAGCCACCGATCGGCTGACAAGATCATCCGCGATGGGGCCGAGACGGCGCACCGGCGGCGCAGATGCCGGCGGAATAGGGCCAGCATAAACTCCGGGTGATCGTGCGGCTCTGGTCGTACCAGTGGCAGCAGTACCCTTGTAACCGGACCGCTCTGGTACGACGTGCGAATCTCCGCCTATGGGCCAATTGCCGACATCAGCCAATCACCGCTCGGCTTCTTGCGTGCTAGTCTCACATGCAAAGCGTCGAGCTGGAGGGAGCCGGCAGATTGTGTCATGGTTGGCAAGAGAGATGAATTTCCCGAGGCCGCGTTGCGTGCGGTCTCCAGGCGCGCTGGTCTACATTGTTCGAATCCGGAGTGCGGTTGCGCCACAACTGGACCCCAGGCGTTTGACGAGCTTGGCGTGATCAATATAGGCGTCGGCGCTCACATCACCGCAGCAGCCCCTGGCGGCAAGCATTTTGACAAATCGCTCACCCCGGAAGAGCGAAGCTCTGCGCATAATTGCATTTGGCTTTGCCAGAACTGCGCAAAGGTTATTGATTCGGATGAGACCGTGTTTTCTATCGAAATACTTCGGGCTTGGAAGGAGCAGCGAGAACAGCGTCAGCTAGAGGCAATTTCCGCCCTCCCCAACAGTGGAATTGCCATCTTGGAGCGGCGGTTGCGCGGTCACGCCAATATGGTGTGGGACGTGGTAGTAACTCCTGATGGCCGAAGAATTGTGTCAGCTTCGAATGATCGAACAGCAAAAGTTTGGGATACTGCTAGCGGTTCTGAGCTTTTCACGCTTAAGGGTCACAAGGCATTCGTATGCTCGATATCGATAGCAAGTGATGGCTATCGCGTAGCGACGGGGGCCATGGACCGCGAGGTGATCATATGGAGTCTCTGGAATGCGGAGCAATTAGCCACATTAAATCACGGCTCTGACGACGCGAAAGTGTCATGGCGGCCCGACGGCAGTGCGCTCATAACGGGAGGAGCAGATGGCTGCCTTCGGTTGTGGCGGGCCCCAGACGCGGCTGAAGTCAGCAGATTGACCTTGCATGCTTCGCCAATCCTCAAAGTGGCATGCATGCGTGATAACCGCCGAGTTGCCTCCGTATCCGCTGATCGGACCGTTCGAACATGTGAAATCGACACCTTGCGTTGCCTCAAAATTTTTACAGGCCACACTGGAGAGGTGAACTCTGTTGCAATTACACCGGACGAGAGGTTCCTCGTTTCAGCTTCGGGAGATCAAACGCTCCGAATCTGGGACTTGGAAACTGGACAATGTTTGCGGGTCCTCTACGGGCACGATGAAGTCGTGTGGCGGGTCGCGATAGCACCGGACGGAAGGATTTTGGCATCCGGGTCGGGCGATGATACAGTGCGTCTATGGGACATCAAGACAGGTAAATTACTGCAAACGCTACCGCATCCAGACTGCATCGCAGCGGTCACGTTCAGTGAAACCGACGGGCGATTAGTAGTGGGGTGCGATGACGCCAAAATCTATGTTTACAGAATTCGGTCTTCGAAGCTTTCCATAGCTAATCAATGAGGACAATTGTCGTCAGGCGTCAATGCGGCCCTTAAGGGCGAGCGCGGGTCGCCTTTGGATCAAGTTCGCCCGTGGTACTCCATCGGCGGAGACGGCAGCTTATAATTACCCCTCGATAGTTTCCGTGCCGGTCGGATGCCGGCTACGGAAAGCTCGACCCATTGCCTCGATGTACTCGGTGGCGCTTTCAGTAATTGCGAATGCCCAGGGAAAGACGGCCAAGTCGTAAGCTCGATAGCCCCACCCGCGGCAATCGAAATCGCCCGATCTCTTTCCGTCGCTCAACCCAGCCTGTGCTATGCTGCGCCACATGAAAGTCGAAGAAATCGCCGAAGCTGTTGCCAGCCTTCCGCCAGATCAACTCGCCCGCTTCCGCCGCTGGTTCACCGCATTCGAGGCGGGCCGCACCAATCACGCCGAGGAGCTCGATTCCGCTGCGACTAAACTCGGCCGCTTCGCCGGCCGCGCGTTTGCTGAATTGAAAAGGCGCGCGAAGGAACCGTAAGTAATTCTATAGGCGCGACGGTCGCAGTGCTGTCGAGTCCTTGCCGATAATGGCCTCGCGGCGGGACATTTCTCGCGTCGCAACCAGGTCCGGAGCCGAATGGCCGGTATGGCTCCATAAGCCGACCCGCCACCCGCATTCGACGGCCCACTCGGTGCGGCAGGTCGACCCCCACAAGGGGAGTTCGATGTGATTCGCTCACCCCACACAAGGGTGCCCGCCCGACCTGTCCGCGGTCGCGGCGCTGTTGCGGCATTGGCAACTCGGCGGGCGGTCCAGCACGGAGATCGTGACAGTGGTGATGCGATCCTTGCGCACCTCGATTTCGCAGAGCATGGCGATATGCCCGTCCTTGCCTTCGATGGCCAGCTTGGCGATGCCGACACTCTGACGTAGCACGGCGGTGCCGTTCTTCAACGGATCGAGCTTGACGAAGTTGAGATAGAGCGCGGCCGTGGCTGCGGCCGGAACGGTGTTGATCTCCACATAGCCGACATCCCTGATCGGGCAGGCCGCAAGGCAGACCGCCGCCAACGCGGCTATCAAAAGCCGCATCACGGACATTCGCGGAAGCGAACGCATGTTCAGGCCCCGGGTGGCTTGATCCCGCGGATCAATCGCTCCAGCTGGTCCGAGGCGCCGCGAATATCGCGGGTGAGCTGGTGGATGACGTCGATCACCTTCTGGGCCTGGCGAATCTGCACCAGCTCATCGATGAAATCCTCATTGGCCTGGAGCGTACGCAGCAATTCGGCGAAGCGGCTGCGGGCGCTTCCCAGTTCCTGGGTGGCGCGCTCGGTCCCATCGCTCAGCCTGCGCCATTGCTCGATGAGGAAATTCTTTTCCTCCGGCTTGAAGCGGTTGTCCTGCTCCAGTTCCCTGAGCTTGTCGCGGGCACGCGCGAGCGCTTTGTCGCCAAGCTTATCAAGGGCACCGTTGTCCGCGACGACAGCAAGCAGTGAGCCAACCTCGGCCCGCAGTTCCTCGATCTCCTTCTTCGCCTTGTTTGGATCGCTCAAGCCGTCGATCATCCTGGCGCTGTCGTCGATCTTCTTGCCGAGATCGCCGAAGCTTTTCTTGAGCTTGTCGAGTTCGCGGGAAAAATCCTCAACCGGCGTGATCGCGTCCGGCGCAGCGTATGCGGAGCGGACTGAGGCGACCACAACCAGAAAAGCCAGCATGCTGGCGACAAGCACGAGCCCCCGCTTAACGGCGGCGTGGTCAAGGCCAAAGCTGTTCATGATCCACCCTGTCGGTGCGTGGGTGCACCGCGTCCCGCCCATCCAAGATGACGAAAATACAAGCTATGGCGCAGCACCCCGACCAATAGTCGGTTAAAGACTTTGGCTAAAATGAGGCTTGCCACATCGAGGCTTGGGGAAAACCGCTATTTTGTTCGGATTCTGCTGGATGATGGCAGCGAAGCCGCGTACAGCTTGCGGCCTCAGTGGCTCAAATTACGCCAAATATCACAAATGTTCATCGGATCACTTCGTCCGCCTGCGCGAGCAGCCCTGGCGGAATCGTGAGATTCAGCGATTTGGCGATCGGCAGATTGATAACCAGCTCTAGCCGGGTCGTTTGAATCACCGGCATGTCCGCCGGCTTCGCGCCCTTGAGAATCTGGCCGACATGATTGCCGCCTCGGCGCCAGGCTTCCGTTCGGTCGGCGCCGTAGCTGACCAGTCCGGCGGCGATGACATCGGCGCGGCGTTCGAACATGGTCGGAATTTCATGGCGTAAAGTCAGCGCAACAATATCGTCGTTATCGCTGGCGAAAATTGCAGATGGAGCAACAAGCACGGCTTCGACACGCCGTTCGGCGAAGGTGGCAAAGGCCGTTTCGTAGTCGCGGCTGGCGTCGATCTCCGCCACAATGACTTGCCAGCCCGACGCGCCCGACGCGGCAAGCATTTCGCTCTTGAGTTCTTCGATCGCTCGCAATAATGGCGAGTCGGAAGCGTAAACGTGCCGATCTTCGGCGAGATAGCCGATTGTCGTCGCACGGGGAATCAATTCGCGCAGGAGGTCGAGCCTTTTGCTCATCAGCCCGGCGGCCGTGAAGGTCACGCCCGTCACATTGCCGCCCGGACGGCTCAGGCTATCGACGAGGCCCAGCTTGGCCGGATCGGAACCGGACATGAGGACGATTGGAATGGTGGAACTGGCCGCCTTCGCGGCGAGGCCTGCAGCGGCCCCGCCGGCGACGATCAGAGCCACCGGCGTGCTGACAAGATCAGCGGCGAGCATCGGCAGCTGGCCGAGCCGGCCATTGGCAAAGTGGTATGCGACAGCCAGGTTCTGCGCTTCCACGAAACCTGACTCCTCCAGGCCCCGGGCGAACCCGGCAGCATTGGATGCGTAGCTCTCAACCGTTGCGGCGTGCAGGAATCCGATAAGCGGCAGTTGTCGCGGTTGTGTCGCGGCGGCACGCGGCATCGCCATGATGGCGCTGCCGAGAAGGGAAACGAAGCGTCTTCTCCCGATGCTCATGCGACCAGGCCTAAACTGGCGCGCAGAACAGATGCTCGACCTTGAGTCCGAGGCGGGCGTGAAGTTCGTCGGCGAGCCGCTGCCGGTGGCAATAGGCGGGGTCGCGTTCGTAGCAGAGCAGGCAGAGCGGCCGACCCGATCGCCCGGGTGAAGCTTTGGCGAGCGCGGTCAGTTCGTCAAGCTCGTGCTGTGCCTCGGGCATTTTCAGATGGCGCTCGAAAATCCGCAGCATCTTGTCCGCATGTCCGCTGCGCGCCGCAAGCCGCCCCTCCTTCGGTGTACCGAGTTTTTGCAGATGTACATAGCCAATGTTGTGCTCATCGAGGCCGGCAGCGAGCTGGCGTTTTGAAAACCCAGGCCGGCGCGATGCCGCGACCGCGCGCACGTCGACCAGGAGACCTACCTTTGCGTGCGTCAGCGCATCGAAAAATGCGTTCGGGGTGGATTGCTCGTAGCCGATGGTGAACAGGCGTTTCACGATTTCATAAAATGCAGGTGTTTCGATGAAAGGGAACCACTGGATGGGTGCCGCTCACTCTCCCCGCAAGCGGGGAGAGTGAAAGAGAGCGGCGTTACATCTATCAACGTACTGCAGCGTCCGTGCTATGGCCGAGCAGCCTGCTGCTGCTCCGCCAGGATGGCGTGGAACATAGCCTCCTGGACGTCCGCCTCCAGTGTACAGCTGGCGGGGTCAATGAAGGGATTAGGTCCGCCATCCTTGAGTTTTGCGTGTTTCTCCTGCATCGCGTATTGGGCGCCGTGATCGCCGAGCTGCACGTCACAAGGGAGCGCACGCACGGTGTTGAATGCGCGTGTGAACTGCTCGATCAGCGCGGGCGTCAAGACTGCGGGCGGGCGCAGACTACATCCGAACATCACGTTATAAGTTTTCCCACCCTCCTGGGCCGTCGCGGTCCAGGTCGTGCAGCCGGGCGTGTGACCCGGCGTTAGATGCGCGACGAGCGTCGTGTCACCCAGCGTCACCGGGTCTCCATCGTGAAGGACCTTGTCGATCGGGTGCTCCTTGCCGCCGGGCTTCATCGCCTGCAACAAGGGCACGTCCTCGGCCATTGCCATTACCTGCGCACTGGTCATCTGCTTGACCAGGGCATCACCTTCCTGGTGATCCCCATGGGCGTGATTGCCCAGCAGTATCTTGACGTCGGAGAACTTGAACCCGAGTTGCGTCACCGACTTCTCGATCGTTGGCACGTTGCGTTCGTATGTGCTGTCGATCAGGAAATGTCCTTGCGGCGTCACGACGAGAAACGAGCTGAGCGTATTGGTGCCGACGTAGTAGATGTTGCCGACGATCCGGTGGGGCGGAAATGCCGTTACGCGGTCGGCCTCCGTGCCCATGTTACGCGCCAATATCGAACGTGGCGTATAGGTCTGTCCCTTGACGGTGACGGCCGGATGGTCGGGCGGCGGCACGGCCTGTGCGAGGCTTGCGTCCGGACAGAGCACGAGCGCGCCGAGGAGACATGTGAGTGATTTCATTGGGAACATGTTTTTCATAGCGCCCTCCCATCGATCAGAGCGGCTCACGTCCGGTTCAGCGCGCCGTTCGAAACGAGAGTGTAGGATGGGTTGAGCGCGAGCGAAACCCATCAGCGGCCGCGCCGAATACACAATCCGTGAAGGGTTTCGCAAGGGCTCAACCCATCCTACGAGTACCTCTGGTTCCTACGCCCGGGGCGGCGCCTTCTTGCCGGCGACCACAGTGGCGACGGGGAACAGGCGTTGCTTACCGGTCCTCTTACCCTGATAGTTGTCGAGGAATTCGAACGACCCCTCCCGCAACTCCAGCACCGCGACATCGGCAGGCGCGCCAACGTTGAGCGTGCCGCGGTCGTTGAACGCCTCGAACACGCGCGCCGCATTGACAGTCGCGCGCGCGATCACCTGATCGAGCGGCATGCCGAACATGAGGAACTTCGACATGACGTTCGGGAAATCGACGACCCCGGTGGTGCGCGACATGGTATTCCAGTCGGTCGAAACGGTATCGGGCGCAAAGCCCTGCTTCATGGCGCGCTCAACCACGTCCCAGTTGAAGTGGTCGGCCACTCCGTTGCCGAAATCGAACCAGATGCCGCGGCGGCGGGCGGCCAGCACATCGGGCAGCACGCGGCCATTGTCGTCGAGAATGCCATTCGGCGCCGGCGCATACATATGGGTGACGATGTCGCCGCGCTTGAGCAGAGGGAGGATTGCGCGCAACGGCGAATACGACTGTCCGATGTGGATCATGACCGGTAGATCGAATGGGGCAGCGGCTTCCTGGGCGCGCCTGAGCGCTTCCAGATCGCCGGTGTCGGCCACGTTGTTCGACAGTCGTGCCTTGACGCCGATGACGACATCGCGATTGCGCGCGATCGCGCCGCGCGCCAGGGAGACATCGGCGCGGCTCAGGTCGTGCAACTCGCCGCCTTGAGCAACGCCGGTTCGCGCGATGTTGATCAACAGGCGGCCGACGTTCGGCCCCGCCTTCACATTGGCAGCCCCCTGGTCGATGCCATCGGCGCCGAACGATCCCGCATCAACGAACCCGGTGACGCCGTCCAACAGGCAGAGCGGCGGACCTTCCTTGGTGCGGGCGGCATGGGAATGGATATCGACCAGGCCCGGCACCACAAGCTTGCCGCGGGCATCGATCGTCTCGGTGGCCTCCGCCGAGATGTTCTCTTCGACGGCCGCAATGCGGCCGCCGGCAATCGCCACGTCGCGGACCGCGTCGATGCCAAGCGATGGGTCGATAACGCGCCCACCCTTGACGACCAGATCATAGGTCGCCGCCAGCACGTTCGGGATGCGGGCGAACATTGCAGCGCCCGCGGCGGCTGCACAGACAAACCGGCGCCGGGTCATCATGGGTCGATCTCCTCCCTGATCTGGATGCTTCGTCGTTTGGACGAACCAAACAATTCCTTGGGCGGGCGCGAACGGCCGTGGCGCGCAATCACACGGTTCGCAGTTTTGTTTCCGCCAAGTCCGGATAGTGGACGCGCGAGATCGGGGTGTCAACGATCGCCGTTCGTGATCACTTCGGTGTCATGGCCAGCAAAAAGCGGACGTCCAGTGACGCCGCGTCCGGACTGCCGATCGAAGAAACGTGATTGTCCGATCAATAGTCGATGTTCACGGCGATGGACTTGCTCCGATCCCGAAGCTCGAACGCGGCTTTGGCAAACTCCGGGGGAGCTTGCGGATTGCGCGTATTGTTGGACACGCCGTAGCCCTCGGTCGGAACTCCGGTCGGGTCAAAATCAAGTCTGCCGTTGCCGTTTTCATCGTGATAAGCCGCCACTGCATATCGCCCCGGCGGCAGATCATGAAGAGTGAATCCAATGGTTCCCGGCGTCGCCTTGATTCGGATCAGAGCAAAAGCCTCAGGGGCTTTTGTAAAGGTGCTTTCACTGTTGTAGATGCCGGCCGAAACCGAACCGCTCGCGTTGCGAATGCCGCTCACGCTCACTGTAAGGTCCGCCGCGCCGGCTGCAGTCAGCGCCAGCGCATAACACGAGGCTGCGGTAGCCAGCTTCCATATTTTCCTTGTCATCCTTGCGTCTCCTTCGCTCTCCGGCGCGCTGGCTCAGTACCTGCACGACTGAGACCGGCCGCCTATGGTCAAATTTGTCAGGCAGATCTCGGCTCACTGGGGTTGTCCAACAGCCGTCCTTAGATCGAATTGTCGGAACCCTGGAATCCGGATGGATTGCGGTGCGAACCGCCCGCCAACCCCAACTCCGTCCGGCAGGGGCGTGTAGAGTTCAATCCCGATCGTCTCGATCGGGATCGGCGAGCCCTCCAGTGGAGTATCGGCCAGCTTCAGTGTGACGAGGGCGAGAATTTGTCCGCTGTTGTCCGCCACGTCGGGCAGCGGTTCTCGATTGAAGCGCTGATTTGGAAATGCCGTCTTCATGGCCCATTGATGGAAATTCGACTTGTACCACGTCACCAGCGCCTGCTTGTTCTCGAACCATGCGAAGATCACGTTGGTGCCGTTGGCGGTTCGCCCGGTTTGGATTCCGAGACAGCCCGGCGAGGCTTTGGCCGCCTCGGCGAGAGCCTTTGCAAACTCCGGTTGACCGGGCAGCAGCCCCTGGGCGCGAGACGGCGCAGATAACGCAAAGTAGGCCAGGGCAGTGAACGACGCGGCGATCACGTAATCGCGACCTTTGGTCATAACGACCTCCTTACTCCATCGGCGGGGTATGATGCGATTTGGTACTTATCAGTACCAGAGCGGCGACGCTACGGTACCGCCCGGGACCAGTCAAGGACTTTTTGCTAGACGCCGGACGGCGCGGGATAGAGTCTCAGAAACTTTTCCGTCGCGTCCCGCGCCTTTTGTTGCATGGCTTGCTGTGTCGGCGGGTCGGCAACGCGCAACAGCAGTTGCAGCAACAGATCGCCCCAAAGTAAGGCGCAGAACTCCACGGCCATCATCACCGGCTCGCCCGCTGTGATCAAACCGTCGGCTTGTGCCCGCGTCAAAGTTTGCGCCAGGGCCGCTCTGCTGGCGCCACGGCCGACCTTATCGAGCAGTCTTGCCACCTCGGGCGTCTTGTCGGATTCCGAAATGGCGAGCCAATAAACGGCCCGCACAGCCGGATCGCAGACTCCGCGCAAGAGGGCCGTGCCGAAGGCGGTAAGCGTCGCCGCGAGCGCTTCGCGATTTTTCGGAGCGGGAAGTTCGAGCGGAAGCCGCATGCGTTGGGCGCGCTCCGCGATAGCGTCTCGGAGCAGCGCCGCCTTATCCTCGCAAACGGCGTAGAGCTCGCGTTTGGACACCTTGGCGCGCGTCGCGATCTCGAGCATGCTGGCGCCCGCATAACCATTTTCCTGGAAGGCGCAAAACGCGGCACCGAGAATCCGTTCCCGCAGCGGCGCCCGTAGTGCTGGCATCTTCCTCTTTGTGGTCCTTTTTTTCACAAGGGTTCTCTTTGATCGGCAAAACGTGGCGGATTCGGGTACTTAATCGTACCCAGCGTCCAGCCATTTTGCCAGCCACAGTCGGCCACTGCCGACAAGCGACCACCTCCCATGCACAAATCAAGGGCGTTGAAACGGCGGCAGCAGGTATGGAACAGTGCGCATGTTGCTTTCGAGTTGAGGATTCGCACAAGTGGACACCAAAGTGAATATGCGGCTCGCGGCAACCGCGTGCGCGGTTGCGATCGGCGTATTGACAACGTTTTCCGCCGACGCCGCTGTTTTTGACGAGCATGACACGTCTCGACTGGCCAGCATAAACGAGGCAATCCAATCCTTCGAAAACGACGTCGGTTCGGCACTCCACAACCTTTCATCGGATGATGCCGAACAGATCGAGTCCTATGCGTATGTGGAACTGAACCTCCAGGCAGCCCACGAGCGACTGAACAATGTCTTCATGTTGCTGGCGGTTTCCATCTTCATGGAATCTTCATCGGATGAGTTTCTCATTTTGCATGTTCTTTACGGACAGATCCTGCCGCGGAGCAAAAACTACGTGAATGAAAAGAAGGATGCGATTGCCAGCATGGCGGTTGCACATCCGGCAAACCAGGTGTTTGCAACCTACAGCTCCCGCGCCGACGACCTGCTAGGCAGGCGGGCCATCCCGTTCCTTGACGAGTTGTACGAGAGGATCGGCGCGCTCCGGCGGTAGCGCGCGTTATGGTCAGGTAGGCACCCGGGCTTGCCCTGGCCACCCCGACTTTGGTCTCTGGCGGGGACAAGCCCGGCGACGACGCTAGGAGGTGAAGTGATCAACCGACGATTTATGTTCGCCGGCAGAAATCTCTTCCACCCCCATCTTGCCGCAATACACGCATCTTGTCGCGATCCGTCATAGAACGGCCACCGTGCTCGACGAGGGTCCGGGCCGAATCAGCAAATGAGAGCTAGGGTAAAATGAGATTGGTTGCTGTTGTCGGTACTGCGATGATCGCTCTCCTGGCCCTCTCATCGCAGGGGATGGCTCAACACAGGACGATTACTGATTGTCAGAAAGAGTGGCAGGCAACTAAGGCCGAAAACCTCGCGAAAGGCATAACAGAACGGGCGTACTTGGATCTATGCCGAGTTGGCGGCATTTTTGCCGTGCGAGCGGCCACGTTCGTTGCACTTTCTCAAGTTCGCGCTGCGGCTTCGGCTCTGTCTTCTCCACCTCCGGCCGCTTCCACTCGGCCCACAAATGGAATTCTGTGCGAGTAACACCAACCTGCAGCATTCTCGACTTATCATTCCGCGGAGTTGGCTCTAGCGCGAGCCCGGCAAACCTGCAGTAAAATCACCTGCTCTCAAAGCGGTTCCAAATCGGCCCGGCCAAGGTGCTGTTGTTGAATTCGGCGCATGCCCAAAACCGGTTACAATCTGCCCTGGCACCAACATAGTGCATGGCCGGCATTAAGCCGGCCATGCGGGTTACGAGGCGTGAAGTGCGGAACTTATTCTGCGCTCAGGCGCCTATCAGCCGCCGCCTGGTTGTGGCGCGCGCGCCGCCTCGGGTCCCACGATCCGCTCGAAGTCGGCTTGCGATCCGGGATTGCCATGGATCGGCACGTGTTGCGCCACGTCAAGCTTCAGCCGCTTGATATTGCGATAGAGCGCAATGGCGTTCGGGCTGACGAAGGGAAGTGTTCCGCCCGCCGCCGGCGGCCCGTACATGTCGGCGTTGATGACGATCTTCTCCTTCGGCAGATACACGATGTTCATGTTGTTGCTGTGATTGAATTGCTCGATGGAGTGCACTTCGATCCTCTGCTGCCCATCGGTGATCGTGTAGTTGTCCGTGAACGTCTGCAGCATCAGCTGACCGGGGCCCGTGGGCGCAAACGGCCGTTGCGACAGCCGGTCAGGCAGGAGCGACCGCGGCTGCGGCGCCAGGACGACCTGGTGATAGAAGTCCCTGTTGCGGTCATCCGTGATAACCGTCGCGCCTTCCGCCACGTACGTGCGTATCCCACCCAGATGGTCGAAGTGATTGTGAGTGTTCACGACATAGCGGATCGGCTTGTTGGGGAAGGTCTTTTTGACTTCTGCGATCACGGCGAGCGAGCGTGGCTGGTCGAGCGGCGCCTCGATGACCGTGACGAAGTCCTTGAACTCGACGGCGACGCTGTTATGCGAGCCGCCGCCCATCAGCACGACGCCGGGAGCAAGGGTCGTCGCGACCACGGCGCGCTGTTGCTGGGCCGACGGGGCATTGCGCACGGCGTCGGGAACCGTCTGCGCGGCATTCGCGATATTCACCTTGACGTCGCTCATCTGCAGATTCAGGAAGTTATGCCCGCCGGGGATCAGAGGATGATCGCCCACATGGGCGTGAAGCCGGAACGGCATCTTTACCCCGCCGCCTACGTCGCGATAGTCGCTCCAGCGGAATTCGACCATTTCGTCGCCCATGACCGGGTCGGCAAACCAGGTGACCACCCGCTCAAGCATGTTGTCGTTGTTGAACTCGCCGGTCACCCGGCGGGTGCACTGTGGTTGTGGCCGATCGCAGACCTTGGTCGTAAATGCCACGACCTTAACGGTACGGTCTTGCCGAGCGAAATACCGTTCGGTAAGCGCCGCATTATTGTCCGCGAGGGCAGCCTGGATGAAGGTGACGGGGTGGAGCCACAGCCTGAGCTGCCGATTCCCGGCGTCCCGCGGGAAAATTGCAGCGGGCTGTCCTTGTGGATTCAGGTTCCAGCCGAAATCGCTGGCGACAAACTCAGTAAAGTTCGCCTCACCTCGGACCGGGAACCCGGCGCCGCCGCCCTGTATCGGCTGGTTACCCTGGACGCGCACATACTCCCATTTGGCGGACTTGCTGGGGATGTCTTCGGTGAAGGTAAAGCTCTTCACGTCCGAGCGCGGCAGGTCACCTTGGGCGAACTGCTGGCCCGGGTAGCCCATCCACCCTGTGGCGGCATTTATGAAGGACTTGACGCTGCTTGCGCCGATTGCCTTGTCGGCGGCTTGCAACAGGCTTTTAGCGGCGGTTTGCGCCGGGGTTGGCCCGGCGTTTTGCGCCATAGCCGGCCCGACCAGCACGGCCGATGTTATAAACAACGTCCCTAGTTGGATTTTCATACCTCTCCTCCCAGAATTGGTCCCAAGCGGCTTTGATCTCGAAGATCAATGCGGATCGTCAAAGCTCATCTTAGGACACGGGTGCCTGCCCAGCGCGGGGTAAACCTATCCAAGGCGACCGCTGCCGTAAAGCAGCAGTGCTGACGGATCGTGAGGCATTTTTAGGCTGTGCCGGTCCAGCAGGTAAATCAATTCGCGCAGAGGAGACGCACTTGCGGTTGATTTTCTTGATATCCACGGGCGAACAGCGGCCCTAACGCGGGTAGTGCCTCATTTTGAAGTTTGGACGACTGACTGCCTCCGAAAAATAAGCCCGGCTGAGCCGGGCCGCAGTGGCTCTTGTGTCCGCTCTCACCACGGGCAGAACATGCAGAACCCCGCATATGCGACCCCACCCGAGGCGAGGACAAGTGCCGTGACTAATGCAAGCTTCATGGGTCATCTCCGTTTGCACTGGATTGGGGCATACTACTGCTGACCGAGGCACCAAGTCTAGACTATGGCCCCAGGTCGATACGCGTCCTCATTTGCCTTTCGACGGGATCGGCGATCCGAACAGCACGGACGCCACGACCGAGCCGATCGCCGCCCCGATCAGTTGCGCAACCAAGAACGCAGGGACATGATTGATCGCGATCCCGGCAAATGTAGTCGTAAAACCGCGCGCGAGCGTTACCGCCGGGTTGGCAAAGGAGGTGGACGCCGTGAACCAGTAGGCGGCCGTGATCACGAGACCGACCAACCACGGAATGGCTTGTGGCGAAAAGCGTAGGCCGCCGAGAATCGTCAGCACAAGGCTGAAGGTCGCCACCGCTTCCGCAAGCCACTGTGACGGCCCGCTCCGTGCGGTCGTGCCGATCATGATCGGTGCAAGGTCAAACATCAGATGCGCCAGTACGGTCCCCGCGATGCCGCCGGCGCATTGGACTAGGATGTAAGGCGCAACTTCCGTCCAGAGGCCTTCGCGCGCCGCAAACACGAGCGTCACGGCCGGATTGAAATGCGCTCCCGAAATCGGACCGAAAATCGTAATGAGCACGACCAGAATGGCCCCGGTCGGAATGGTGTTGCCAAGGAGCGCAATCGCCTGATTGCCGCCGGACAGACGCTCGGCCATGATGCCGGAGCCGACGACGGTCGCAACCAGAATGGCGGTGCCGAGAGCTTCCGCAAGAAGACGATGCGCCAGGGGATATGCGCGGTCGCTCATTCGGCCGCCGTTCCAGATGCCTGGTCTACATCTTTCGTCTTGCCGATGGCATCGAGCCGCCTTTGCAGGGCGAGCTGATCGAGCGAGCGTATCGGGAGACTGATGAAGATATTGATCCGGTTCGTCAGCATCCGCAGTGCATCGGCAAAGGCGAGCCGCACTTCCGCTTCGTTGCCCGTCGCTTCCGCCGGATCGGGTATGCCCCAATGGGCGGTCATAGGCTGCCCCGGCCATACGGGGCACGTCTCCGCCGCAGCGTTGTCGCACACCGTGAACACGAAATCCAGCTTGGGGGCGTCGGGCCGGGCAAACTCCCCCCAGCTTTTCGAGCGCAAGCCGCGAATGTCGTAATGCAGCCGTTCCAGCAGTTGCAGCGCATAGGGATGGATCTGACCTTTGGGATGACTTCCCGCGGAATAGGCGCGGAATTTGCCCTGGCCTGCGCGGTTGAGGATGGCTTCGACAATGATCGACCGCGCCGAATTGCCGGTGCACAGAAAGAGCACGTTGAACGGATGATCCCGGTCGGCACTTCGCATGGCTACTTCCTACGCTGGTTGCTCTTTGATGTGGGGGACAACAACTGCTGTTACGCAAACCTTCACCGAAGCTGCAAAGCTCCGGGTGTCCGTCGCAGCAGTCGTCCACCAGGAAAGCAATCAGCGAACGCATCATCTCGACATCGGCGCGATAGATGATCGAGCGGCCGTCGCGAGCGCCGCGGATCAGGCCGGAACGCGCCAGAATGCTGAGATGCGTGGAGAGCGTGTTGTGCGCGCAGCCGATCGTATGGGCGATTGCTCCGGCCGGCGCGCCGTCGGGCTCGCGCCGCATGAGCAGCCAGAAGATATTCAGCCGCGTCGGCTGACCAAGCGCCGCCGGTGCCGCCAGCGCATGCGGAGCCGAAATTTTGTCGCCGCGCGGCGCCGGACCGATATGGCTGACAACTGCCAGGGAATTCTTTCGCATCCATCTCACCATCGAATCTGATGCTTGGCACGCATCTTACGCGTCGGCGTGCCGAGGAACAAAATCGCACGCACGAAAACGGTGCATACCTCTTGGATGTATGTTCCAGACGTGTGAGAGTCGAAAATGCTAGCGTCATTATGTCGTGGTCTCTCAGGTTATCATGAACGAACGATGACGGTGGTTTCGGTTTCGGCTGGGCCTGTCCGGTGCAGCAGATGAAGGTACATCTCACTGGCGTTGGTCCGCCCATATTCGCATGAAGACGGATAGCCAGGTCGAGCGTGGGAAAGACGCTTAACGGGTATTAGAGTGGCAATGCGCTCTAAGCGTTTCTGGACGCGCCCTCAGCGTTCAACTTCTCTATCAGCGCCATTGCTCCGGCCGGTGCGCGTACTTTCCCCTCGTGAATGAAGTAGACGAATACGTCGCGCGGTTTGATTTTCGCGGGCGTGGCTTCGATGTGAGGCAGGTCGGCGGGGGGCTTGCCGGTAAGCCACGCCCGCAGGCACGCTGCCCAATCGGCAATCGCGCTTTCCGGATAGGCGGTCGCAATGGAGTCATCGCCCTTCTGGAGGCGCAAATACAGAAAATCTGCGGCGACATCCGCGATGGCCGGATAGGTCTCATGTTCGCTGAACACGACCGGAGTCTCGAATTTGCGCAGCAAGCGGATGAATTCGGGAACGCAAAAGCTCGCGTGACGGACCTCGACGACGTGGCGGAGCCGGTGTCCGTGAAACTCCTTGGGCAGCAATTCGAGAAAGCTCCCGAAATCGGTTTCGTCGAATTTCTTGAACGGCGGGAACTGCCACAGCAGGGGCCCGAGATGATCGCCAAGTTCCAGCACGCCGGAGTTGAGAAAGTGATCGATCGACTGGCCTGCGTCTTTGAGGTCGCGTCTATGAGTGACGAACCGAGGCCCTTTCACCGAGAAGATAAAGTCTTTCGGTACCTCCGACGCCCATTTGCGGAAGGTCGCAGGCGATTGCGTGCGATAGAAAGTGCCGTTGATCTCGATCGAGGTGAGGTGGCTCGCCGCGTAGCTGAGCTCCTTCGCGTGCGGCAGGCCTTCGGGATAGAACACGCCGCGCCATGGCGCAAAAGTCCATCCGCCGATGCCGACGTGGACATGCTTGTTGACCTGCTCGGATTTAGCCATCTGCCTTCGATCCTGTATCGATCCGTGCCCTGCAGCGCTGAAACGCTGACATACCGCGGCAATTTTCATCCGCGTGCTTGCAAAATCCAAATTCTCGCTTATACTATCATCTCAGGCGAGAATGGTGCCGAAAGGTACGCTTGCTGTTGCGGCCACGATTTTGGGTGAGTGACGCCGGATGTACGCGCACCTCCCGGATTCGTGGTCGTCGGCATTTTTAGGGCGCCCAATCGCTCTGCATTACCACGGTGATGGCGTCGAGTAAGCGGTCTGTCTGTGTCGTGGTCTGCATGTCGCCGAGTCAGTGGACCGCGCTGCGGCTATCGCAGACGCGGGGGTGACTATGAGCGCAAGCAACGAGCTCACGCCGAACTGCCGGCGCCGACCCTCAGTCGAATTCTACGTCAGCATACACTTCCGATAACGGTAATTCGACTTTCAACGCGGCCACGCGAATGGACGATTCAGCCCCGTCGAGGATCTCAGGTTCCAGCTGGAAGCCACCCTCTTTCCGAGTCCAAATCCACGCCTTTGGTTCGTCTTGGGATAACACGACGTAGGCGAGAAGGCTTGGAATCCGTAGATACTCCGCCCTCTTGTCGCCAAGATCGATTTCGACGCTCGCCGGCGAAAGGACTTCGGCTACCAGAACCGGAGCCGTGGCACGTAGGCTTTCGCCCGACCGTCCGCGCGATCCACTACAATGTCGGGATAGCGCAGGGTATCGGAGCGAGCATCCAATCCGTACTCCTGGATGACGACCCATTGCTTTCGGTCGAGCCGGCTTCGCAAAGCGACGTACAGATTGCCCACAATAAGCCCCTGGGCCAGCTGCGGACGGGGCATCATGACGACGCGACCTCCGGACCAGCTCATACCGCTCCTCCTCGGTAGCGCCCCATCCGATGAACGCGGCCTTGCTTATGCGCTGGTCGGGCTGGATGTTCATGATCGCCTCACCTTGCTATGGGTAAGTACATCGCAACGCATTGGTCGCAAGAACCGCCTTTGGCGCCATAAAAACAAAGGCCCGGGCTTGCACCCGGGCCTTCGTATGTGTTGCGATCGCGTGCGGATCAGTAGTCCATTCCGCCGCCGGGCGGCATCGCCGGCGCCGGGGGCTGCTTCTTCGGCATTTCGGCCACCATCGCTTCGGTGGTGATCAGGAGCCCGGCGATCGAGGCGGCGTCCTGCAGGGCGCAGCGCACCACCTTGGTGGGGTCGATGATGCCCTTGGTCATGAGGTTGCCGTACTCGCCGTTCTGGGCGTCGAAGCCGAAGTTGTACTGCTCCTTGTCGAGAATCTTGCCGACCACGACGGAGCCGTCCTCGCCGGAATTGATGGCGATCTGACGCGCCGGCCAGGACAACGCCTTGCGGACGATTTCCACGCCGGTCTTCTGGTCGTCGTTGGAGGTGCGGATCCTCTCGATCGCCTTGATGGCGCGCAGCAACGCAACGCCGCCGCCCGGCAGAATGCCTTCCTCGACCGCGGCACGGGTCGCGTGCATGGCATCGTCAACGCGATCCTTGCGCTCCTTCACCTCGACCTCGGTGGCGCCGCCGACGCGGATCACCGCAACGCCGCCTGCCAGCTTGGCGAGCCGCTCCTGGAGCTTTTCGCGATCATAGTCGGAGGTGGTCTCCTCGATCTGCGCCTTGATCTGGGCGACGCGTGCCTCGATGTCGGCCTTCTTGCCGGCGCCGTTGACAATCGTGGTGTCCTCCTTCTCGATCATCACCTTCTTGGCGCGGCCCAGCATGTTGAGCGTCACGTTCTCAAGCTTGATGCCGAGGTCTTCCGAGATCGCCTGGCCGCCGGTCAGGATCGCGATATCCTGCAGCATGGCTTTACGGCGATCGCCAAAGCCGGGCGCCTTGACCGCCGCGACCTTGAGGCCGCCGCGCAGCTTGTTGACCACCAGCGTAGCGAGCGCTTCGCCTTCGACATCCTCGGCAATGATCACCAGCGGCTTGCTGCTCTGCACCACGGCCTCGAGCAGCGGCAGCAGTTCCTGAAGACCCGCCAGCTTCTTCTCGTTGATCAGGATGTAGGCGTCTTCCATCTCGACGCGCATTTTGTCGGCGTTGGTGATGAAATAGGGCGAGATGTAGCCGCGGTCGAACTGCATGCCTTCGACCACGTCGAGCTCGGTCTCCAGCGACTTCGCCTCCTCGACCGTGATGACGCCCTCGTTGCCGACCTTCTTCATCGCCTCGGCGAGAAAGCGGCCGATTTCGGCATCGCCATTGGCCGAGATGGTGCCGACCTGGGCGATCTCCTCGTTCGAAGTGACTTTCTTGGAGTTGGCCTCCAGATCCTTAACGATCGCCTCGACCGCCAGATCGACGCCGCGCTTGAGGTCCATTGGGTTCATACCGGCGGCAACCGCCTTCGAACCTTCCCTCACGATCGCGTGCGCCAGCACCGTTGCGGTTGTGGTGCCGTCGCCCGCGAGATCGGAGGTCTTGCTCGCGACTTCGCGCACCATCTGGGCACCCATGTTCTCGAACTTGTCCTCCAGCTCGATCTCCTTGGCGACTGTGACGCCGTCCTTGGTGACGCGCGGAGCGCCGTAGGCCTTGTCCAGCACGACATTGCGGCCCTTGGGGCCGAGGGTTACCTTCACGGCGTTGGCGAGAATTTCGACGCCGCGCAGCATCTTGTCGCGCGCTTCAACCGAAAATTTTACTTCCTTGGCAGCCATGTCTCATTGCTCCTGAAGAATGTTCTCCCGCGACCTGATCAGGCGTTTTGGCGAGGCCATTGGGGCCAATGCACGCATCCGCCCATGCCCGCTCAAAGTATCCCGTTCATGTATCAGGAGAAATGTCGATTGCCTAAGCGTGTCAGGCGGCCTTCTTCTTGCTCTGGGTTTCCTCAAGGACCCCCATGATGTCGCTTTCCTTCATGATGAGGTACTCGACGCCATCGATCTTGACCTCGGTCCCCGACCACTTGCCGAACAGAACGCGGTTACCGACTTGCACATCGAGCGGAACCAGCTTGCCCGCCTCATCGCGGCCACCGGGCCCGACAGCGATGACTTCTCCCTGAGAGGGTTTTTCCCTTGCGCTGTCCGGGATGATGATGCCGCCGGCGCTCTTCTCTTCAGCGTCGATGCGCTTGACGACGACGCGGTCGTGAAGCGGACGAAACTTCATGCTGTCCTCCTAAGCAATTGATGATGGACGGATTTTCCCAATGACGGGCACGGACGTCCCACCGCCCGCACCCCTCGCCGCGCGATTTAGGACGCAATGCACCCAAGCACAAGGGGGAGGACGAAAAATTTTAGCACTCAGCAGGGGTGACTGCTAGCAGCGTTAATGGTGCATTACGGTAACACGCCCGGTTTAATTTCTTACTCGTTGTTTCCGCGAGAATATTTCGTGTTGTGGCGGGCGGCTTCCTCAGTAAGAATCGGCAGCGCCGGTTTGCACAACCGCGCGGGGCACGCGAAATCGCGATGGGGGAGGGGCGCATGAGTGATGAGCGACGGGCTCAATTGTACATACCCGGGTTGGGCAGCATTTACGCAAAAGTCCACGACTGCGCGGTGCCGATCCTGCGCATTGTCACGGGGGCAATTCTCATTCCGCATGGATGCCAAAAACTATTCGGATGGTTCGGAGGGACCGGGTTGACGGCCAACGCACAGTTCTTCGATCGGATCGGATATAGCCCGGGCATGCTGTGGGGAACGCTCGTTGGACTAACCGAATTCGGTGCGGGCATCTTGTTGGCGATCGGGCTGGCCACGCGGCCGGCGGCGCTTGCCATCGTGATCTTCATGGTCAACGCTGTATATTATACCTCGAAGGTCGGTGGATTCTTCTGGACCAAGGGTGGCAGCGAATATTCGCTGCTCATACTGGCGGTGGCTATCCATTTCCTGATCCGCGGCGGCGGCCCCTATTCGGTCGATCGCGCCATCGGCCGGGAGTTCTGATCGCGTAAAGCTGTAGCCTGGGTTGAGTGGCAGCGAAACCCAGGGACCGCCTTGCCGCACGGACCGGAGCGCCCCCCGGATTTCGCCGCGCTCAATCCAGGCTACAATTGCTACGCGTGCTGCGACCAAGGCCGGATGCCAGCAGGTACCCGTGTGGAACGCTCGCCACGCGAATCCGGGCACACTTAATTGCTTTGATGGCAGGACCGGTGAACGCGGAGGGCCGACACGATCCGCCGTCCTTTGGCAAATGCGTCGTGGATCTTCGAAGTGACTTGCCGCCACATTGAATCCCACTGTCAGCAGATTCGCATGAATGCTGCTAACACGTTGATTTTACTCGTTTGTTAAACTCTTTGGCTTGCAATGGGGAGGACTGAAACGCACAATTCAGGAATGACCAACGGAGAGTGAATATGCCATCGAAGGAGTTCCGAAAACAACTCGCCGGTTATGGCTTGACGACGGCAAATATTCTGTACCGGCGTCCTGATCATCCCTGGTTGCTGCAAGCCTATGTATGGCAGGCTTACGACATTTGTCCCAACTTCCCGGAATTGCAGCGGTTTCTGAAGTTCTGGCAGCAATCCCTGGAGGGCATGCTGCATTCAGTGACGGTGGCCCATTCCAAGCTGATCAAGCCCGCCGAGATTCGGTCGGTTAATGGTGTGTTCCGGCTGCATTGAGCCGCCGCCGTCAGATTAGCGCGCCCACAACGGCGCCGATCAGGCACGTCGATAGCGTTCCCGATATGATCGATTTGAATCCAAGGGACACTACATCGTCGCGGCGCTCCGGCGCCATGGTGGCAAGGCCGCCGATCATGATGCCGAGACTGCCGAAGTTGGCGAAGCCACACAGTGCGTAGACCATGATCAGGCGCGAGCGTTCGCTCAGGGTGTCCGCCGGCAGCGACGCCAGCTTGAGGTAGGCGACGAACTCGTTGAGGATCGTCTTCAGGCCCATCAGGGCACCGGCCGGTACGGCCTCGGCCCAGGGAATGCCCATCAGCCAGCATATCGGCGCCATCGCGATCCCGAGCAGACGCTCCAGCGTCACCGGCGCGCCGGCGATTTCCGGCAGGAGTCCGAGCGCGGCATTGGCAAGATGTACCAGCGCGATCAGCACGATCAGCATGGCGCAGATGTTGAGGAGGAGTTCGAGGCCCGCGGTGGTGCCGCGCACGATCGCGTCCATGGTGCTGGTCGCGACGGGCGCGAGCTTCTCGGCGCCGCTGGCGACGGCGCCCTGTTGTTCCGGGACCATGATCAGGCTGATCAGAATGGCGGCCGGTGCACCCAGCACGGATGCGACGACGAGGTGGCCGGCGGCGTCCGGTATGGTGGGGCCCAGCACCGTCGCGTACAACACCAGCACGGTACCGGCGATCCCCGCCATGCCGCCGGTCATTACCACGAACAATTCGCTGCGGGTGAGACCGGCGAGGTACGGCTTGATGCACAACGGCGCCTCCACCATGCCGAGGAAAATGTTGGCTGCAGTCGACAGCCCGACCGCGCCGCCCACCTTGAGCGCGCGCTCAAGCGCGATACCAACGCCACGAACAATCGGTGGCAGGATGCCCCAGTAGAACATCAGCGTGGTGAGCACGCTCATCACCAGCACCACTGGCAGCGCCTGCAGCGCCAGAACGAATTCGTTGCCCGGAACCTTCAGCTCGAATGGCAGTGGTCCGCCGCCGAGATAGCCGAACACAAAGCTGGTGCCGGCGCGGGTTGCCGTCGCGACGGCATTGACGGCATCACCGATCGCCGAGAAGGCGATTTTGAGCTGCGGAACCTTCAGGAACAGCGCCGCCAGTACAACCGTGAGGCCAAGCCCGATGGCGGCCTGGCGAAAGGACACGGCGCCGCGGTTTTCGCTGATCGCGAAGGTGAGCGCCAGCAAACCTAAGATGCCGACGATGGATTGAATGGTCTGCATGATCCCCCCGATTGTTTCATCCGATGCAGCCGCACGAGCAGCGCAGCGTAACGAGGACAACTCGGAATAAATGGTACCAACGTCCATTGCGTGGTTCACGCGAAAAGGCCAGGGTCGCCCGCGCTAGTCGCCCGCTTCAGCCAGGATGAACGGATCAGAGCTGTGGAGAACGGTTGGACAGGACTCCGCCACTTCAGTCATCGATCCATTTTCAGCCATTGATGCACGTTAGAGGCTATCGGCTAGTTTTGCTCAATATCTCGGAGATGGTTTATGTCGACCGGCACGGTGAAGTGGTTCAATCCAACCAAAGGCTACGGATTTATCCAACCGCAGGGCGGGGGGCAGGATGTATTCGTTCACATCTCGGCGGTTGAGAGGGCCGGCCTCAGGACGCTCAATGAGGGCCAGCAAATCGAGTATGAACTCGTCAGCAACCGCGGAAAATCATCGGCCGAGAACCTCAAGGTCAAGTGACGGCGCGTTGCGCCAACGGATAGGGAATGTGGGCCGGGCGGGAGCGCCCGGCCCACATCAGGGCCGAATATGACCGCGTCGATTCGGAGACCGTTGCGTGGCGAAAAAAATGATCCGTCCCCATCTCTCCGAGGCCGACTATGACGCGGCGCTCAAGGAGATCGAGCGATATTTCGAAAACGAACCAAAGCCGGACACGCCGGAAGCTGATCGCTTCGAACTGCTTGCGTCGGTCATCGAAGACTGCGAGCGCAAGCATTGGCCGCTCGAACCGCTCGATACGATCGACGCGATCCGTTAGCGCATGGAAACGGGCGGCTATACCCAGGGCCGACCTTGGCCGCCTGGTCGGCTCGCGCCAGCGCGCATCCAGCATTCTGACCAGGAATCGCAACCGCAAAAAACAGCAGTTTTGGACACGGCCGCTCCTCCATGGTACCAATAATAAAGGGTTTCGGCCGTGAACACACTTCTGGATCGTATAACCATCAACCCCGCGGTTTGCGGCGGTAAGCCCTGCGTAAGGGGCACCCGGATTTGGGTGTCCCTCATTCTCGACCTCCTGGCTGACGGCCTGACCGAGGCGGAGCTATTGGCAGAATATCCCCAACTCGTCCACGAGGACGTCCTCGCTGCAATCGCGTACGGCGCGGAAGCTGCCCGCGAGCGCGTCGTGCCGGTTCCGATCGACCGGGTCGCGTGAAAATCAAGCTTGACGAGAATATCGGGCGCCGCGGCCTGGAACTGCTGAAAGCGTCCGGCCATGATGTGATGACCGTGTGGGATCAGGGGCTTCGTAGCATCCCCGACGAGGAGCTTTTTGAGATTTGCTGCGCCGAAGATCGTGCACTCGTTACCCTCGATCGTGATTTTGGCCAAGTCCCGCGATTTCCGCCCGCACAGAGCGCCGGAATAGTGATCTTGGAAGTTGGACCCAGAACAACTCTTCAAGGAATTATCGAGAGGCTGCGAGATTTCCTCGCGATCCTCGCGACCCATTCCGTCGCGGGCGCACTTTGGATTGTTGAACCGGGGGCGTGTCCGGATTCACCTGCGTGATGATTTGGAACCGCAATCTGCCGGGGCGTCGAAGCCGAAACGTCCAGTCGCCCCATTTGGTATGAATCGGCCACGCCACCCCAAGACCATCTTCGATGATCGCCACCTTGGTGAATGAGACAGGATCGTCCATCAGCGGCGCAAAGTGCGCGCTGCGAGCGATCAACCCCCTCAAGTCAAGTTTATATTCTCGCCGATCGCCGGCAAAACGTACATGCAAAATACGTTCGCGGGCCGGACGCGCCTTTGTCACTCTCGCCACCTCGTCGCTCATGCCGATCCCGGATTGTCAGAAGGGTCGCGTGCGCCGTGGCGCACGGCGTGAATAATGATCTCGTCGTCGGTAGCCTCGTAGAAGATAAGGTATGGATACGGCGTTGTCGTCATACGCCGAATGGTGGGGTCGTCGGTCGCCACGCCAGCCAGCGGATATTGCAGGAGCAGATCGGTGACGGCACGAATTCGGGCATGGATGCGCTTGGCGCCCTGAGGCGAGCGCTCAGCGACATAATCCAGAATCGATGCGAGGTCGGCAAGGGCGGGAAGCGTATAACGCAGCCTCATAGGCCATGCTTGGCCCAGACGGCTCGCACCTGCTCATCGCTCGCAAATTCACCCCTGCCGGCAGCGGCCTTGGAGCGAGCGATGGCCCGGCGCTCCTCGGACGAAAGGGAAACCGGCGTCGCAAGATCCGAGCCTGCGAGCTGCATAATGGCACGCGCGATGTCATCCTGATCGTGCGGCGGCAGACGGCGCACAGCCTCAAATGCTTCATCAAGGAGCTTTGTCATGGGCGCAATATAGGGTTGGGAGAGGTCGAAGTCGAGCATTTGGTTGTCCTTGCCGCCTATCTGCCGATAAGTTGGGAGGCAGTCGCGCAGGGGGAACGGCAAGCCATGGATTGGTTGCAATTCGTCGCAAGCATCGTCAGCTCTTTAGCATGGCCGTTAGTAGCGATCATGGCGCTGTTCTTGGTAAGAAAGAAATTGGGTGGACTTGTAGATCGCGTTAAAGAGATGACGGTGCCGGGCGGAGGTAGAGTAACGTTCGAACAGCAATTCGAGAAGATTCAAATTCAAACTGAGGCGGTCGTTATCGAAGATCTAGGATCAAAGGCGACCCAAAAGGGCCAAGACCGTATCGAAGACAAAGCAATACTCGAAATGGCTGGAGCTGTCCCGGAATACCTTGTGATCGCAGCGTACGTAGATGTTGAGGCCGCAGTGGCAAAGGTCCAGCAGGGGCTTAAGAAAGTAAGAGATGCCACCTTGCTTGAAGCGATTTTTTACCTTCGGGAGCGAGGTGTTATAAGTCCGACGGTCGCTGCACTATTTGAGGGCTTACAAACAACCCGAAATATCATTGTGCACTCAAGAGGCCCTAACCGCGTCTCGCCCGGTGAAGCAATTGAGTTCTACCGGATGTCGCGCGTCTTTTTAGAGGCTTTTAACGCGGCTTGCGCGTAAAACATTGCCCGTTTTCGGGGGCGGTCTTTACGAAAATGGCGCGCTCCACGAAAATCGACCCCGCACTTCCGTCGCGAAAGCGCGGGGTCGCCCTCCGCTACCGCGTCGGTGCCGCGTACTGCGTCAGCTCATTGCGGATGATCTTGCCGCCCTTCATCACGAACTTGACGCGCTGAAGCTCGGCGATGTCGGCCAGCGGATCGCCGGAGACCGCGACGAGGTCGGCGTATTTGCCCTTCTCGATCGACCCGATCTGATCCTGCCATCCCAGCACCTCGGCGTTGACGATGGTGGCGGACTGGATCGCCCGGGCGGGGCTCATGTGCGCCTGCTTGACGAACGACTCGACCTCGAGCGCCTGCGTTCCGTGCGGAAAGGTCCCGCCGTCGACGCCGCTGCCGACCATGATCTTGAGCCCTTTGGTGTTGCCCGCCATCGTGACGGCTTTCTCGAAGATCGGAATCATGCGGTACTTGCCGCCAGTGTTCTTGTTGTCGTTGTCATCCATGTAGGGCTCGGTGTAACGCACCAGCGTCGGATCGTAGGCGAGGCCCTTGGCCACCATTGTGTCGGCCTGCTCCTGAACCAGCCCGTAGGCGTGCTCCACCGTGTCGCAGCCGGCCACGATGGCGTTCTTGAGCCCGTCGCCCCCGAACACGTGGCAACCGGTCTTGCGGCCCAAGCGGTGCGATTCATCGATCAGCGCCTCCAGCACCGGCAATGGATAAGTCGTGACATACTGGGGCTCCCCGTTCGTTGCGAACGAATAGGCGCCGCCCGGGAACAGCTTGATCCAGTCGACGCCGTGCTCGACGTGTTCGCGCACCGCTTCGCGGGCCTCATCGACCGAGCGCACCACGATACTGGTCAACGGATTTGCGGGCCCGGTGGCAGGATTTGCGCCCCACACGATGCCGCGGCCTGACACGCGAAAGCGGGGTCCGTCGATGCGGCCTTCGTTGATGGCGTTACGAATATCGACGTCGCCGTATCCGTTGCCGTGCGAGCTCATATCGCGCGCCGCGGTGAAGCCGGCATAGAGGTCGGCGTGCAGGTTCTGGATTGCGATGAGGGTCGACGTCTCCCGCGACATGCCAGGCTTCGGCGGGTTGAACATGTGGGTGTGGGCATCGATCAGGCCCGGCAGCACCGTCGCCTGGCTGA
>DATGCX010000149.1:0-3281 GCA_035311445.1 Xanthobacteraceae bacterium | reverse complement strand
GCCGGAGACCATGGCCGGCGGCCGTGTGCTGCCGCTGACCGCGCTGCCCACATTCCTGAGGACCTATATCGACCGGCTGACATTCTCCTTCACCAGCTATCTGCGGCAGGACCAGAACGCGACCAGCGAGCTGCATCAGTGGATCCGCAACAAGTACATCGCCTTCCGCGAGCTCGAATCGGAATTGATCCCGCACCGGTAATGGATAGGCAAAGCAACACGCTTACGCCGTAGCAACTTGGGTTACGACGTCATTCCGGGGCGATGCCACCGGGTCCGCGCGATGCGCGGCCCGATGACAGGCTCCCGCATCGAACCGAAATCTCGAGATACCCCGATGCGCAATTGCGCATCGTGGTCTGGTGCTGCGCACCATCCCGGAATGACGGCCTCGCGAAACATTCGATTCGATTGTCGGTAGATCACGATCGACTCTGGGATACCGGGTCACCCGCATGCGCGGGTGACGACAGCTGTTCTAATGGTTGCTAGCTTGCTCCAGTGACGACGGATGTAGATTCCATGGGGCGGTGAGCGTGCCCTTTCCGATAGGTTTGGGTTTCCACACTCGAACCATCGGAGCATATGATGCAAGCATCACGCAAGAGCACGCCCACCGCCGGCGATTGTGGCACAATTTTCGTTGCGATCGAACTGAGTCAGAAGACGTGGTTGATCACGGTGCACAGTCCGGATCGGGATCAGTTTTCCCGCCATCGGCTTGAAGGGGGCGATCATGCTGGGCTTTTGGCGCTAATCGAGAAGGTCCGGGCCCGAGCGACACAGCAATTGGGGTCAACACCACGAGTGGTGAGTTGCTATGAAGCCGGCTACGACGGCTTTTGGCTGCACCGGCTGCTGGAAGCGGCCGGGATCAGTAGCTTGGTATTCGATGCTGCGAGCATAGCGGTGGAGCAGCGGTCGCGGCGGGCGAAGACGGACCGGATCGACGGTGAGCTTCTGCTGCGCACCTTGATGGCCCATTTGCGGGGCGAGCCGCGGGTGGTTCGGATTGTTCGGGTGCCAAGCGTGGAAGAGGAGGATGCCCGGCGCGCCAGCCGCGAACGCGATCGTCTGATTACGGAACAAACGGCCCATACCAACCGGATCAAGTCGCTGCTGCGTCTTTTGGGCATGGCGGTCGGCAACCCGCGGCGACGGGACTGGCTGGCTTGGCTGAAGCGGCAGCGCGATTGGCAAGGGCGTCCCCTCCCGCCGCATCTTCTGGCCGAAGCGCAGCGCGAGCACGCGCGGCTGATGCTGGTGCGTGAACAGCTTGCGGCGCTGGAGCAGGTGCAGGCCGCGCAAGCCTCTGCTGTTCCCGCGCCGATGGCCGAGCGGCGAGACCTGTTGCAGCGGCTCAAGGCGCTCGGCCCAGCCTTCACCGCAACACTGGTGAATGAGCTGTTCTACAAGGACTTCCGCAACCGGCGCGAGGTCGCCAGCTATTGCGGATTGGCGCCCAGTCCCTGGCAGAGTGGCGGCATCGACCGCGAGCAGGGCATCAGCAAGGCAGGCAATCGGCGTGCTCGCCACAAGGCAATCGAACTGGCCTGGCTTTGGCTCCGCCATCAGCCGAACAGCGCCCTCAGCCACTGGTTCCGCACCCGTACGGCCAATGCTGGCAGGCGCGCCAAGCGCATCGCCATCGTCGCGCTGGCGCGCAAGCTGATTGTGGCGCTGTGGCGTTATCTCACCGCCGGGCTCGTTCCTGAGGGCGCAACCATGAAAGCATAAAACCGAACTCGCGCGGGCGCGCCACGGCGTAAGCCGCGCTCCCCTGTAGGATGGATGATGACCGTGCCACCCAAGGGCCAAACCAAGCCGGTGCGTAGATGGGTCTCATCCTCATGGCTTCCTCGCCGCAAGCATGCGGAATGTGGGTACGGATCAAAGGTCCGACCGGATATGAGGTGATGCAGTGAGCTGCTGCAATTCTCGGAAGCCAATCCACGCTTGGGGCCCGGTCGGCGCGCTGCGCTACGCACGGCTCCGCGCGCCGCCCTTTCACCGCGAAAATCCAACCCAGACCCGTTCGAAAGCCTTGACTCACAAGGCCCCATATGAGGGTGGGCAAAGCGGCAGCGTGCCCACCATCCAGGATGCGGATCGAGTTGGTGGGCACGGCGCTGACGCGCCTTTGCCCACCCTACAGAGTCTCTTCGGTCCGCTCTTACGTCGCGATCGGCGCGGGCATGTTCAGGAACGCGTGTGTCACGTGCCAGAACAATTGCCTGTTGATCGCGAGCACGACCGAATGCGCGGTTCCCGGCAGGATGATGAACTGCCGGTCGCCGTTCGGCAGCTTGTTGAAGAACTCCTCGAGATCAGCCACCGTGGCGATGCCGTCATATTCGCCGCGCAGCAGCAGCACCGGCGCCAGCACCTTCTCCGGATGCACCACCGGCAGATTGGCGGTCATGTCGAGATAGGTGCCGGTCGGAATCTGGTCGCCGAATTGCAGTTCGGCGTCCGCCAGCGCCTCGACGGCGGCGACGTCGCTGGTGCCGGGCTTGTCGCGGGTCGCAATCGAGCGGATCATGTCGCGATCGCGCTTGCGCATGTTGTGCGTGCGATAATAGTCAAGCTGCTCGGCGCGCTTGGTCAGTGTCGGCGAACCCTCCCCTTTATAGGTGAAGGCAGCAAACACCAATCGGTCGATGCGGTCGGGCGCGGCCATCGCATAGGCCCCGGCGCGCAAGGCGCCCGAGGATTCGCCGACGAAATGGAATTTCGTCTGACCGGTCTCGCGGGTGATGACCTCGACCGCCGCCTTCAGATCCTCGACGCCGCTGGCGATATCGGAATTGCCGGAGGTGCGGCCCGATTTGCCGTAGTTCTCATGGTCCATGGTCCAGCAATCAAAGCCATAACGCGCGAACTCGTTCATGACGGAGTATTGGCCCTTGCCGGGCACGGTGAGATCGAACACCCGCGAGGTGACGGACGAACCATGGACGAAAAATACGACTGGCCGCGCCGGCTCGCCGGCCTTCGGCGCCCCGACCCGCTTGCGAAATATCCACAGGGGCACCTCGCCCTTCTTCGCCCAGTATGCGCCGCTCCAGATCTCGCCGCCCTCGCCTGCGCTGTGCGCGGGAGAAGCCTCCGCCAGCGCGCCCGCGATCAGGCCGAGGCCGGCGCCCTTGATCAGCGTGCGGCGTGGAAACGGCTGTGCGGGCTGGGTCATGGCGTCACCCCGAAATGCTCGGATTGGAGCGCGAAGTCTAACAGTGGGCTGCGTCGCTTGAAAGAAGTGTGCGCTGCACCGCCGGACACTA
>DATGCX010000148.1:0-59778 GCA_035311445.1 Xanthobacteraceae bacterium | reverse complement strand
TCGAGCGCTGCTACTGCCGGCTCAAGGATTTCAGGCGGATTGCCACTCGCTATGACAAACTCGCCAGAAACTTCTTTTCCAGCGTGTGTCTCGTCGCCGCCGTCGCCTATTGGCTCTAATCAATTGAGTCTGGACCCTAAGAAGCGCACGGCGATCTGGGATATGCATCCCAGCGTGCATTGCTCGATCATCGGCACCTGCCTTTCGAACGCCGAGATTCGTCGTCTTCTGATCAAGCTCGGTGCTCATGGCGCCGAAAGCGCCAGCGACCATGACTTGCATAAACAGGGCGTGGCGCTCGCCGGAAGGCCGCAGGGCGGCGGAAAATTCATCCAGAAGGCGCTCTTGACCGGCGCCACGATACTGCGATCAGGCAGTTCGCCAAGGCCAGGGATGAAGTCACGCTGAACCGGCTTTGGGACGAGGCCGTCAGGCGCGGCGATATTCCCGGCGCCTATTGGGCGGTGCTGAGCCATCCAGTGGCAAGCGACGCTGTGATGCGAAAAGCCTTCGGCGACGTGCATATGCTGTCCCACATGGTCGGCGCGGCGAACCGTGCGGACATCCGCCGCCTGTGCCGTCTTGAGGAAGAAAACGCCGCGTTGTCGGCCAAACTTGAATTGCAGCAGTGCCAACTGCGCGACGGCTTCACCGAGCGTGACCGCAAGATTCGTCTACTCAACGAAGCACTGAGCCGGGCGCTCGCGCAGGAGCCGGCTTTGGCCGACGGCGCGAACGACGACGCCCACGCCGCCAAAGAGGCGTTGATCGACTTCGAGCGTCGCCTGAACCGGGAGGCTGCGCGCCGCGAGCGCCTCGAAAGCCGCCTTGAGGCGACGAGGCGCGCGCAGTCGCAGGCCGAACGCGCTCGGCATAACGCGGAACGCGAGTGTGATCGTCTCCGCCGCGAATTGGCGCTTGTCGAAACGCAGCTCAATGATTGGCTTACGGAAGGCCTCCAAGGCCTCAAATCCGTCGCCCCGGACCTCTGCGGCGCACAGGTCCTTTATGTCGGCGGCCGGGCCCACCAGGTGCCGCAACTCAAGGCCGTCGTGGAACACGCCGGCGGCGCCCTGCTCCATCACGACGGCGGTATCGAGCACAGCATGACGTTGCTGCCGGGCCTCATCAGTCGAGCCGATTGCGCGGTATTTCCGATCGATTGCGTCAGTCACGACGCTGCAGCTATGTTGAAGCGGCAGTGCCGCCAATCCGCAAAGCCGTTCATTCCGCTGCGCACGTCAAGCCTTGCGAGTCTTCTTGCGGGACTTGAGATGCTGGAACGAGCGCAAAAGCAGGCCGCGCTCAGCTGACATCTCACCGACGGCCGAACCGCTTCACGACTAAAGCTTCCCGGTCGATTTAATTCAGGCGGTCGTGATGCGAGCTTGGCTCGCGCATCCCTCAAAAGATGGACCCGCGAGTCGCGCCCGCGGGTGACGACGGTGGTCGGGCGAGCCACCGACTCAAATCGGTCGGGAATCGCTTTAAATGCGCGGTCAATCGACCCCGATGATAACATCCGAGGCCTTGATCACCGCGTAGGCCGATTGACCTCTCGCCAACTTCAACTCATCAGCGGCTTCGTTGGTGATGGAGGAGGTTACGGTGGCGCCGCCAATGTCCAAAACGACGTGTGTGGTCGTCTGACCTTTCTTCACGTCGGTGATCGTCCCTTTGAGAATATTGCGTGCGCTAAGTTTCATGCAGATCTCCGTGGCGACTGGGTACGGCAACCAAGGCGAGGGGTCATTCGGGTCGACGTCAGTCGAAGTAACGCTCAATCGAGCCGGTAAAGCCTTTATCCGTGCAGATGATAGTTCATCACTCGATATATTCCATCATATACAGCGGCGCCATTTATGGCAAGCTGAAGCGAATTCGTCAGGTTGATGCGCACGACATTCTCCCGCGCCGTGGCCGGGCTGGTCCCGGCCCCGATTATATTTATAGCTCCTTTCCATTCAATATCATGAATGACCGCGTAGCAGCCTGCGCACGACGCTCGATCTCTGCCGGATTGGGAGGTATGGCTACGCGCAGGAGCAGCCGCGGCAGCAAACCACCTCCCAACAATGCAAGAAATTGCTCCGCCATTGCGGCCGGGTCACCGGCACCGACCAGACCGTAGGCGTGTGCGCGGGTCAGCAAAGCCGTCAGCTCACGATAATTGGCTTCGCGGCCCGCTTTATCGAGCATGCGCGCCACTTCCGGCGAACGATCCGATTCCGCGATGGCGAGGCGGTAGGTGGCCAAAGCGGTCGGATGGCAGACGCCGCGCAAGATCGCCGTCCCGTAAGCCGTGAGCGTCGTGACAAGAGCTTCGGCACTGTCGGTCACCGCCAGTTCGAGCGGCAGGCGCATCTGTCGGGTTCGTTCGGCGATGCAGGCCCCCAGAATGGCCTGCTTGTTGTCAAACAAAGCATAGAGCTCGCGCTTCGATACCTTGGCGCGGGTCGCGATCTTCAGCGTGCTGGTGCCTTCGAACCCGCGTTCCATGAATGCCGAAAACGCGGCGCGGAGGATGCGGGCGCGAAGGGGACTCTCCGAACTTCCGTCCGGCGTTTGGAGCGGGGCGGCCTTGCGTCGTTTCATAAAAACCTCTTGACAATGGTACTGCATAGTACCATAACACGTGACGCTGTGGTACTACATAGTACCGAATCGCATGAAGATCGTGATCCAAATCAATGCGAGTTGCTGGATTGCTTGGGTAATAGCGTAAAAAACGCTGCGCCGCTGCGCGTGGCTCCTCGGATCGCTTTCAGGGGGAATGACCATGAAAACATTCTTCACCGTCAAGTTTGCTCTGGCGCCGTTCGTAGTATTTTGGGCGCTGCTCGATTTCGCGCCGCCTGGCGCGGCGATCATGGTGGGGCTTATCCTGTCGGTTGCCGGCAGCGCCTGGCGCTGGCGTCGGCGCAGGATCAAGAGTCTGGAGATCGGCGGCCTCGCGATTTTCATAGGGTTGGGCTTTGCCGATCTGATCGTGCCCCAGTTTGCCGGCCCCAATGCGGCTTTCCTTTCATTGACGGGGCTAGGCTTGGTCTGCCTGGTCACAGTTGCTCTGAGAAAGCCCTGGACCGCCGACTATTCCCGCGCGGCTTTCGCGCAGGTCGCCGAGAGCCCGATCTTCCAGGCCGTCAACATGGCTCTTTCCGCGCTCTGGGGCGGGCTGTTTCTGCTGCTCGCGCTGATGCGCATGCTGCAAGCGGGCGCAATGGTTACAACGGCCATTGTTGTGGCCGGCGCCTTGATCTCAATTTTTGGGCCGAAGCTGATCGCGCGGGTCGCAATCTCGCAGCGTATCGCGACACATGAAACCTATTGATCGCCGGCACCCGACTGCGGCGGCATCAATCATGCCAAGGGTCGCCGACATGTCGACCTGCCTACTCCGAGCTTGCGGAAAGCAAGCGGGGCGAGAGAGCAGACGTGCCGCGCTAAAATGCGATCACCCGCAAGCGGGAGGGAGAGACTCAAATCATCCCGTCATCCGCACCAGGCCGCAGCGTCGCCACCGCACGCGGCGCCTTGCGAAACCCCGGATCAATGGGGACTGGCACGGCCGGTATTGTCGTTCCGTTCGCGGTGACGACCTCGTGGGCGAACAGGCCGCGGCGGACGAAATGCGGATCGGCAACGGCATGTTCGAGGTCCGTCACGAGCGTGGTACAGCAATCGGCCGCGGCGAACACCGGGCGCCATTCTTCAGCGGTCCGGCTCGCAATGATGTGGGCGACAGCCGCTGTGGTAGCGTTTGCATCGACGCGATCGTCTGCGAGCGGCGGCGCAAGCCCAATCGCGGCGCAGAACGCGCCCCAGAATTTCTGCTCCAGGGCCGCGCAGGCGACGAGCTTGCCGTCGCGGGTCCGATAGAGTTGATACCGCGGCGATCCGCCGGTCAGCCGCGAGGCGCCCGGCGCCGGAAAGCGATGCTCCGCGAAACCTGACGCGAGCGCGTGCCACGCGAAGGTGAACATCGCGTCGGCCATGGCAATATCGATGAAACACCCCTCCCCGGTGGCATCGCGGCGGCGTAGACCCAAAAGAATGTTCATCACGGCGGGCATCGAGCCGCCGCCGATATCGCCCACGAGCACCGGCGGCACAGTCGGGTGATCCTCGGAGCCGGGGGAAAGCGCAAGTAGCCCGGTGGTGGCGATATAATTGAGGTCGTGGCCTGCCTCGTTACGGCGTGGCCCGTCCTGGCCATAGCCCGTGATGGCGCAATAGACCACGCGGGGATTTACAGCCTTGACGGCTTCATAGTCGAGGCCGAGCCGCGCCATCACGCCAGGGCGGTACTGCTCGACCACTACGTCGCAGCGCGCCAGAAGGGGCGCAAGCCGCGCCCGATCGTCCGGCGCTTTGAGATCGAGCACGATGCTCTTCTTGCCGCGATTGAGCAGCGCATAAACGGCGCTCTCGCCATCGATATGCGGCGGGTACTGTCGCAGCTCTTCGCCGTCCGGCCGCTCGATCTTGATGACCTCGGCGCCCGCTTCGGCCAACATCAAGGTGGCGAGCGGGCCCGGCAATAGCGTCGTGAAATCCAGAACCGTGATCCTGGACAACGGTTGTGTCATTTGGGGGTCCTTTAAGGAAGGTCGGGTGCGACGATTGCGGTTTTCGGCAAGCTTATGCGTCGATTTGACAAGTGGCGAGCATGCAAAGGAAAGGCGGACATGCCATACACAGTCGGGTGATCGTAGGCTGCTGGGCGTATGCGTTTAATTCGGATTAAGCTGTGACCATCGACATGAAGCGGGGGCGACCATGCAACGTAAAGTGATGATCTCGTGCGCCGTCACGGGATCGGCGGATACGCCGGGGAAAAACCCGGCGGTCCCAGTAACGCCGCAACAAATTGCGCAATCGGCGATCGATGCCGCCAAGGCCGGTGCCGCCATCGTGCACATTCATGTGCGTGATCCGCTCACGACGCGGCCCAGCATGGATGGCGCGCTCTATCGCGAGGTGGTCGACCGGATCCGGTCAAGCGGCGTCGACGTCCTCATCAATCTCACCACCGGCCCGGGCGCACGCTTTGCACCCGGCGCCGACGATCCGCTCAAGCCGGGGCCGGCGACCAACATGAAACTGCCGGTCCAGCGCGTCGAACATGTTCTAGCGCTTCTCCCGGACATCTGCAGCCTCGATATGGGCAGCATGAACATGGGAGGGTATGTTTTCGTCAATACGCCGTCCTACCTCGAAGCCATGGCGATCACGATCCGCGACGCGGATGTGGTGCCTGAACTCGAAGTGTTTGAGGCCGGGCACCTGCTGCTCGCCAAACGCATGATCGAGACCGGTCACATCAAGGCGCCAGGCATGTTCCAGATCTGCCTCGGCATTGCCTGGGGGCAGCCCGCAACACCGGAAGCCATGGCCTACATGCGGAGCCTCCTACCGAAGGAATCCCCATGGTTCGCGTTCGGCATTTCGCTTCATCAGTTTCCGATGGTGGCGCAAGCCGTGCTGCTCGGCGGCCATGTGCGCGTGGGCCTCGAAGATAATATCTATCTCGGCAAGGGCCAGCTGGCCCCAAGCAACGCGGCGCTGGTCGAGAAGGCCGTGAAGATCATCGAGCTGCTCGGTGACAGCGTAGCGACACCGACCGAGGCGCGGCAATTGCTGGCGAAATAGGGCGTGCGGACTGAGCGATCAATCGCCAACTTTGCTCGGGGTGGCGCTTTTTACGGCTTTGCACGCCAAAAGCGTTTGACTAGCCTCCTCTGCGTAGTTGTCGTCGCCCGCGCAGGCGGGCGACCCAGTACCCTAACTGGACCTCGACCGATCGCACATGGGCTACTGGATGCCCCGCATTCACGGGGCATGACACCGCACAAATGGAATTACCCATGAAAAATCCACGCCAATTCTTCAAGCCACTCGCCATCGGCGCGCCTGCGCCGCTGCGCGAACTGCCGATCCGGCTCGAACGCATGATCCACTTCGTGCCGCCGCACGTGGAGAAGCTGCGCCAGAAGGTTCCGGACCTCATCCGCCAGGTTGATGTGGTGCTCGGCAATCTGGAAGATGCCATTCCGGCCGATGCCAAGGAGGCGGCGCGGCGCGGCTTCATCGAAATGGGCCAGGCGCATGACTACGGCACGACCGGTCTGTGGACACGAATCAATGCGCTCAATTCTCCCTGGGCACTCTATGACATCATCGAGATTGTCGCTGCCATCGGCAACAAACTCGACGTCGTCATGCTGCCCAAAGTCGAGGGCGCCTGGGACATCCACTACCTCGATCAGCTGTTGGCCCAGCTCGAGGCACGCCATCACATTGCAAAGCCGATCCTCATCCACGCCATCCTGGAGACGGCGGAGGGCGTGAACAATGTCGAGACGATCGCCTGGGCCTCCCCACGCATGCACGGCATCAGCCTCGGCCCGGCGGACCTTGCGGCTTCGCGCGCCATGAAGACGACCAGGGTCGGCGGCGGACATCCGGACTATGCGGTGATCGCGGACGCCGGAGCCGGCAGCGCGCAGGGTCGCGCAGCCTTCCAGCAGGACCTGTGGCACTACACCATTGCCAAGATGGTCGACGCCTGCGCGGCGGCCGGTATCAAGCCGTTCTACGGTCCGTTCGGCGATTTCTCCGACGCTGCCGCCTGCGAGGCGCAATTTCGCAATGCGTTCCTGATGGGCTGCGCCGGTGCATGGTCGTTGCATCCGAGCCAGGTGGAGATTGCTAAACGGGTGTTCTCGCCCAACCCCGCTGAGGTCGCCTTTGCGAAAAAAATCCTTGCTGCCATGCCGGATGGCAGCGGCGCCGTGATGATCGACGGCAAGATGCAGGATGACGCCACCTGGAAGCAGGCGAAGGTGGTGGTCGACCTGGCGCGCCTGGTTGGTACCAAAGATCCATCGATGGCCGTATTGTACCGGATGTAATATGCAACAAAAATTGACTAAACTGAACGAGTATTCAGCAAAAGGGCGACGGAGCGCCACAATTCGGAAGTATATTGGTGAATGAGGCGAATAGCATGAACAAGATTCGCAGCGCGAAGTATACGATCGGCCAAGTTGTGCGGCACCGCGTCTACCCGTTCCGCGGTGTGGTGTTCGATATCGATCCGCTCTTCAGCAACACGGAGGAGTGGTACCAGTCGATCCCTGCGGAAGTGCGTCCTCACAAGGATCAGCCCTATTATCATCTGTTCGCCGAGAACGCCGAATCCGAATATGTCGCCTATGTCTCCGAGCAAAACCTGCTGCCGGATGATTCAGGCGAGCCGCTCCGTCATCCTCAAGTCGCCGAGATTTTCGACCGCGACGACGAAGGCAGCTACCGGCCACGCAATGCGCTTTTGAACTGAAAGTGCGAATCTCCGGTTGCGGTAGTTGTCCCTGGCCTGCGGATGCCGCGCGGCTACCCGGATTGATCTCAAGGCTGATCTAATCTGTTGTTTGGCGCCGGCACCGATAGCAATTTGCATCCGACAGGGATTCGCCGTCACGCCAAATCGCCTCAGTGACGGGATACAGCTACGAAATCAGCGGCTGTCGAGATTTGAGACCTGTTTTATCCCGCGCGTCTCCCGTGGCCGAACGAACCCGCCGGCATCCCCCGCTGCGACGAGTGATCCCTTGGAGGTCGGCGATACCGGATCCTCGTCATGGTCATAAACATCATCGCGGAATTGAACGGTTCCGTTACGTGTCATCCAACCGGTGAGGTAGACCCACGCGACCGGGATTTTCCTGCTCAGGCGGATCTCCGTGCGCTGGCCGGTGGCAATTCCGGCGTCAATCTGCGCGCGGCTCCATCCGGGCGTGTCTTCGAGGATCCACGCTGCGAGGTCGCGGACGTTGTCGACGCGCGTACACCCATGCGACAGGAATCGGTAGTTGGCGGTAAACAGGTTCCTCGAATTCGTGTCGTGCATGTACACAGAATACGGGTTTGGCATGTCAATTTTAACGGCGCCGAGCGCATTCCAACTTCCCGAATCTTGCCGGATGCTGAAGTTGGGCGAACGGGTTGACGACCAATCAACGGAGGCGGGATCGATCTCGCTGTCGTTCGGGCCGAGGACTCGCATATGCATCCGGCTGAGGTAAGTCGGATCCTTGCGCATCTTCGTGATGACTTCGTTCTTCGTAATGGATAACGGCACCGTCCAGGTCGGATTGAGATTGACGGAAGTAATCATTGTGGTCAGCGTTGGCGAAGGTTTATCCGCTTTGCCGACGATGACACGATACCGCCGTTCTACTTTGTCGTTTGCGATGGCCTCGGTGTACGCCGCCGGAATGTTAACGACGACGTAACGCGCACCAAATATGAAATCCATTCCCGCCAGACGCTCAAGAGAGGCGGCGAGTTGCTGCAAGCGTTTCTTTACCGGCACATTAAGGGCAGCGAGCGTCTGCGGATCGACAATGCCGGTAGCATCTAGCCCGTGGCGCAATTGGAAATGTCTTACACCCGCCTCGACCGCGCCGTCATAGGCATCGCCGCGCTGCTTATCGGCGGCAAGGTCCTCGGTAACGGCGAGACGTTGCCGCAATAGGACGACGGCCGGTCCGGTCGACCCGGGACCCAATTTGGCGTCGCCCGGCAGTGTCGGCCACCCGCCACGAACCTGAAGCCCTGAATAGCTCAGCAGCGCATCCTTGAGCCGCGCGAAGGTCCCCTCGTCGAAGGTGGGTTCAGTCGAAGTCGCAAGGATTGCCGCGGAACGCGAATCCGGCGTGGAAACGACTGCGGGCTTTGCGGCCGAGGGCTGCGACGCGGGAGGTGGCGCGGGCCGGGCGGGCGCAGCCGCCGAAGGCGGGCGAGCGGCTTGGCCGAACGCAGGTTCGACCGCAACAGCGATGAATAGTCCCAGGATTGTGGCTTTGCGCATGATTTCTCTTTTCTCCCGGTCAGACAAAATCTTATTGCTGTGGCTGCATTGCGGCCAAGTCGCGCCAGCCGCCGCAGCTAAGACTTATCGATTACCTTCTCTTGAACCGGTCGAGGCCGCGGCAGTAATGTTCGCCGTCCGTGCTTAAACAAACAGGACAGATTTCGGGAGAGATGCCATGCCGGTCTACATCTCGCGTGGTCGTTTCACTGCTGACGCGGTCAAGGGCATGCTGGCCAAGCCTGAAGATCGTGAGGAAGCCGTTGCCAAGCTCTTCAAGAGTGTCGGAGGCAAGCTCATCGGCTGGTACCTGACCTTTGGTCACCATGATTGGATGGCCATCGGCGAGTTCCCCGATGAGAAGGCTGCAGCCTCCGCCATACTGGCGGCTGCTGCGGGAGGCAGTCTGTCCGACATCGAGACAACCGTCGCCATGACAGCAAAGGACGCGGCAGCCACCTTCGAATCTGCCGGCAAGGCGGCGAGGAGCTTCCGGAGCGCCGGGCGCTCGTAGCGCGAACGAGACTTCAGCGCTCGCGTACGAGACTTTCAGCGCTAAGGCAAAAGATCGGCGCCCGTTGTGGATGCCGAGCGCTTGATTTATGGCGCGATACCTTCTGGCGTGAACGCTCGATTGCTTCAAACCATAACTACGCTACCAGGCCCTCAATCGGCTTTACGTCCTCGCTGCCCGGGAAGATATCCGCTGCCAGCACGCGGTCTTCGACGTGCAGGTGATCCTTGAGCAGGCCCTTGAGCACAGCGCGCAGATCGATGGTCGCCTTGAGGTCGCGCTTCTCATAGAGATCGCTCTCCTTGAGGCCCGGCCAGTCGGCAACCACGCGACCGCCCTTGAGCGCGCCGCCGAGCAACAGCGCTACCGTCGCGGTGCCGTGATCGGTGCCCTCGTTGCCGTTGATGCGCGCAGTGCGGCCGAACTCGGTGATGAGCGTCACCACGGTTTCGCTCCAGGCGGCGCCCATATTGGTCTCGATCGCCCCGAGAGCGGCATCGAGCGCACCGAGCAACTGCGACAACCGGCCATTGACCACGCCTTCGTTGATGTGCGTGTCCCAGCCATCGAGCGCCAGCGCGCCGACGCGCGGTCCGTCGGGATTCGCCAAGAACTTCGCGGCCGCTCCCGCCGCTTCGGCGAAATATGCCCGCACCTGGTTGATGTTGCCAATTTGGACGACAGGCCCCGTCTCGCCGGACTTGCGATCGGATGGGGTGCTGGGCACCAGCGCCGCGAGACCGATGCGATCCTCGAGCACGCGCGCCAAAGTCGGGTCGGTATGCCGATAGAGATCGAGCAGGCGCATCGTGGTGTCGTCACTCACCGGCGGCAACCGCGGCGGCACCCAGGACAACACCGGCGCCGGCCCCCGCACCACAAGCGGCGTGATCGGGCCGACCGCGAAGGTGCGCCGACCGTTCGCGCTGGTGCGAACGCGGTCGTCCGGCTCAAGCTTCGTCAGCGTACGGTTGAGCCAGCCGGTATCGACGCGGCCGGGCCACGCAAGGCCGCTCTCCAGCACGTCCTGACCATCGAAATGGGAGCGTTCGCGGTAGGGCGTCGCCACGGCGTGCACAATGATCGCCTGGCCGGCCTGATAGAGCCGGTGCACGTTCGGCATCGCGGGATTGAGGGCGAAGAAATCGCCAAGCAGCAGTGCCGGCGTCGCGCCATCGAGCTTGAGCGCGTTATCGCCGCGCAGCTTGACCCAATCGGGGTCACCGACCGGCGCCACCGCGGCGAGCCCATCGAGCGCGCCACGCAACACGATCGTCAGAAATCGCGGGTCGCGGCCTTCCGCACGCGCGATCCTCGGCGCGAACGCCCAGGCGAACAGCGCGCCGGAGCCGAGCAGCAGCTCGCGACGCGTTGATTCATGGAGCATGGCGGGCATGGTCATCTCCGTTGGAATTCGGGGGCCATCAGCAGAAGAGCTATCGCCTGCTGCTTGGTCTCGGCTCTCGTCACGGCATTGCGGGTCTCCGCCGAGGCGAGCGGGCCAAGCCCGGTTTCGAGCATTTCCTTTGGGTCGATCCGGTCGGCGTAGTTCGGGCTTTGCGCGATGGCGTTGGCAGTATCGAGGCGATGGGCGATGCCATCGATCCATGCACCTTCGTCATCGGGGAATCCTTTGGGAGCCGGCGGTCGCCACAGCGGCTCGCCCAACCGAGTCGTCGCGGCGGCGATGCGGCGAGCGTCGTCGCCAAATCCGGCGGCGCGCGCGCAGGACATGATCCACTCGCTCGGGCGCTTGAGCTTTTTCTGCTCCGGCACCCACGCTTCCGGTGCGGCCACCAGCGCTTTCGAGATCTGCCAGAGATCGCCGTCGGTCTCGACGAACGTCTTCCTCAGCATCTCGATCAGTTCCGGGGGTGGCTCGTCGGCAACAAAATGCCGCGCGAGCTTGGTGGCTACATGCAGCGCCGTCGCCGGATGGCGGGCAAGATCAACGAGCACCGCCCGCCCCTGCTCTACGCCGGTGTCGCGATAGGCCTTGCCAAGCACTGTCTGCGGACCGGGCTCATGTAGGCGCGGGTGGAACAGGAATTCACCGCCGCGGTCCGGATTGGTATTGGTAGCGTAGATCGTCCAGCCGGTGATCACCTTCGCGAAGCTGGTGACATCGTCCTGGGTGTAACCGGCGCGCACACCGAGGGTGTGCAGTTCGAGAATTTCACGGCCGAGATTTTCGTTGAGTCCGCGATCGCGGTTGATGCCCGCGACGGAGTTCGGGCCCATCGAGCTTGCATTGTCGAGATAGATGAGCATCGCTGGATGGCCGTCGGCAGCCAGCACCAGATCGGCGAACTTGCCGAGCACATGCGGGCGGATTGCCTCGCGCTCATACGCGCCGGCCATCACGGTGCTGACGGCATTGACGCAGAAATGATTCGACCAGAACCACACCAGCCGCTCGACGAAACCGATCTCCGCCGTGATAGCAGCTCTGTAATGTGCCTGCGCCTCGCGGAAAAAGTTCTGCAGCATGGGCGTTTCGGGCTCGGGAGCCGGCGCCGGAGGCTTCGGCTCCGCGGGCTTCTCCATGCCTCCATTTTCCATGGCGGCATTTTTTTCTGTGTCGGAGTTTTGCATCGCCGGATTTTCCGCGGCGAGCCTCGCGGCTTCCTGCTTCGCAACCTCTTCGCGCTTCTTCTCCAGCCGCTGCTTGGCGAGGCGTTCGGCATTGAACTCGAACGCCATGCGATTGGCGGCACCGCTGCTCAACAGACCGGCGTCCGAGATCTGGCCCGCGTTAGGGGCATCAAGTTCGGCGATGAGCGCCCCTCGCGGATCGGAAGCGATCGCCGCGATCGTGCCGGCGCGCGGTCCAAAACCGAACCGATGCAGTGCGAGTGCCGCTCCCCGGGGGTCGAGGGCCATGACGTCGTTTCCTTGAAAATTTGAATTTCAGCCGCGAGCTTGATGTCGTTCAATCGAGCTTGATGTCGTTCAATACGGTACTGCGCCACTCGCGGCTCGTCATCTTACGCCACTATTTGGACTCGCGGCAACCATGGCACAGCCGAAAACCCGCTCGAAATGACTGCGCTCCAGGCAGAATTCGTCGAGATGTACAAAATTTAATTCTTCAATGTCGGACCACATCCCCGTTTGCTATGCTGCAACCCAAAAGACCAACGAGCCTCGGTGAGCGCGGATGAGAAGGATGCGGTCTACGGCGCGTCTCGGTGAAATGGAATCGCCGCGCGCGTTGCTCCCTCTCCCCGCTTGCCATCAGGGCGTTTACGCCCGTCTTCGACGGGCTATAGAGAGGGTCGGGGTGAGGGGGCCCTTCCGCGAGTCTGAACCTGTGGAGAGGCCCCCTCACCCGCCCCCACCCTTCCCTCCCCCGCTAGCCGGGGAGGGTCAGGGAGGGGGCGACCCCTCCCCGCAAGCAGGGAGGGGTGAAGAATCCCGCATCAAATTCATCGAGACGCGCCGCAGTACCACACAGAGGTCGCAATGCATTCCAGCCGTCGCACTGGCCCTCGCAACCGGGCTCGCAAGCCTGGCTGCCACTTCGGCTGCGCCGGCTGAGGACTATCCGGTGCGTCCGGTACGGATTATCGTGGGTTTCGGTCCAGGCGCTTCGGGCGATATCGCAGCGCGGGTACTGGCGCAGAAATTCGGCGTGCTCCTCGGCCAGCAATTCGTGGTCGAAAACCGCACCGGCGCCGGCAGCAACATCGCCACCAACTTCGTGGCCCATGCGCCCAAGGATGGCTACACCCTCCTGCAGGGCACGGTGGGCAACACCATCAACGCTGCCATCACACCCAACCTTGGTTTTGACTTGATGAAGGACTTTGCGCCGGTCGCGCTGTTCGCAACCCTGCCAAACATCCTGGTCGTCCATCCTTCGATCGGCGCCAGGAGCGTGAATGACCTGATCGGTATCGCACGCGCCGCCCCCGGGCAATTGTCCTACGGGTCGGCAGGCGTCGGTAGCGGATCACATTTCACCGGAGAATTGTTCAACGTGATGGCCGGCACCAGGCTCGTGCATGTGCCCTATGGGGGGACCGCTCAAGCCCTCACCGATCTTTTGGCGGGCCGACTGCAAGTGATGTTTTCGCCGGCCTCCACGGTGCTGCAACACGTCGGCGAGGGCAAAATCACGGCCCTCGCTTCGACCAGTTTGCAGCGGGCGAGCGCCGCACCCGACCTGCCGACCATAGCGGAAGCGGGCATTGCGGGATTCGATACGTCCGGCTGGTTCGGCCTGCTGGCACCGGCCGGGGTTGCGCGCGACATCGTCGAGCGTCTGGCGCGTGCCACCAACGAAGCGGCAAATTCGCCCGACGTGGTCGCGTCATTGCGGCAGCAGGGCTTCGATATGGAAGTTGGGGGCCCCGAAGATTTCGCCGCCTTCATCCACAACGATCTTGAAAAATGGTCACGTGTCGCCGCTGCCTCCGGACTCAAGCGGTAACAAAATACTGGATCAGTTATCGCGCTGCGCCGAGCCGACTTGACCAGAAAGTCGTCGCATCAGATAGCGCTAATTCTTGGAACCGGCGCCTCGTCTTGTGATCGGCACCGTAGACAACAACATGATACCGTCGCGTGGGCAAAGGCGCCCCCTACGGCCTTCGTAGGGCGCACAGCCTTGCGCGCCGTTCCCACCTTTGCCGATTTCGCTCGTTCTAGTGGGCGCGTTTCGCCCTTGCCGACCCTGCCGCTTCGCCCACTCGACGAGGCGTCGCTGCGACTACGCCCTATTTCTGTGGCGCTCCGCCCTGCTGCTGTTCGAGCTTCTTGCGCAACTCGTCGGCGCGCTTCTGCAAGTCCTCCTGGAGTTTCTTCTGCTGCTCCTCGAACACCTTCGGATCGGTGGGCGGACCTTCATTGGCCTTCTGGAAGCTGTTGCCCGAGTTGTCCGCCAGCGGCAGCGGGAAGGTGATTGCAGCAGCCGCGAGATTGATCGCTTGGATCTGCAGCATCTGGCCTTTCTTGAGCTTGGTCACCAGTTCGGGGGTTGCCTCATAGTCGGCCATGCAGCCATTGGCGAAGCAGGTAAAGAAGGCGCCGCTGATTGGCGCTTCCTTGTCGATCACGATGCGGGTGCCGTACTGAAGCTGCAGCGGGCTCGGCAGCGTGACGCGGAACAACTTCTTCGGCTCCCCTTCCGGCTCAATCAAGGCCGCCGCCACGACTGGCTGACCGGCCTCGGTGCGAGCATCCTTTCCGGTGAAGCAGACCTCCTTCGCGCCAGGGTCATTGCCCTTTCCACAGAATTTCGCCCACGGCGAATAGATGAGCTGAGGCATTTCGGGCCCGCCTGGAGCCCCCGCCTGCGGTGCTGCGCCGGGTGCCGCCGCGGGTGGCTTCTGTGCGGCGGCGGGCGCACCCGGCTTTGGGGCGGCCGGAGCTGGAGCTGCCGGGCGCGGCGGGGTTGCAGGACGCGGCGCGGTGGAAGGCGGCTGCTGAGCGACCGCCGTATCGACGCTAAGGCCCGTCCCGGACAGCAGCGCCGCCGCAACCGCCGAAACGGCTATCCTGTGCGCGTTTGAAATCGGTGCGGACAGTTTGCGATGGGTCATCCGGAATCCTCTATATCTCGCCAAGTTGCGGCTTCAACGCGATGATGTGGGTTATCGTTCGCCCCCGCTCTCTCTGCGTCAATTGCGGCGGCAACGTGACCTTCCCCTACCGGCCTGATAGCCTAATTGCGCGCCCCGCGGAAGCCTCGTTTTGATAACGGCGCCCTCAATATCGTGCACAGCAAAAAGCAAAAAGGCATCTCCCCCTTCAATGCGCATCGCCGCCACTACAATATCCGTGACTGCGGCAATTCCAAAGAGCACGCCACGCGTTGGTCTTCGACTGATGTCGTCCAGCGATGTGGAGTATTCGGCGGAAGCTTCCGTTGCGGCTTCCGCTCTCTTCTTCCAGTTTATTGTACTCTACCTCGGCCTGTTGCGGATCGAAGGCACGACACTCGCTGCCCTGTGGCGACCGGTCGCGGGACGCACTTGCATCCGGCGACGGCATGCGCGTGCGGCGTTGTTTTCGTCGCTGCTACGCAGGGGGAAAGCGGCCCCGCGGGTTTCAGCGAAGCATGCTGAGATACCCAATGTCGGAGCGATTCGAATGAATCCGCAATGTGAACTTGCCATGGCGCAGCGAAGGAACGCGCGCCGACACGGTGGCGGCCTTGCGGTCCTCGTGGCTGCCGGGGCGCTCATTTTCTCAGCCCCGTGCGCAGCGAACGCAAGGCCCGCCATTGCGATGCATGGCGAGCCCGCGCGGCCGCCCGGCTTTACCGCATTCCCGTACGTCAATCCGGATGCGCCCAAGGGCGGCCGGCTCACCCAAGGCGTTCTCGGCACTTTTGACAGTCTCAATCCGTTCATCGTCAAAGGGCTTCCAGTGCCTGCTCTCTCCATTCGAGGCCCAGTGATCGAAAGCCTGATGGCGCGCGGGTACGACGAGCCATTCACGCTGTACGGGTTGCTGGCAAGCTCGGTCGAGACCGATGCCGACCGCAGCTATGTCACCTTCGAGATCGATCCCAGGGCGACATTTGCGGACGGCGTGCCAGTCACCGCCACGGATGTCATTTTTTCGTGGCAATTGTTGCGCGACCACGGCCGGCCTAACTACCGCACGTACTACCTCAAGGTCACAACGGTGACGGCTCTTGCGCCGCGGACCGTCCGCTTCGACCTCACCGGCAACACGGACCGCGAGTTGCCGCTCATCCTCGGCCTGATGCCGATCCTGCCGCGGCATGCCGTGGATCCTGAACGCTTCGAGGAGACCTCGCTCGCCCCACCGCTTGGGAGCGGCCCCTACATGGTGGCCGAGGTTGACGCCGGCCGCAGCGTGACGTTCCGGCGCAATCCCGCCTATTGGGGCCGCGATCTCGCGGTCAACCGTGGCCTGTGGAACTTCGACACGGTGCGGCTCGATTTTTACCGTGACGCCAACAGCCACTTCGAGGCATTCAAGAAGGGCCTTTATGACGTGCGCACCGAGTCCGATCCGGGCCGCTGGGAAGCGTCCTACGACTTTCCGGCCGCGCGCGATCACCGCGTCGTCAAGGAGGAGTTCCCATACGGGCTGCCGAAAGTCATGACAGCGCTGGTTTTCAACACCCGCCGCGCCGTGTTCGCCGATGTGCGCGTGCGAGAAGCGATCTCGATGCTTTTTGATTTCGAGTGGATCAATCGCAGCTTCTTCTTCGGTCGCTATCGTCGCACCGCAAGCTTCTTCGAAGGCAGCGAGTTGTCCGCCCGCGGTCGGCCCGCCGATGCGGCCGAACGCGCTCTGCTGGCGCCGTTTCCCGAGGCGGTGCGCCGCGACGTGCTCGAGGGTACCTGGTCGCCGCCGCTGTCCGATGGCAGCGGGCGCGACCGTGAAGCGCTGCGCCGTGCCCTCGCGCTGTTGCGTGATGCGGGTTACGAGCCCAGTGGCATCGTGCTGCGCCATCGCGGGAGCGGTGAGCAACTCGCGTTCGAGATTCTTGTCCCAGACAAGGACCAGGAACGGCTGGCCCTCGCATTTTCGCAGAATCTCAAGCGCGCCGGCATCGAGATGCGTATTCGCGTGGCGGACGCCGTGCAGTACGAGCAGCGTCGCAACAGTTTCGATTTCGACATGATCCAGAACCGCTGGGATCAGTCGCTATCGCCAGGCAACGAGCAGATGTTCTATTGGGGTTCGGCCGCGGCCGACGAGCCCGGCTCGCGCAATTACATGGGCATGCGCAGTGCCGCTGCGGATGCCATGATCGCAGCCCTGTTGAACGCGCGGGAACGCGACGCGTTCGTCGCTGCTGTGCGCGCGCTCGATCGGGTGCTGATGTCCGGTTTCTACGTCGTTCCGCTCTATCATCTGCCGACCCAATGGGTGGCGCGATGGTCGGCCGTTCGTCACCCGAGCACCACGTCGCTGTCCGGCTATTTGCCGGAGACCTGGTGGCGCGAGCCCGCCAAGCCCTGAGTAGCCGAGGCGATCCGCTCGGCGGCATGATCCGCACGAATCTCGCACGAGCCATGGATCGGCCGATTCGCCGCACCAAACACAATGCATTGATTTCACGAAAGCATTATTGGCCAGCGAAGCCCACTTTCGGCACCGAATTGATTAGAGGCGCAGCCCAGAATTCCTATGAGGCGCGGCCCCGACCGGCTGGCGTGAGGCGGACGTCGGAGCCGTTGACCTGACCGCTTGTGCGGCCGAGCAGCGGCCCTCTTCCGATGCTCTTTGCCACGTATCGGCGATGTTGCGGGAGCCGCTTGGCCTCCCTATTATGTCCGCCTTGAAACATCGGCCTTCGGCGAAGCCATACGTGGCGAACTCCGCGGCCGTTCCCATTCACTCAAATCTGCGAAACGCCCATGCTTCGAGGTCTACGAAAAGCCTCCTCCAATTGGCTCGGCAAAGTCATCATGGCGGCGGTGGTCGGGTTTCTGATCATCAGCTTCGGGATATGGGGCATTGGCGACATTTTCCGCGGTTTCGGGGTCTACACCGTTGCCAAGGTCGGCCGCAGCGAAATTTCGATCGACCAATTCCGTTATCGCTACAATGAGCAGCTGCAGCAGCTCGGCCGTCAGGTCGGCCGGCCGGTTACGCCGGACCAGGCACGGGCATTGGGTATCGAGCAGCAAGTGCTCGGCCAACTGATCGCCGGCATGGCACTCGACGAGCGCGCACGGCAACTTCGGCTCGGCATTTCAGACGCGGAGGTGGTGAAGCAGATCACGGCGGATCCGGCATTCCGCGGCTTCAATGGCCAGTTCGACCACAACTTGTTTCTCCAGCGCATCCGTGAGGCCGGCTACACCGAGCCGCGTTTTGTCTTCGAGCAGCGCCAGAACACGCTGCGCCGCCAGATCGCAAACTCGATCGGCACGCAGGTGACGCCCCCCAAAGTCATGGCGGAGGTGGTTGATCATTTTCGCGACGAGGAACGCAGCGTTGAATATGTGACGCTTGATGCCGGCAAGGCCGCGGACATTCCGGCGCCTACGCCGGAACAACTGGCGGTCTATTTCGACGAGCGCAAGGTCGCGTTCCGGGCCCCCGAATATCGCAAGGTGCAGCTGATTACGATATCTCAGCAGGACATCGCCGGCGCCGTCGAGATCGGCGAGGATGAAGCAAAACTGATATACCAGGATCGGCTCAAAGCTTATGCGACGCCGGAACGCCGCCAGCTGCAGCAGATCTCGTTTGCCAATGCAGATGAGGCCAAGCGTGCGTCCGATCGCATTGCCGCCGGCCTCGCCTTCGACGATCTCGTCAAGGAACCGGAAATTGCCGACAAACTGGTCGATCTCGGCGCGGTAACCAAGGCCGACATCATCGACCCGGCCGTCGCCGATGCCGCCTTCAGCCTTGCCGAAGGCGGCGTCAGCGGTCCGGTTACCGGGCGGTTCGGCACCGTGATGTTGCGGGTGACCAAGATCGAGCCGGCCTCGGCGAAACCGTTTGCCGAGGTCGAAGCTGACCTTAAGCGCGACATCGCGGCCGAGCGCGCCAAGGCCGAAGTGAACAAGATCAGGGACAAGATCGACGAAGAACTCGGCGGCGGCGCACAACTTGAGGAGATCGCCAAGAAGCTCAATGTGAAGCTGCGCACCATCGAGGCAGTCGATCGCTCCGGGCGGACGCCGGAAGGCCAACCGGTTCCCGACCTCCCGGCCGGGGTCGACGTCATCAACAGTGCGTTCAGCACCGAAATCGGCAACGAGAATGACCCGCTGCAGCTCACGGGCGGCGGATTCGTCTGGTACGACGTCGTTAACATCACGCCGTCACGCGAACGCAAGCTCGATGAGGTCAAGGACCAGGTGGAGGCCCGCTTTCGCCAGGACGAGATCATCAAACGCATCAGCGCGAAGACCACAGAGATCATCAGCAAGCTCAAATCCGGTACCTCGATCGCCGATGTGGCGGCGGCGGACGGGCTCATGGTCGAAACCAAATCGGGTCTGAAGCGTCAGGGCAGCACGGAATTGCCTGCCCGCGTGATTGCTGAAGTTTTCCGCACAGCGAAGGATGGGATCGGAAGCGCCGAAGGCCAGAATGCCACCGACCGCATGATCTTCCGGGTCACTGACATCAAGGTGCCGACTTTCGACGCCAATTCCGAAGCCGTGAAGAAACTGACCGACCAGATCAAGAGCGCCTACAACGACGAGCTGATGACCCAATACGTGAGGCGCCTTGAAAATGACCTCGGCACTGATATTAACCAGGCCGCCATTGCCCAGGCCCTTGGCCGTGCATCGAATTAGGGCGGATCACCGCACTTGGATTTGGAAAGAGATGGGTTCCAACGATAGCTCAGGATACTGGGTACTCCGCTTTCGCGGAGCATGATACCGTCGGTTGAACCAACCGTTAAAGCCAGGACCCCATTCTCCCATGCAGATCGAGCCTCCCGCTGGCGCATTCGCCGCGACCTACGCTCGCGGCGCCACACAGGTCGTGTGGACCACACTGGTTGCAGACCTTGAAACGCCGGTCTCGGCCTTTCTCAAGACCGGCGCCGACAAGTCGCTGAGCTTTCTTCTCGAATCCGTCGAGGGCGGCGCGGTGCGCGGGCGCTACTCGATCATTGGCCTCGATCCCGACGTGGTGTGGCGCGCGCGTGGCGACAGCGCCGAGATCAACCGTGCGGCACGCCTGGACAGCAACACGTTCCATCCCTGCCAGGAGACTCCCCTCGCCGCGCTGCGCACCTTCATCAACGAAAGCCGGTTCGTGCTGCCGGACAGTTTGCCGCCGATGGCGGCCGGGGTGTTCGGTTATCTGAGCTACGACATGGTTCGGCTGATGGAAGAGCTGCCGCGCCCCAATCCGGACCCGATCGGGATTCCGGACGCTATCCTGGTGCGGCCGACCGTGGTCATCATTTTCGACTCTGTGCTCGACACGCTGACGCTGGTCACGCCGGTACGGCCGATGAAGAGGGTAGCCGCGGATGCCGCGCTGGCGCGTGCGGTTGACCGACTGACCGCTGTGGTCGACGCACTCGACAAGCCCCTTCCAAAGGAACCCGCGAGCACCGCCGTCGCCGCACTCAATATCGCGCCAACTTCGAATACCACTGCGGCGGAGTTCTGCGCCATGGTGGCGCGGGCCAAGGAATATATCGCGGCCGGCGACGTGTTCCAGGTGGTGCTGGCGCAGCGTTTCGAAACGCCGTTCGCGCTGCCGCCCTTTGCACTCTACCGGGCGCTGCGCAGGGTCAACCCGGCACCCTTCCTGTTCTATCTCGATTATGCGGACTTTGCGGTGGCGGGCTCCAGTCCGGAAATTCTGGTGCGCACACGCAGCGACACGGTAACGATCCGGCCGATCGCCGGCACCAGGCCGCGCGGACCAACGCCGCATGAAGACAAGGCACTGGAAGAGGAGCTTTTAGCCGACCCCAAGGAGCGCGCCGAACACCTGATGCTGCTCGACCTCGGCCGCAATGATGTCGGCCGTGTCGCTGCGATTGGCACCGTCACGGTCACCGACCAGTTCTTCATCGAGCGCTACAGCCAGGTCATGCACATCGTCTCCAACGTGGAAGGCAAGCTCGATCCGCGTCATGACGCCCTTGACGCGCTCGCCGCCGGCTTTCCGGCCGGCACCGTGTCGGGCGCGCCCAAAGTGCGCGCCATGGAGATCATCGATGAACTGGAGAAGGAAAAGCGCGGCCTCTATGCAGGGTGTGTCGGTTATTTTTCCGCTGCCGGCGACATGGACAGCTGCATCGTGCTGCGCACCGCGCTGATCAAGGATGGCAGGATGTACGTTCAGGCCGGCGCCGGCATCGTGGCGGACTCCGATCCCAACAGTGAGCAGCAGGAATGCATCAACAAAGCCAAGGCGCTGTTCCGCGCCGCCGAGGAAGCGCGCCGGTTTGCGAGCGGGGTTGGGAAGGGGCAGTAATCAACCTTTGCAGGTCCGGGAGGCCGGCTGTGGCACAACAAGCTTTGTTGTGCTATCGGTGAAACTATGACGGCAAAAGCACTCCAAGATGTTTTGCGGCGCGCAGAAACTTGGCCGCAGGAGGACCAGGAAGCGCTGGCCGAATACGCACGCGAACTTGAAGCGCGGCGCAGTGGCATTTATCGGCTGATCGATGACGAGCGCGCTGCAATTCACCGGGCGCGCGAGGGAGAATACGTACCTGACGAGGAAATGGACGCCTACTGGAAGCGCCATGATATTGCATGAGGATTCGATATCGCGCACAGGCACTCGCTGATATCGACGAGATCGGGCGCTACCTCATAAAGCGAAGTCCGAGCGGGGCCCGCAACGTGCTGCGGTCGATCCGCGCGTCAGTCAGGTTCATTGCAGAGAATCCGCTCGCTTCAGAAAAAACGGACTTTGCTGACGTGCGGATGAAAGTGGTGGTCGAATATCCGTACAAAATCTTCTATAGCGTCCATCCTGATTTCATCGAGGTCCTTCACATCCGGCATTCGGCGCGGCGACCCTGGGAAGGAACGCAGTAGGCATGATCGTCCTCATCGACAATTACGACAGCTTCACGTTCAACCTCGTCCACTATCTCGGCAAGCTGGGCGCCCGTGTCATAGTGCACCGTAACAACAAGATCGCCGCTTCCGAGGTGATTGCCACCAGCCCCGATGCCATCGTGCTGTCGCCGGGCCCGTGTACTCCCAACGAAGCCGGGATTTGCCTGGAATTGATCGCCGAGGCTTCGCCTACCATTCCAGTGTTCGGGGTCTGCCTCGGCCATCAGGCGATCGGCCAGGTGTTCGGCGGCCACGTGGTGCGGGCGCCTGCGCCGGTACATGGCAAGCTCTCCGAGATGAGGCACCGTGGCGAGGGCGTGTTCCGCGGTATCAACGGGCCGTTCCGGGCGACGCGCTACCACTCGCTCGTCGTCGACCACGACACCATGCCGAATGAACTCGCGGTGACTGCCGAGACCGATGGCCGACTCGTCATGGGCCTCGCCCATCGCACGCTTCCGGTTCACGGCGTGCAATTCCATCCCGAAAGCATCGCGTCCGAGCAGGGCTATCTCATCCTGAAGAATTTCCTCGATATCGCGGCGGACTGGAACATTGCGACAGGGCGGCGCGCAGCACCGATTGCGCTAGCGCGGGCTTAGCGCCGGTATTGTGGCGTCTCTGCGCATCGACTTCTCCCTCCCCTCCCTCCCCGCTTGCTCAGGGGTGAGGGGTCTTTCTGCGAATCTGAGCCGGTGGAGAGGCCCCCTCACCCGGAATGAGCGCGCAGGAACGCGCTCATTCCGACCTCCCCGCAAGCGGGGAGAGGTAAAAGAAGCTGCGCGTCAAATTCGCCGGCACGTGGTCTGGCGCGCAGCGCCGAAAAGTTGCAGAGTTTCCCAACGAGTAAAATCAAACGGGCTGGGCATATGGTGGATATCAAGGCGCTGATCGGGCAAGTGGCCTCCGGCGCAACCCTGTCGCGCGAGATGGCCTATGAGGCGTTCGACAGCATGATGTCGGGCGAGGTGACGCCGTCGCAGATCGGCGCGCTGCTGATGGCACTGCGGGTGCGCGGCGAGACCGTCGACGAGATCACCGGCGCCGTCACCGCCATGCGGGCCAAGATGCTGACCGTTGACGCCCCCGACAACGCGATAGACGTGGTCGGCACCGGCGGCGACGCATCGGGCTCGTTCAACATCTCCACATGTGCGGCTTTCATCGTTGCGGGCGCCGGCGTGCCGGTGGCAAAACACGGCAATCGCGCTCTGTCGTCGCAGTCCGGTTCGGCGGACGTGCTGACGGCGCTCGGTGTCAAGATCGATATTCCGCCGGAAACGATCACCGCCTGCATCAAGACGGCGGGGATCGGATTCATGTTCGCGCCGGCGCATCATCCGGCCATGAAGCATGTCGGCCCGACCCGGGTCGAGCTTGGCACGCGGACTATTTTCAATCTGCTGGGACCATTGTCGAACCCGGCGCGCGTGACGCGCCAGATGGTCGGCGTGTTTTCGCGCCAATGGGTCGAGCCGCTGGCCCATGTGCTGAAAAATCTCGGCTCCGAGCGCGCTTATGTTGTGCACGGCTCCGACGGCCTCGACGAGATCACGACCGCGGGACCGACCGCGGTGGCGGCGCTCGAAAACGGCACCGTGAGGACCTTCGAGATCGTGCCGGAGAATCTGGGCATCGCGCGCGTCAAGCCGGAAGCGCTGCGCGGCGGCAATCCCGAGACCAATGCGGCCGCCCTCAAGGCGGTGCTCGAAGGCCGCAAGAGCCCCTATCGGGATGTCGCTGTGTTCAACGCCGCCGCCGCCCTGGTGGTGGCTGCCAAGGCGAAGACGCTCGCCGAGGGCATGAAGCTTGCCCAGCATACGATCGATTCCGGCGAAGCCGAGGGAAGCCTCGGGAGGCTGATTGCCGTGTCGAATGGGTGAAGCCGCGGGCAAAGAGGGTATGGGCGCAGTGGTGAGGGGTACGAGTGCCTCGCGACGATGGGTCTGTGAGGGAATCCCTCCCCGTCTTCGGGGAGGGTGACTGGAGGGATTAACCCTAGATCCGGAAGTTGGCGTCGCTGATTTTCGCGAAGCCCTTCGCCCACGAGAGATAGAATGCTTGAGAGCACCCAATTGTAACTGCTCCGCAGCAGGCTGATTTTCGAAGTTTTATCGATTTATCAGCACTTTCCGCGCAAGGTGCGTGCTTCCAACTCACGAATTTAGGTTAACTCACTCCCCGCTCGCCTCCCCCTCCTCGCTCAGCCGGTCCACCGCGACCACACGCTCGCCGTCGGCGGTGTTGAAGATGATCACGCCCCTGGTCTTGCGGCCCTTGATGCTGATCTCGGCGACGCCACAGCGGATCAGCTGGCCGCCGTCGGTGACCAGCATGAGCTGGTCGGATTCCTCGACCGGGAACGAAGCCACCAGGCGGCCGATCTTGGAGCGCAGGGTGCCGTCGCGTTCGCGGTTGTCCATGGCGACGATGCCTTTGCCGCCGCGGCCTGTAGTGCGGTATTCAAATGACGATGTGCGCTTGCCGTAGCCCCGCTCCGAAACGGTGAGCACGAACTGCTCCGCCGCCGAAAGCTCCACATAGCGTTGCTCGCCGAGTTCGATAGCGCCGGCTGCCTCCTCAGGATCGGGCTCGGCGTCGACCGCCTCCTCGGGCGTCTCGTCCAGGCCGCGGCGCACCGCATTGGCGCGTTTCAAATACGCGACGCGTTCGTCGCTGGTGGCGTCGACATGGCGCAGAATGGAGAGCGAGATCACCTTGTCGCCGTTGTCGAGCGCAATGCCGCGCACACCCATCGAAGTACGGCCGGTGAACACCCGCACATCGTCGACCGGAAAGCGGATGCACTGGCCGATTGCGGTGGTGAGCAGCACGTTGTCCTTATCGGTGCAGATCTGCACATCGACGATCGCCTCGCCTTCATCGAGCTTCATGGCGATCATGCCGGAGCGGCGCACGTCGACGAAATCGGAGAGCTTGTTGCGCCGTACCGTGCCTTTGGTGGTCGCGAACATGACGTCGAGATCGGCCCAGCTCGATTCGTCCTCCGGCAGCGGCATGATGGTGGTAATGCGTTCATCCTGTGCCAGCGGCAGGATGTTGATCAGTGCCTTGCCGCGCGCCTGCGGAGCAGCCAGCGGCAGCCGCCACACCTTCTCCTTGTAGACCTGGCCGCGCGAGGAGAAGAACAGCACCGGCGTGTGGGTGTTGGCGACGAACAGCCGGGCGACGAAATCCTCCTCCCGGGTCTGCATGCCGGCGCGGCCCTTGCCGCCGCGGCGCTGCGCCCGGTAGGTCGACAGCGGGACGCGCTTGACGTAGCCGAGATGGGAGACGGTAACGACCATGTCCTCGCGCTGGATCAGGTCTTCATCCTCCATCTCGCCTTCCTGATCGACGATCTGGGTGCGGCGTGGGGTAGCGAACTCGTCTTTCACGGCGATCATTTCGGCTTTGACGATCGCCTGGATGCGCGCGCGGGAGCGCAGGATGTCGAGATAGTCGGCGATTTCGGCGGCGAGCTTGTCGAGCTCGTCCTTGATCTCGTCGCGGCCGAGCGCGGTGAGCCGCTGCAGGCGCAGATCGAGGATGGCGCGGGCCTGCTCCTCCGACAGCCGCGCGGTACCGGCCGTCGTTACCCGATGGCGCGGATCATCGATCAGCGCGATCAGCGGGGCCACTGCGGCGGCCGGCCATTCGCGCGCCATCAGGGCTTCGCGGGCCGTATTCGGATCCGGCGAGGTGCGAATCAGGTGGATCACCTCGTCGATGTTGGCGACCGCAATGGCGAGGCCGACCAGGACATGGGCGCGATCGCGCGCCTTGTTGAGCAGGAACTTGGTGCGCCGCGAAACCACTTCCTCGCGGAAGGCAGTGAAGCAGGTCAACAGGTCCTTGAGCGTCATCACCAGCGGACGGCCACCGTCGAGCGCCACCATGTTGGCAGGGAACGAAGATTGCAGGGGTGTAAAGCGGTAGAGTTGGTTGAGCACCACGTCCGGCTCGGCGTCGCGGCGCAACTCGATGACAACCCGGTAGCCGTCGCGGTCCGACTCGTCGCGCAGGTCGGCTATGCCGTCGATCTTCTTTTCGCGCACCAGCTCGGCGATCCGCTCTACCATGTTGGCCTTGTTCACCTGGTAAGGGATCTCGGTGATAATGATGGCTTCGCGCTCGCGACGGATCGTTTCGATGCGGTGCCTGCCGCGCATGATGATGGAGCCGCGGCCGAGATGATAGGCGGCACGGATGCCGGCGCGGCCCAGGATGACGCCGCCGGTCGGAAAATCCGGACCCGGAATGATCTTGATGAGGTCGTCAATGGACAGCGCCGGATCGTCGATCAGCGCTACGGCGCCGTCAATGACTTCGCCCAGATTGTGGGGTGGGATGTTGGTCGCCATGCCGACCGCAATCCCGCCGGAGCCGTTGACCAGAAGGTTCGGGAAGCGCGCCGGCAGCACCACCGGCTCGCGCTCGGAATTGTCATAGTTGGCGACGAAATCGACGGTGTCCTTGTCGAGGTCCTCGACCAGCGCCTCGGCGACCTTTTGCAGCCGCACCTCGGTATAGCGCATCGCCGCCGGCGGGTCGCCGTCCACCGAACCGAAATTGCCCTGGCCGTCGATCAGCGGCAGGCGCATGGAGAAATCCTGCGCCATGCGCACCAGCGCATCATAGACCGCCTGGTCGCCGTGGGGATGATATTTACCGATGACATCGCCGACCACGCGGGCGGACTTGCGATACGGTTTGTTCCAGTTGTAGCCGTTCTCGTGCATCGAATAGAGGATCCGACGGTGAACGGGCTTGAGGCCGTCGCGCGCATCCGGCAGCGCCCGGGCCACGATCACGCTCATGGCGTAATCGAGATAGGAGCGCTTCATTTCATCGGTAATGGAAACCGGTCGGACATCGGACGGCCCAGGACCGGGCTCGCCGGATTGATTATTGGAATCGGACAAGGGTCTGCAACCGCCTGAATCTCTTGAGTGTCTGTCGGGCTTTAGAGCGCGTCCCGCTGATATTCATCCAAGGTCATTGCCGGGCTTGACCCGGCAATCCAGCCTCCTGCGAAGATGGACCCGCGGGTCAAGCCCGCGGGTGACGGCGAAGATGAATCAAACTCATCGAGACACACTGTAGATAGCGTGTCCGGGGCGCGAATTCCACCCTGAGCGGCTCCCGGAAATGCGAATTTGAGTTAAAAACATCAATAGCTTGGACTTGAGCGCCGCGCAAATCAGACAGCCAGCCAGAACGGCAAATGACGCAACGCTGCCTGTATTGCAGTATGGCGTCAGCAAACTGTTGTCATGGACGCGCATTACGCGGTCGCGCACACATCTGCGGCGCATATGAACGGTGGACCTCTCCAAATGGGCAGGTAGTCAGCTTCGTCATCCGTCCTATACTCGCCAGCCCCACAAGCGAAGCCCCAAGACGCCAGCCGCTGCGGAATTGAACCCGGAGGTACCACATGTCATTGGCTGAGATCGACCGCCGCGATCTGCTGCGAGGCGCGGGCGCGCTGGTGATCGGACTGCAGGCCGGCTCATTCATCCCTCGAGCCAAGGCGGCGGCCAATCCAGCCGCAATGCTCACCGCCTGGGTACGCATTACGCCCGATGACCAGGTAAGCCTGATCCTGTCCCAGGCCGAGATCGGACAGGGCATCTCGACCACGTTGCCGGCAATCCTGGCCGACGAACTTGGTGCCGACTGGTCGCGCATCATTGTGGAGAATGCGCCGGTTGAGCAGGTGGACATCAGCCCGTATCAGAATCCGCGCATTCACTTCATGTTCACCGGCAACAGCGAGAGCATCGCAAGTTTCTCCGCCCTGATGCACCAAACCGGAGCGGCCGCCCGGGAGATGCTGATTGAGGCGGCTGTGCGGCGCTGGCCCGGCGCACGGGCTGCGGATTGCACGACCGCTTCCGGCAAGGTGGTCCATCGCCCGAGCGGACGGTCGCTTTCTTTCGGGGCTCTCGCGGCCGATGCCGCCAAATTGCCGGTGCCGGAAAAGCCCAATTTGCGACCGGACGCCGAACTGACGCTCATCGGCCGCACCCTGCCGCGTCGGGACATTCCTGGCAAGACCGACGGCTCAGCGGTGTTCGGACTGGATTTCAAGCTTCCCGGCATGGTCTATGCCGCGGTCCGCCAGACGCCCTCATTCGGCGGATCGGTGCTGCGGTTCGATGCGGGTTCGATCGCAAAGCGGGCTGGCGTGCTCGGCACATTCGCGATCCCGAACGGCGTAGCCGTAGTGGCGGACCATTTCTGGCAAGCAAAAACGGCTGCGGACGCCCTCGACGTGACGTTCGCACCCGGACCGCACGCCGCTGTCGATTCGGCGAGCGTCGAAGCACAATACCGCGCCGCTCTCGATGGAGCGTCCTGGGGCACAATCTCGAACAAAGGTGATACCGAAGGCGCCATAGCGGCGGCCACCCGGAAATTCGAAGCCGAATACTGGTCACCGTTCCAGGCTCACGCCACCATGGAGCCGATGAACTGCACCGCATCGGTCACATCGGACGGTTGCGAAATCTGGGCGCCGACCCAGGGACCTGAGTTGACCCGCATCGTAGCGGGCCGCGGTCACCCAACTGCCGCCGGAAAAAATTCATGTCCACTGGACCTATTCGGGGGGCGGTTTCGGCCGGCGGCTGCTTGCCGATTTCGTGGCGCAGGCGGTCGTGCTGTCCAAGGCGGTCCAACGCCCTGTCAAGGTGGTGTGGACCCGCGAACAGGACATGACCCATGATTTCTATCGGCCGGCAACGCTGACGCGGATCGCCGCGGCGCTCGATGCACAGGGCATGCCCACCGCGATCGCCGCACGCCTTGTTTCCGCAACCCAACTTGCCCTGGTGTCGCCAGCTCCGCTACCCGCGAACGTCGATCCGCGCTGCACCGAAGGGCTGGAGGAGACACGCTACGGCGTCGCGAATTTCCGGCTTGACTACAACAAACCTGAGCTTGCGGTTCCGACGTCGGTGCTGCGCACCACCGGTTTCGGGCCTAACATCTTTGCGCTCGAAACGTTCATCGACGAATTAGCCCATGCGGCGGGCGCAGACCCCTACGGCTATCGCCGTGCACTACTGCAGCATGACGCACGCGCCCTAAAGGTGCTCGATCTCGCGGCGGAAAGATCCGAAAACCTGCAGGGCGGCGCCATATGGGGCCTGACCAGTGCGATGAAAAGCGAAATCACCTTCGCCAAGGGCGGCACGGTCCAGGAAAACTTCGGCGACTACGACGTGGTGCACCTGTGGGAAGCGCCGGCGATCAACGAGGTGCACCTCCTCGAAGGCAACCGCGATAGTCCCGGCGAACAGAAGATCGGGGGACTGGGCGAAGTGGGGCCGACTGGCATTCCGCCTGCCTTCGCGAACGCTCTCTTTGCGGCCACCGGCGAGCGGTTGCGCACATTGCCGCTGTTGCGCCACGGCTATTCATTCGCTCAGGATTAGGAGACGATCATGATCAGGCTCATCGTCAATGGCTACGCGCGGGACGTCGACGCCGATCCGGACACGCCGTTGCTGTGGCTGCTGCGCGACCATCTCGGGCTCACTGGAACGAAATTCGGCTGTGGCGCGGCGCTGTGCGGAGCCTGTACGGTGCATATCGACGGCGAAGCAACGCGATCCTGTTCGGTGCCGCTCTCAGAGGTTTCCGGCAAGCGCGTCACCACCATCGAGGGGCTCTCGGAGAACCGTTCGCATCCGCTGCAGAAGGCGTGGATCGCCGAGCAGGTGCCGCAATGCGGCTACTGTCAATCCGGCGTGATCATGGCAGCGGCGGCGCTGCTCGCCGCAAAGCCGCTACCGACCGACGAGGACATCGACCGCGCCATCACCAATATCTGCCGCTGTGGCACCTATGCGCGCGTCCGCAAAGCCATCCATGTCGCCGCGCGAGGGTGACATGCCCATGATCGGCACTCGCACCTTCGCTGCAACGCTGCTTGCCGCCGAGGTCTTCTTCGGAGCATCCGATCGGCCAGCTGCCGCACAGGACTCGTCACGTACGGATTCAGTGGCTGCATTTGAGCGCGTCGCCCCGGTGTTTCGGCATCCGCGCTGCGCGAACTGCCATACGGTCACTGATTTTCCGCGCCAGGGCAACGACAGGCATCGCCACCAGTTGAATGTCCGCCGGGGGCCCGACGGCCACGGCGTCGCGGCGCAACGATGCCAGGCCTGTCACCAGCACGCCAATCAGGCGGCAAGCGGCGTCCCCGGCGCCGATGAGGATTGGCATCTTGCGCCGCTTTCCATGGGTTGGGAGGGGCTATCGGATTCTGAGCTATGCCGGAACCTGCTCGACCCGACACGCAATGGTGGCCGCAGTGGAGCCGGCGTGCTCGACCATCTCGGCACCAATCTGGTGCGCTGGGCATGGTCGCCCGGTATTACACGAACTGGCACTGCCCGGACGCCGCCATCGATCGACTACGACACCTTTATCCGCGATGCACGCCGCTGGATCGAATTGGGCGCTGCCTGCCCGGCCTCGTGAACTTGACGCTGGTCAGAACGGAATTTCGTCGTTCATGTCCTCGCGCGATCCGGCGCCGGCTCCCGCCATGGCGGGCTGGCGTGCCGGCGCGCTGCGGCCGCCGAACGATCCGAAATTGGAGCCGCTGTCATCTGAGCCGAAATCCCCTGCGCCGCCGCCCGCGCGATCGAGCATGGTGAGCTGCGAACTGAAGCCCTGCAGGACCACCTCAGTGGAGTATCGGTCCTGGCCCTGTTGATCCTGCCATTTCCGCGTCTGCAACTGGCCCTCGACATAAATCTTCGAGCCCTTCTTCAAGTACTGCTCGGCCACCTTGGCGAGCGTCTCATTGAAGATCACCACGCGGTGCCACTCGGTCCGCTCCCGGCGCTCGCCGGTGACCTTGTCACGCCAGGTGTCAGTGGTCGCCATCCTAAGGTTGACAATGGGCCGGCCGTCCTGGGTCCGACGGATTTCAGGATCGGCGCCCAGATTGCCGATCAGGATGACCTTGTTGACGCTGCCGCCCATGTCCGTTCTCCATCGCGCCAGGAATGCTGCTCAAATTGACGCTTTACCAATGTGACTTAAGCTTATCGGCTAAACGTAGAACCGTTTCGATGTCTCGTTCCCGTATATATCTGCTTATCGCCATCACGGTATTCAACGCACCCTGCGGCAAAGCCGGGCCGGAGGCGAGCCCGCCGTTGCGGCCAAAGCATGTTACCCACAATTGCTTTGCCCGCACCGGACAGGCAATCCCGTAAAGATGTACCCGTGTTCTTCATTTGTTCTTATCATCGAATGCCCGCGGATGCAAGCGTGCCGTGGATCCGGGAGAACGGCACAAATCAAACGTTGAATAATCGCAGTTGCACCCCCTCTACACAATTTGGGCACGCATGGTAGGGCCACGGCTAAATTCCGGCAATTAAAGGGAGATCCCAAAATCAAATCCCGTCGCCTGTTGCGCCGTGGTGACAGCTTTTTTCGCCTCACAGTCGTAGTATGCGTCCCGCAATGGGACAGATGGGGAAGGAGTTCTGAATGAAGGGAACATTGGCTGTCGCAAATCTAGTTACCGCGAGCGCCCTGGCGATCGCGTCTTGCACGTCTGCCTACGCCGCCGATGTGAGACGCCCGCCGCCACCTCCGATGATGCAGCCAATCTACACATGGAATGGATTCTACTTCGGTGGCCATATCGGTGGCGTGTCCAGCCGTGAGGATGTGACCGACGGCTTCGTGACGGTTTCGCCCGACCCGAGCGGCTTCCTGGGCGGCGTGCAAGCAGGCTATAATTATCAGATAGCTCCCTTTTGGTTGATCGGCATCGAGGGGGAGCTCTCCTGGACGTCGGCAAGTGCCACTGCTGACGACTTCCACAGCAGACATAACTGGTACGACACCTTGGACGGCCGGCTGGGCTATCTGGTGGGCCCCTCCTGGCTGCTTTACGCAAAGGGCGGCGTGGCCTGGATGAACGCCGATTATTCGGTGCCATTCAGTTCCATCAACGTCACGCGCACCGGCTTTAACATCGGCGCAGGCGCTGAATTCATGTTCGCGCCGCAGTGGTCGGCCAAAGCGGAATACACCTTTCTCGATTTCGGTACCGAAAATCTCGGCTTTCCGCTCAACGGCATCGCAGTCGACACCCAGGTGCATGAGTTCAAAGTCGGCGTGAACTACCATTTGGTGCCGGGAACCCTATTCGGACGTTGGTGAGCTGGGGGCTCACGCTGAGGAGGAAGGGCCGGCAATCCAGCCGGCCCTTTCCATTTGTGAGCAGATCGGCGCGTAGGGCGGATTGGCGCTAGCGGTAATCCGCCCCTCCACACCGAGTGGCGGGTTACGTCTTCGGCTAACCCGCCCTACGGCGACATCCACTCAATCTCAGCTCACAGTGCGGTTTTCAGGAACCGCAGCACTCTCGGGGCCACCTGGGCCGAGAAACTTATGGTTTCGTCCTGGGGCTCGTTCATGAAGGCATGTCCAGCGCCTGGAACGAGCGCGATATTCGCCGAAAAGCCGGCCTGCTTGAGCAGCAGATGGAACTCGGTCGCCTGCTTCGGATCAACGATGTCGTCCTCCTGGCCGTGGATCAGCATGAAGCGCGTGCGGTTCTTGTCGACCGTCGCATAAGCGACGGGCGAAGCCTCGAAGTAGATATGCCGGTTCTTCATCGGTGGCACGCCGAGGAACTTCTCGGTGATCGAATCGACAGGCCGGCTCACCACGTCATGGGTCCATTGTGCCTGCATGTCGTAGACGCCGTAATACGAGATCACCGCCTTCACGTCGGCCGGGACCGCAGCATTGGGATCATCGCGGTACTGGGTCGAGAACTGTGGCTCGCCGCCGGCAATTCCCACCAGGGACGCAAGGTGGGCACCGGCGGACGCGCCCGCAAGCGCCACGCGGGCGGGATCGAAACCGAACTCGCCGGCCTTGGCCCGCACGAACTGCACCGCCGCTTTCACGTCATAGACCGCAGCCGGATAACTGCTGACGCCAGGTTTCGACAGCCGGTAGCGAATGGCGTACACCGCATAGCCGTGGCGCGCCATGAACGGCGCCCAAGCATTGAGCGAATCCGGGCTGCCGGCCTGCCAGCCGCCACCGTGAACCGCGACGATCACAGGGGCTTTGTCGAGTCCCTTGGGGAGGTAGAAATCGCCGGTGAGCTTGACGCCCTCATGGACGACATATTCGACGTTGGGCCGGGTGTCGACCGCATAGGTCTGTGCCGGCGCAATCTGCGCTGCAACCAGCAGCGGCGCCGCAACCGCAAGCGCCCAGGCGGCGTGTGCAAACCGTACAACCGGATCTTTCATGGCGTTCCTCCTGATATCTTATTCGTCCCGGCAGCGTAGCCGACCAGCCGCCGCCGCGAAAGCCGCATCTGGCGGCGACTTGTCCACATCTCAGAGGCTGAGAATGCCGCCAACCGTGGGCGCTCTGGCGGAATGGTCGCGCAGCCACTAGGTTGGGGCGGGCGGGTCGCCGGGCGCGGGAAAATGCCAACGCGCTGGTGACGACTGACCGCGCCAATTGCTATCCCCTCCCCGCTCGCGGGGGAGGGTTAGGGAGGGGGCTACTCCACGGCACGAACTTGTGGCAAGAGCCCCATCCCCGACCCTCCCCCGCAAGCGGGGAGGGGAAGTGTGGCGCGCCCCGTCCCAAGAACTGAAGCGATTATTTTGGCGGGAAGCCTCGGCGGACGTCGGAAATTTTGGCATGAACGATCTTTTCAACAACCGCCCGCGCCGCAATCTCGACGGTGGTCGCGTGATCTCGATCCGCGGCGCGCGCGAGCACAATCTTAAGAACATCGATCTCGAAATTCCGCGCGACCGGCTGGTCGTGTTCACCGGCCTGTCGGGCTCCGGCAAGTCCTCGCTTGCTTTCGACACCATCTATGCGGAAGGCCAGCGGCGCTATGTGGAAAGCCTGTCCGCCTACGCGCGCCAGTTCCTGGAGATGATGCAGAAGCCGGATGTCGACCAGATCGACGGCCTGTCTCCGGCGATCTCCATCGAGCAGAAGACGACCTCGAAGAACCCGCGTTCCACGGTCGGCACCGTCACGGAAATCTACGACTACATGCGCCTGTTGTGGGCGCGCATCGGCATCGCCTATTCGCCCGCCACCGGCCTGCCGATCGAGAGCCAGACCATCTCGCAGATGGTCGACCGCGTGATGGCGCTGCCGGAAGGCACGCGGCTCTACCTGCTTGCTCCGGTGGTGCGCGGCCGCAAGGGCGAGTACCGCAAGGAGCTTGCCGAATATCTCAAAAAGGGCTTCCAGCGGGTCAAGATCGACGGTGCCTTCTACGAGATCACGTCCGCGCCGGCGCTCGACAAGAAATTCACCCACGACATCGACGTGGTGGTGGACCGAATCGTGGTGCGCCCCGACATCGCCCAGCGGCTTGCCGAGAGCTTCGAGCAGGCGCTTAAGCTCGCCGACGGCATTGCGGTGGTGGAGTTCGCTTCTCCCTCCCCCCTTGTGGGGGAGGGTCGGGGTGGGGGGTCGGGGGCTGTTGGCCCGGATGTGCCCCATGGCCTGCCCCCCACCCCCGACCCCTCCCCAGCCGAACCTCGCTGTAGTGAGGGTTCGGCCAATCAACAAAGTGATCGAAGTCGGCAACAACCGACTTCGGTTGGGGGAGGGGAGAAGAAAGCGCGGATGAAGGAGACCAAACTCGCCACAGCTGCCGCCGCCGATGCACAGCGCATCACGTTTTCCGAGAAATTCGCCTGCCCGGTGTCCGGCTTCACGATTTCGGAAATCGAACCGCGCCTGTTCTCGTTCAACAATCCGTTCGGCGCCTGCCCGGCCTGTGGCGGGCTGGGCGTGGAGCAGCACATCGATGCCGAGCTGATCATCCCCGACAAGAGCGCCACCCTGCGCAAGGGTGCAATCGCACCGTGGGCGCGCTCGACCTCGCCCTATTACACCCAAACACTGGAGGCGCTGGCCAAGTTCTACAAATTCACGCTCGAAACCAAATGGAAGGACCTTCCCAAGAAGGTGCAGGACGCGATCCTCTACGGGTCGGGCGAAGATGTGATCCGCTTCGTCTACGACGACGGCCTGCGCTCCTACGAGACCAGAAAGCCGTTCGAGGGCGTGATCACCAACCTGGAGCGTCGCTTCCGCGAGACCGAGAGCGAGTGGGCCCGCGAGGAGCTGACCAAGTACTTCACCGACGTGCCGTGCAGCGTCTGCCATGGCTTTCGTCTCAAGCCCGAAGCGCTGTCGGTGCAGATCGCGGGTCTCCACATCGGCGAAGCGGCCCAGATGAGCGTGAAACGCGCCGGCGAATGGTTCACGGCGCTGCCCGGGCAACTCAGCGCCAAGCACAACGAAATCGCCGGCCGGGTGCTCAAGGAAATCCGCGAGCGGCTGAAGTTCCTGAGCGATGTCGGGCTCGAATATCTCACCCTTGCGCGCGCCTCCGGCACGTTGTCCGGCGGCGAGAGCCAGCGCATCCGGCTGGCCTCGCAGATCGGCTCCGGCCTGACCGGCGTGCTCTACGTGCTCGACGAGCCATCGATCGGCCTGCACCAGCGCGACAATGCCCGGCTGCTCGAAACGCTCAAGCGGTTGCGGGACCTCGGCAACACCGTGATCGTGGTCGAACACGACGAGGACGCGATCCGCACCGCCGACCACGTGGTCGATGTCGGCCGCGGCGCCGGCATCCACGGCGGCGAGATCGTGGCGCAAGGCACGCCCGCCGATATCATGGCGAACAAGCATTCGCTGACCGGCCAGTATCTCACGGGCGCTCTCACCATCGACGTGCCGGAGCGGCGGGCGATCAACGCGCTGCGGCTGCTCAAGGTCATCAATGCGCGCGGCAACAACCTGAAAAACGTCACCGCGGAAATCCCGCTCGGCGTGTTCACCTGCATCACCGGCGTGTCAGGCGGCGGCAAGTCGACGCTCCTGATCGACACGCTCTACAAAGCGGTGGCGCGCAGGCTCAACAATGCCAGCGAGGCCCCGGCCCCGCACGATCGCATCGAGGGCATGGAGCACATCGACAAGATCATCGACATCGACCAGTCACCGATCGGCCGCACGCCGCGCTCCAACCCGGCCACCTATACGGGCGCGTTCACGCCGATCCGCGAATGGTTCGCGGCTCTGCCAGAGTCAAAGGCGCGCGGCTATGAGCCGGGCCGCTTCTCCTTCAACGTCAAGGGCGGCCGCTGCGAGGCCTGCCAGGGCGACGGCGTCATCAAGATCGAGATGCACTTTCTTCCCGATGTCTATGTCACCTGTGACGTCTGCAAGGGCAAGCGCTACAACCGCGAAACGCTCGACGTGCTGTTCAAGGGGAAATCGATTGCCGACGTGCTCGACATGACGGTCGAGGAGGCGCTCGATTTCTTCAAGGCAGTGCCGCGGGTGCGCGAACCACTGGCGCTGCTGCACCGCGTCGGGCTTGACTATATCCACGTCGGCCAGCAGGCGACCACGCTCTCGGGCGGCGAGGCGCAGCGCGTCAAGCTCGCCAAGGAGCTGAGTAGGCGCGCCACCGGCCGCACGCTCTACATTCTCGATGAGCCCACCACCGGCCTGCACTTCCACGACGTGAAGAAGCTCCTGGATGTGCTCCACGAGCTGACCGACCAGGGCAATACGGTCGTCGTCATCGAGCACAATCTCGAAGTGATCAAGACCGCCGACTGGATCATCGACCTCGGCCCCGAAGGCGGCGACGGCGGCGGCGAGATCATCGCCGCCGGCACGCCCGATGACATCGTCAAGGTGAAGGGGAGCTATACGGGGAAATTCCTCGGCCCTGTGCTGGCGCGGCGCGCGGCCAAGGGGAAGAAGAGGGTGGTGGCGGCGGAGTGAGGTAAAAACAAATTTTATGACGAAAGATGAAGCAAGACTTGATGCCACACTTCATGCGGACATTGCATCTTTAACGCACATTTTTGTCGTCGGCCGCCGCGCAAATTGGAATATAGTGGTCTCGCACAAAACTATCGGAGAGCTATCTGAAACTCCAGGCGATGATCTGCGAGAGCGGTTGCTGGCTTATGGGGACGATCTTGTTGAATGCTCAATGGCCAATGGTATAGGACGCGAGGATCACAGATACGCGTGAGACCTCGCACGACGCTTAATCGACTCGTCATTTCTTGCTCCGCTACCCGATGCCAACGATCGAGAACTAGTGGCACATGCCATAGCATTAAAATGCGATACATTTTGCACGCGCGATCGTCGTTCTATACATCGCAAGAGACAGCAGTTGCGATCACTCAGGCTACGAATTTTGACGCCAGATGAGTGGTGGCGGCACATTAGACCCTGGGCCGCATTATGGATCTGAGACTATCAAAGCGCAGCGCGGCGCGGACATTCACGCGGCATCCGCCGGCTGCACGCGGCGCGCAATCTCCGGTCCCCGCTCCCTCTCGACTATCGCAATGTCGTATTGGCTTTGCAGGTCGAGCCAGAACTGGGCACTGTTGCCGAAATATCGTCCGAGCCGCACCGCTGTGTCGGCCGTGATCGCGCGGCGTCCCTTGAGGATGTCGGTAATGCGGCGGGATGGCACGCCCAGATCGAGTGCGAGACGATTCGCAGTGAGCGCTCGCGCCTTCAATTCCCGTTTGAGCAGGCGCCCTGGATGAACGGCAGGAGTCTCGCCCTTTGTGATAGTCGACGATTTCAGCGTCATAGGCATCGCCCCTTTCGATTCAAAGCCTCACCCCTCCATGATCGGGGGCAAGCATCTGACGCAGTCTTCACCTCTCCCCGCTTGCGGGGAGAGGTCGGAATTTGCGGACTTCGCGCAAAATTCCGGGTGAGGGGGGCTCTCCGCGAGTCTGAGCTTGTGGAAAGGCCCCCTCACCCCGACCCTCTCCCCGCAAGCGGGGAGAGGGAGAAGAGGTACGCCGTCAAATGCGATTACCTCGCTCCATCATCGGCCGGCGCGCTTTCGCTCGCAGCGGCACCTTCACCAGCGCCTCGCCGTCGAGCACGGTCTCCTCGCCGACCTTGCATGCACAGGCCAGGCGCGCGCGCGACTTCTCGACGATCAGTTCCGCGACCGTAACGGTCACCACGACGGTATCGCCGATCCGCACCGGCGCCCGAAAATTGAGCGTCTGCGAAATGTAGATCGCGCCAGGGCCCGGCAGCCTGGTGCCGAGCAGCGCCGAGATCAGGCTCGCCGTGTAGAGGCCGTGGGCAATCCGTGTGCCGAACGTGGTGCGCGCCGCAAAGTGCTCAGACAGATGGATGGGGTTGCGGTCTCCGGTGACCTCGGCGAAGCCGACCACGTCGGATGATGACACAGTTTTCGAGAAGCTTTCGGTCATGCCGACCGTAAGGTCCTCGAAATAGAGAACGCGCAGCGGCAGGATCGCAGCCCCGTGTTCCGAGCCTTTCGGTCCCGCAATTGTCGGTCCCACAATTGTTGCTCCCTTATGGTCCGCAATTTCGATCGGCTTGAGTCACCATGCCGGCGTCGTCGCCGGGCTTGTCCCGGCGACCCCCGAGCTTCAGGGCACACAGCACGAATAATCGAGGTGGCCGGGACAAGCCCGGCCACGACCGGAGAGAGACGGCAGGTGCTCAAACATGATCGGAATACGCCCCTAATGACCGAGATGCAAAAACCACGACGAGTCCAGCGCGCAAATGGTCGAAGGCCAAACCGGTCGAAGGCCAAAATGGTCGAAAAACCAGACGGATGGCGATGCTGACGAAGGTAGCGGCGGACGGCCCAACAATTGGACGCCTCCGCAGCCTGTGCTAAGATCGACTTGCAAATCGCGGGCGGGTCGTTTCCATCATGACATATGTGACGAGAGAAGAGTTCGAGGCGCGCGTCGGCGTGCTCGAACGCGAGGTCGAGGGCGAGAAGCTGGTCACACGCCACATCCTCGAACAGACGCGCCGCAACGGTGACGATTTGGCGGCGATCAAGACCCGTCTCGGTCGCGTCGAGGAGAAGGTCGACAGCCTGGACCGGAAATTCGATAGCCTAGGTCAAACCGTCAAGGATCTGGCCAAGAGTCTGCCCGCCATCGTTGCAGATGTCATGCGCGAGGTCCGGCGAGAGCAGGACGCCAAGTGAGACCGTAGAGCCTTCTGTCAAAGGCCCGCCAATTCAGTAATTGATCACCCGCGCGTCCGCTGCCATGGCGGCAGCGTGGAAATCGTTCATGCCGCCGAGCTTGATCCGGCGGTCAAGCGGCGCGTTGGCGAGGCCGCGCACCTCTACGCAGGGCTTGCAGGCCCATAGCGTCACCTTGGGATGGCCGGCGACCTCTTCGTACCGGTTCGGCGGCCCGACCGGCACCAGCTTCGCCCCGGCCCCTTCCACTGCCGTGTAGACAGCGTCATGGAACAGCATCAGCGTCACCTCGTCGCCCGCCTGCACCGCGGAGGCGGCGAAAACGAACGGCAGCATGGCACGGGTAGGATCGGTGGGTCCCCAGGTGGCGGAAATCACGAAGTGCATGGCGCGGCTCCTGTTGTTTCGCTCACGGACATCGCGGGCACCCTGACACGGCGTGCCCGCGCCGGCAAACCGCTGGCAGATCAGCAACGACGCGTTAATATGCCGTCATGAGCCTGCTTCTCCCAACGATCGACCACGATTCCATCGCAGCCGAGAGCTTTGCCGCGCTGGCCGCTGCCCGATCGATTCCGCCATTCTCGCAACGCTATCCCGGAATCAGCCTCGATGATGCCTATCGGGCGACGGCGCGCTTGCGCGAACTGCGTGTCGCAGGCGGCGAAATCGTGGTCGGCCGCAAGATCGGTTTCACCAACCGCACCATCTGGGCCGAGTACGGCGTCTACGCGCCGATGTGGGGCTTCATGTTCGCCTCGACCGTCCATGATCTTGCTAGCTGCGAAGCGTTTCCGCTAGCTCGGTTTGCCGAACCGCGAATCGAGCCCGAGATCATATTCGGTCTTGCGCGCAGCCCGACGCCTGACATGGACGAAGCGGCCCTGCTCGGCTGCATCGATTGGATCGCGCATGGCTTCGAGATCGTGCAGTCGATCTTCCCGGGCTGGAAGTTCACCGCGGCTGACACGGTCATCGCCAACGGCCTGCATGGCGCACTGCTGATCGGGCCGCGCCATCCGGCCACTGGGCGCGCAGCACCGTGGCTATCGACACTGGCAAGCTTCGAGATCGACCTCTTCCGCGACGGGGTCGCCGTGGACCGCGGCCACGCCGCCAACGTGCTCGACGGCCCGCTGTCGGCCTTGCGGCATCTGGTCGGCCTGCTGGCGCGCGATCCGGTCAACCGGCCGCTCGACCCCGGTGAGATCGTCACCACCGGAACCCTCACGCGCGCGTTCCCGATCAAGCCCGGCGAGACCTGGAGCACGATCCTGCATGGCATCGCGCTTGACGGCGTGCGCATCCGCTTTTCGTGATCGGTTCCGTTGCGGCGGCGGTCCGGTCAAACCATCCGTTGACTTCCGGTCATTGCCGGGCTTGACCCGCGGGTGACGGGCGAACAGTGGACCAAGGCGGCGTCTTTCGGCTAGACATCGCTTCATACAATTTTACAACACGTGGCAGATTATCGACTCGGGCCTCGTGCTACGCTCGCCCGCCACTCCGTGTTGAGAGTATCCAATGTCTTATCCCTCCCTGCTCGCCGAAACTGTCACATTCACCGGCCACAACGGGGATCGCGGCGAGGCGTATTACGCTCGACCTACTCGTGCCGAAAAATTTCCGGGCATTGTCGTCGTCCATCATTTGCCCGGCTGGGACGAATGGATCATCGAGGTGGTGCGCAAATTCGCCCATCACGGCTTTGCGGCGATTTCCCCCCACCTGTATTTTCGCAATGGCCCTGGAAGCCCCGACGACGTGGGCGCGCGGGTGCGCGCGTCAGGCGGCGTTCCGGATGATCAGGTCGTCGGCGATGTCGCGGGCGCCATGGCGTTTCTGCGCGCCCAGGCCAACGCCAACGGCAAGGTCGCGATCATCGGCTTCTGCTCGGGCGGACGGCACGCCTATCTCTGCGCCTGCTGCATCGACAATGTCGACGCCGTCGTCGATTGCTGGGGCGGCAACGTGATCGTCGACGACAAGACCCAGCTCAATGCCAAGCGGCCGGTAGCGCCCATCGATCTCACCGAGAACCTCCGCGCCCCGTTGCTCGGCCTGTTCGGCAATGACGACCAGAATCCGACACCGGAGCACGTCAACCGTACCGAGGCTGTCTTGCGGCGGCTTGGCAAAAATTACGAGTTCCATCGCTATCCCGACGCCGGTCACGCCTTCTTCAACACCAAGCGTACGGCATTCCGGGCCGAACAGGCGGCCGACGGCTGGGCCAAGATCTTCGCCTTCCTGCGCAAGCATCTCGCTGCATAGAGCGTATTTGAGCGACAGCGAGTCCGCCTCAAGACGAACGCGCCAGCGCTAGGGAACCGGTGCCGCACCTTTCAAAATGCATCCATCCGGGGAGAAAGCCATGTGCTCCTACATCGTTGAAAAAACCGCCGTGTCCGGCAGCGCCAAGGGTCCGAACGGCTGGATGCGCATCGATACCGCCAACGTGTATTTCGATCATCCCTATCACGCGCCGCTCGACCACGCGCTGGCGATCGATTTCGTATGCGAGGCCGATGGGGCTAACGAGCGGGTTGCGGTGGAGTTGAGCGCGGACTCGGCGCGTGCACTGGTGAAGAACATTCTCGCTGCGCTGACGAGCGGCGAGGGCGCGCACGCGGCTTAGGGTGGGTAGAGGCGCCTGCCAGAGCTTCGCGAGCTTGCGATGCGCCTATCGCGCCTTTGCCCAGGCCGTCTTTTGCTTCGAGGAGTCACGACCGCGTGGGCAAAGGCGAGAATCTTCGTATTTTTCGCTGGCGCCGTGCCAGGCGCCTTTGCCCACCCTACGCGCTGGGCTTCTCACACCTTCGCGAGTTCCTCATCCTTCGCCTGCGCACGCTTCGCTGCGGGACGATCGACGAAGCGGGCGACGTAATCGGAGAATTCCTTGCGCTCCGGAATCATCTTGAACATCGTCCCCCACCGCAGGTTGGAGCCGATCATGACGTCGGCCGCGGTAAACTTGTCGCCCATCAGGAACGGGCCGGGCGTAACTGCCCTCGCGACCACATCCATCGTGGTATCGAAATCACCATAGCCGATGGCCTCGCGCCGCACCTCGCCCGCGCGCGGGAATGCTCGATCCATTACAGCGCTCTCAAGCACGCCGGGTCCGAAGAACAGCCATTTGAGATAAGGGCCGCGCTGCGGATCACCGACCGGAATGTTGAGGGCGGCCTGTGGAAACGCGTCGGCAAGATAGGTGCAGATTGCCGCGCATTCGGTAATGACGGTGTCGCCATGCCGGAGCGCCGGCACCTTGCCCATGGGGTTGACCGCCAGATAGGCAGGCTCCCGGTTGGTGCCCTTCTTCATGCTCAGCAGGTGGATGTCATAGGGTTCACCGATTTCCTCCAGCATCCACAGCACGACCGACGAGCGCGACGGCGCGATATGGTAAAGCGTGAGATCAGTCATGAATACACCTTTGGTCTGTCATGATTATGCGCGTCTTGAGCATCACCACCACGCTCGGCTTGAGCGGGCAATCCAACATCCCCGGCGGGTATTTACCGGATCGCCTAGTCAACCCCCGAGTCAAGTCTCGGGAGGCCGACAACAGCCGTTGGCGGTCGAACCTAACGGAAACATGGTGAGACGCGCATCGACGAATTCAGTTCGGCGTCTCCTCGTCGAGCGGCATCAAGTGCACTTGCCGTAACCCCCAATTCTGGCGGCCCCATGACCACAGCCGAATGCAACGGGACAGCGCGAGCGCGGCTCACTCGCCCCGCTCGCAGATAGCCCCCCGCGACCGCTTACGGCACGATCGGTCCCAGTTCCTGCTCCATCAGGCCGACAAAGGCTTCGTCGCCGCCACTTTTTTTGCCGAAGCGACGGAAGCCCAGGCCGTTGTCGAGCGGACCAAAAAGGGACGACGTCGTGCTTGGCCGCAAGATCATCGCCGTCGTCCGCCGCCGCGTCCACCGCCACCGCCCGCGCGCGCGCCTCCGCCTCCAGCCGCCGCTCGGGCTCCGCCGCCTCGTGCAGCAGCGACATTTCCGCGCCCGCCACCCCCGCCGCCACCGACGTTCGGTCGTGGACCCGCGGAAGGCCGGGTTGCGGCGCCGGGCCGATTGGCGCCTGTCGAAGGCCTGGTCCCTGCGCTGGGCCGATTGGCGCCTGTGGAAGGCCCGGTCCCCGCGCTGGGCCGATTAGCGCCTGTCGAAGGCCTGGTCCCCGCGCTGGGCCGGTTCGCGCCTGACGACGGACGGTTTGCCCCCGAGGAGGGGAGGTTCCCGGCGCTAGGCCGCTGGCCGACGCGGTCCCCGGCGCCAGGCCGCTGGCCGACCCGATCTGCGCCACCCGGGCCGCCGCCCGGTCTGAGGACCTGATTGCCGCCAGCGCCACGAAAATCCGGTCGTCCCTGGTTTCCGGACCCGATGTTGGTGTTGCCGAACCGTTGCTGCACATTGGTGTTGCTGTATCTCACGCCTCCACGATGTGCAGGATTATGCTGCCAGTTGTTGCCAATATTATTGATGTTGTTGATGTTGACGGGCCGGTTCACGTTGATAGTGTTGCCGCCCCAGTTGACGCCGCCGCCCCAGTAATTTCCGCCCGAGGCCCAGCGGCCCAGGGCGTATCCGGCACCGAATGCAAGTCCGGTCGCGACGATCCCGCCGGCTATGTAGCCGGGAGGCGGAAAATAATACGGCGGATAGGCCGGATATGGCCACCCTCCGTAGACGACGGCGGGATTGTAGTAAGGCACGTAAATGGTGTTAGGTTCGGTCGGCTCTATAACGATGACTTGCTTGCTCTCCTCCTGTCTCACCGTGACTTTTTGCTCCTTGGTCGAGGTCAGCTGGTTGTTGGCCTGCGCCTTTGATCGCAGACGTTGGACCGCATCCATGAGGTCCGGCTGTTGCGCAAGAACCGCATCGCCCAGCGCCTGCGTCCAATCAAGCTTCGAACTCATCATCTCGAGGACTTCCGGCGTTGCAGCCAGCGCTTTGACGCTGCCGTCCCATGGCTGCTTGTCGACCGCCGCCTTCAATTGATCTCCCTTTAGCTTCTTGTTCTGGTTCACCCACCGTTCAGCCTGCACCACCTCGGTCGGATAAGTCGAGGCCATCAGCACTTGGGCCAGCAAGGTGTCCGGGTACAAGGCGATCGGCGCGACGAGCGCGTCAAGCTCCTCGGCTTTAAGCAGTTGCTCGCCGGAAGTGGTTGCCGGCGCATTTGCACTCGGATTTGGCGTTTGCGCCAAAGCTACCAACGGCGTCAGCACAAAAAGGGCAGGCAACAAGAACCTTATCCATGACGTCATTTTTACCCCTCCCGTCAGGTCCATCCGTGTCGTTGGTCGGACAGCTGAGGCAGTCCATCAGCAATCCGCAATGAAGCAATTTCAATTGAAAGATGAATTGATTATTGTCAAAGAAGCGGTCCAGAATAGTGCGGATCATCAGCACACTCATTTCGGGCAGGCTGCACAACGTTCGCGCCCCTCGATTGGCTGCTCCCGGCGCGGGCGAACGGTTGACTCGCCGCGTTTTTCCAATATCCACAGGGCGATGCAACCCATCCACATCATCGGCGGCGGGCTCGCGGGCAGCGAGGCGGCTTGGCAGATCGCAAACCGCGGGGTTCCCGTGGTGCTTCACGAGATGCGCCCGGCGCAGACCACGGCGGCCCACAAGACCAGCGGCCTCGCCGAGCTGGTTTGCTCGAATTCGTTCCGCTCCGACGATCGCGACCACAACGCGGTCGGTCTGCTGCATGAGGAGATGCGCCGATTGGGCTCGCTGGTGATGCGCGCCGGCGATGCCAACCAGGTACCGGCCGGCGGCGCGCTCGCGGTGGACCGCGACGGATTTTCGCAGGCCGTGACGCGAACGCTTCTGTCGCACCCGCTGGTCGAGATCCGCCGCGAGGAAGTCACGGCGCTGCCATCCGCCGCGTGCGGCAGCGTCGTCATCGCAACCGGCCCCCTCACCTCGGCCCCCCTCGCCGCCGCAATTCGGACCGCAACCGGCGAAGATGCGCTCGCCTTCTTTGACGCCATCGCGCCGATCGTCCATCGGGACTCCATCGACATGTCGGTGGCCTGGTTTCAGTCACGCTACGATCGCGCGGGACCGGGCGGCACCGGCGCCGACTACATCAATTGCCCGCTGGATCAGCCGCAATACGAAGCTTTCCTTGATGCGCTTCTTGCCGGCGACCGCGTGTCGTTTCACCAATGGGAGACCGCGACGCCCTATTTCGACGGCTGTTTGCCGATCGAAGTGATGGCCGAGCGTGGTCGCGAAACCCTCCGCTTCGGCCCGATGAAACCAGTCGGCCTCACCAACCCGCACCAGCCAGGAAAAAAGCCTTACGCCATCGTGCAACTGCGCCAAGACAACCTGCTCGGCACGCTGTTCAACATGGTGGGCTTCCAGACGAAGCTCAAGCACAGCGAACAGACCCGGATATTTTGCATGATTCCTGGCCTTGAACATGCCGAGTTCGCGCGCCTTGGTGGGCTGCATCGCAACACTTTCCTCAACGCGCCCAAGCTGCTTGACGGCACGCTGCGCCTGAAGGCGATGCCGCGGCTGCGGTTTGCTGGGCAGATCACCGGCTGTGAGGGCTATGTGGAGTCAGCCGCGATCGGGCTCTTGGCCGGCCGCTTTGCGGCGGCGGAATGGCGCGGAGAAGAACCCCAGGTACCCCCGCCCACCACCGCTCATGGCGCGCTGCTTGCCCACATCACGGGCGGGCACGTGGAAACGATCGACGCCGGGCCGCGCTCGTTCCAGCCCATGAATGTCAATTTCGGCCTGTTCCCGCCGCTCGCGAAATCGCCGAGCGGCGCCGCCAAGGCACTGGCCAAGCGGCGCGCTCTGACCGCGCGCGCCCTCAGCGACCTCGACGCCTGGGCCGCCGGCGCCGCGGCGGCGACAACGCAAACCGTCAGCTTGGTACCGCATCCTGAAAGCGCGCCGGTTCCGGAGCCGCATTCGCGATGACCGGCGATGCTGTCGCCGGGCGCTGGCAAACCGCGGTCGTGCTCAAGCGCGATGTGTTCTCGACGGTCGAGCGCGGCACCTTCCGCAGTAATGGCGGCGATGTTGCCGCTGTGTTGCGACGGCTTGACGAGGTGCCGTGGTGGTCACGCCCCCTCGCCCATCACTTGTTCAACCGCGAGCGCCGAGCACTCGCTGCCGCAACACCACTCGGTATTGCACCGCCTTTGATCTATGCCGATGACCACCGGCTGGTGCGCGGCTACATCCCGGGCAGCGCACTCAAAATATCTCGCCCTTACGGCGACCACGCTTATTTTCGCTCCGCCCGCACAGCACTACACGCGCTGCATCGTGCTGGCATTTCCCATAACGATCTCGCCAAGGAGCAGAACTGGCTACGCAGTCCTGATGGGCGCGCCTATCTGCTCGACTTCCAGCTCGCCTCGGTGTTCGAGAGGCGTAGTTGGCTGTTTCGCATGGCGGCCTATGAGGACCTGCGCCATTTCCTCAAGCATAAGCGGCGCTATGTTCCAGATGCCCTGACACCCGCGGAGCGTCGCGTGCTGGCGCGCAAGAGTCTGCCAACCCGCATCTGGATGATGACCGGCAAGAAGATCTACATGCTCATCACCCGCGGCCTGCTGGGCTTCATCGATTCCGAAGGCGGCGGCGCGCGGCTCGCCTACGACGCGCCGGCGATCGAGGCCGCGCTGAAGACCTTTCCGGGGGTCCGCGATGCCGCCGTGCTGGATTTTCCCGATCGCAAGAGTGGCACCGGCCTCTACGCCTTCGTGGAGTCCGATGCGCCGCTGCGAGAGAATGACGTGCGCAAGCAACTGGCGTTGGCCGTAGGCCCCGAAAAGCTGCCCGAATTCATCCAGATCACCGACGCCCTGCCGCGCCGGACAGACGGGGAGGCGCGACGCGATATTCTCCGGCTCATCAGCACCAACCAGGTCGATCTGATCGAGCCGCTCTTTGCATCGAAGGAGGAAGGGTGGATCACGGATCGGCTGGTGGCGTCGCGCAAGAACCTTTACGGCGCGCCGGCTATCACGGCAGCATTGATGGCACATCCCGATGTCCGCGATGCAGCCGTTCTGGCCTATCCGGATCGACTTACCGGCACCGGACTTTATGCATTCGTGGAGGCTCGTGAAGGCACAGGCGCTCGGGATCTCAGCGAGCAGCAGCTCGCGCCTTATGTCGCCAAGGCAGTCGGGCAAGAGAATGCCCCGAAGTTTATCCAGGTCGTACCTGCCTTGCCGCGGAACGCTGCCGGCCATGTGCGCACCGATATCCTGCAGCTCGTTGCGACCAACCAAGTGGACAGTATCGATGCGCTCATCACGTCGGAAGCTGAACGCACGACCGTGGAGCACATCTTGAACGCGCGCCACAACATGCGGGATCGATTTGTGCTGTAACCGACGGAACGGGTCAGACCATCGGCCACTTCCGCGCTGCGCGCCATAGGGTCCACTGGTGCCGCCATTGTGGTAGCTCCACAGGCGCGAACGGATCGGCCGCCGCCGCATCAAGCCGGGCGAGCAACGGCGGCACCAGCGCAGTCACCAGAAATGCCGGCGCGCAGTCCTCGGGGATACGCGGTGCAGCCGACAGGAACCGGGCGAATGCCGTGCGCGCGTGATCGCGCAATGCCGCAAGCGCGGTGCGCAGGCCGGCACTGTTCTGATGCGCCTCGATCTTCTCACGGACAACGCCGTGCTGCTGCATCAGATCAGCCGGCAGGAACAGTTGCCGGCGCGCAATATCACGAGGAAAGGTGCGCAGCCGCTGCGCCAGCACGTAGGCAACCCCTGCCGGAACGGCCGCGGCGGCGATTGTATCCGCACCATCAGTGCTCCCGAGAATTTGCGCCCCCAGCCGAAACGAGGCCCCGGCGGTGCGCTCGGCGTAAACATCGAGATCGGCGAGGCTCGGCATCGCTTCGTCGTAAAGATCGAAAGCATGGGCATCGATCAGCGCGATCAAGAGCCCTTTGGGCAGAGCGCATTGCGCGAGGGTCTCGAGAAGCGCGGCGGCAACCGGATTGGCCAACACGTCACCGCGCCCCTCCCCGCCCAGCACATCGCGCCACCATTGCAGACGAATCTCGCCCGGCAACGGCTCACGCGCTGCCTCGCGAACGCGTGCGATTTCGCTCGCGAAAGCGTAGAGCGCATAGAGATGCGGCCGTGCCGCTGCCGGCGCGAACAAGCCGGCAAGATAACGGTCCTTGTCGGCGGCACGAACCAGCGCTTCGCAATGGGCGTAGGGACTTTGCATGCTGACCGTTTCGATTGGTTTTGGAATGCGCATGTTTTCGCCGGTCGATCGCTTCAACCGATCTGGAGGGTTGGAGTATTGACCAAGCCATAACGTCGGAGAGGGGCCGCACAACGGGCCTCCTCCAACACCGCCCCTACATCATCCTTACGTCGGGAACTTCAATCCACCGCTACCAGTAACGCCCCGATTCGACGCCGCTCGCCGAGCAGGATGTTGTAGGTGCGCACCGCCGCGCCGGTGGTCATCGCTTCGAGCGCGATGCGCCGCGCCCGGAACACTTCGCGGAGCGATGAAGGCATGATGGGAAAATCCCTGCCGCCGCCGATCAGGAAATGATCGATTGCAGCTTCGGGCGTTGCCGGATGGAGCACGGGCGCGAGCACCGCTTCATCAATCTCGCCCATCGACTTCACATCGCTCGCCCAGATGCCGGTCGGCAGGCACAACAGCGAGCCGCGGTGGGACATGCCGCCAAAGCGAAACCCGCCATTGCCGTAGGCATCGATCGGCGCAAGGCTAGGCAGATGGCGGCCTGATGGATCCATGTTTTTTCGGCCGGGGTCTGACCTCTCCCCGCTTGCGGGGCAAGGTCGGAATTTGCGCACTCTTTGCGCAAATTCCGGGTGAGGGGGCCTCTCCACAGCCTGAGCTTGGGGGCGAGCCCCTCACCCCGACCCTCTCCCCGCAAGCGGAAAGAGGGAGCAGTGCCAGGCGCGTGTTTCGCGTTCATCGGAACTCAGGCTAGCGGCGCGCCCGTGCTGGCGCGGGCGCGCGGGCGGGCGCCGTCGGCGGTGACTCCACAGCTATTTCCTCAGGCGCGTCGGGAACGTACTGCCGGCCGGTGCCGACGCCGAGATAGATCAGGATCGGCGAGGCGATGAACACCGAGGTATAGGTTCCGACCAGCGCGGCGCCGAACATCATGGTCGCGGTGAACGAATGGATGGCCTGGCCGCCGAACAGCAGCAGCGCCAGCAATGCCAGCAGCACCGTGACATGGGTGATGACCGAGCGCGACAGGGTCGCGTTGATCGACACGTTGAGCAGGTCGGTCATCGGCATTTTCTTGTAGCGCCGCAGCATCTCGCGGATGCGGTCATAGATGACCACCGTATCGTTGAGCGAATAGCCAAGAATGGTGAGCAGCGCCGCGATGCTGGTGAGGTCGAAGTCGATCTGGGTGATCGACATGAAGCCCAGCGTGAGCACGATATCGTGCACGTTGGCGATCATGGCGCCGAGCGCGAACTGCCATTCGAAGCGGAACCACAGGTAGAGCAGAATAGCCCCGATGGCGACGAAGATGCCGATGATCCCCCAATGCAATAGCTCGCCCGAAATGCGCGGCCCCACCACGTCGACGCTGCGGTAATCGACCTCGTCCCCGAGCGCTGACCGCACCTTCTGCACCACCGCCTGCTGCGCCTGCTCGCCACCGGGCTGCTGCGTGATTTTGACCTCCACGGTATCAGAGCCGCCGAATTCCTTGAGCTGGATCTCGCCGAGCCCAAGTTGCGAGAGCGTCGAGCGCATCTTGGCGATATCGATCGGGCCTGACTTTGACTGCACCTCCATGCGGGTGCCGCCGATGAAGTCGATTCCGAAATTCAGGCCATGGCTGAAATAGAGCGTGATGGCGACGATCGACAGGATCGCCGACATCGGAAAGCTGAATCTCCGAAAGCGGATGAAATCGAAGTTCGTGTTGTCAGGTACGATACGAAGGAGGCGCACGTCGTTTGTCCTAGCTGGCGTCTAGATCGGCACGGTTTGCGGGCGCACCATGCGCACCCACCAGGCCATGATCAGCCGCGTCATGGTGAAGGCCGTGAACAGTGTGGTGATGATGCCGATCCCGAGCGTGACCGCAAAGCCGCGCACCGGGCCGGTACCGATGAAGAACAACACCGCGGCGGCTATGAAGGTGGTGATGTTGGAGTCAAGGATCGTAGCGAGCGCCCGCGTGAAGCCCGCGTCGATCGCCGTGATGGCGCTGCGGCCGTTGCGCGCCTCCTCGCGGATGCGCTCGTAGATCAGCACGTTGGAGTCGACCGCAATACCGACCGTGAGCACGATACCGGCAATGCCAGGCAGGGTCAGCGTGGCGTTGAGGAACGACAGTATGCCGAGGATCATCGCCACGTTGACGGCGACCGCGACGTTGGCGAAGAAGCCGAACAGCGCATAGGTCACCAGCATGAAGATCACGACCAGGAGTGCGCCCGCAATAGACGCATGCTCGCCGGCCTTGATCGAATCGAGGCCGAGGCCCGGCCCGACCACGCGCTGCTCGATGACCGTGAGCTTTGCCGGCAGCGCGCCGGCGCGCAGCAGGATCGCGAGATTGTTCGCGCTCTCGACCGTGAAGCTGCCGGAAATCTGGCCCGATCCGCCCAGGATCGGCTCGCGGATCACTGGCGCCGAGATCACCTCGTTGTCGAGCACGATCGCGAATGGACGCCCGACATTGTCCTGCGTGGCGCGCCCGAACTTGCGGGCGCCGGTACTGTTGAATTTGAAGTTCACGATCGGCTCGCCGGTGCGCTGATCGAACGAGGCCTGGGCATCGGTCAGATCCGCGCCCTCCACCAGCGCCTGTTTCTTCACGAGTATCGGAACCCTCTGGTCACCCTGTTTCTCATACAGCACTTCGCTGTCCGAAGGCGCCCGGCCCTGCAGCGCGTCCTGGGCGCTCATCGATGTGTCGACCATGCGGAATTCGAGCTTGGCGGTTTTGCCGACGATTTCGATCAGCCGCGCCGGATCGCCAAGTCCCGGCACCTCGACCAGAATGCGGTCGCTGCCCTGGCGCTGAATGGTCGGCTCGACGAGGCCTAGCTCGTTGACGCGCTTTTCGATGATGGGGACCGACTGATCGATCGTCTGCCGCGTGCGCTCGATCATGGCGGCTTCGGTAGGCGTGATCCGGACCAGCCCGCCGCCGGCGTCCACAACCTCGAGGGTGCGCATTCCATTGCCTTGCAACACGCCGCCCAGCGGCTGCGACAGGTCGCGCAGCTTGCCAAATGCCGTGGGGAAGTCGGGGCCTTCGCGCAGCCGCACCTCAACGCTGTTGCCGCGAACGGCCGGAGCGTTGGCCCAGGTTATGCGGGCCTCGCGCAGTGTCCGCACCACCTCGTCACGCAGCGTGTCGAGGCGCTGCTTGCGGATGTCGTTCTGGTCCACTTCCAGCAGGATGTGCGAGCCACCCTGCAGGTCGAGGCCGAGCACGAGGCGGCGCTGCGCCCATGCGGGCCAATTTTTGACGGTCTGCTCGGGAAAGAAATTCGGTATCATGAAGCCGCACACCACTAGAGCGGTGAGCAGGATGGCCGCAGCCTTTGCGCGCGAAAAATACAACATTACCGTTCTCCCGGTCTGCAGCCGGTCGATCTACCAATCGACCGGCGCATTCCTTCCGTTTCAACTTTAACCGGCGCCCTTTTCGTCCTTTACCGGCTCGCTCCTCGCCCGTACGTCAGCAACCATGCTGCGCATCTGCCGCACCCGCACACCGTCGGCAATCTCAATCTCGACCTGATCGTCGTCCACCACCTTGGTTACCTTGCCGACCAACCCGCCGGACGTAACGAGGGTGTCGCCGCGACGCACATTCTTGACCATTTCCTGGTGCTGCTTTGCCCGTTTCTGCTGGGGCCGCAGGAGGAGGAAATACATGATGATGAAAATAAGCGCGAAAGGCAGCAGCTGGTAGAGCATGTCCGGGCCGGCACCTCCCACACCCTGTGCGTAAGCGGGTGTAATCATGCGCTTAATTCTCCTCTGCAGGTCTTCCCCTGTTGGGGCGTTCTGCTGGCCCGGAAACCCGGCGAAAACCTCTATGGGCGGAAGTCGCGCGGACTATAACGGCCGCTGGCCCGATTGCAACGAGGCAGGCTTCACCGCTCCCCGCTCGCGGGGAGAGGGAGAGAGCGTGTGGCATGGCGCCTTGCAGTATCGCCTCCGGCTCGCTAAGGGAACCCTTTCGTAAAGGCAGCTCAATGTCCCTACCGAAAAAATCCGTCCGTCCATCCATCATCCCCGGGGATGTCTCCGAGGATGTGTTCGAACGCATCGCGAACGTACTGGAGCGCCTCGCGCCTAGTCCTCCCAGGGCTCCCGATTTTAGGGCTGCCGACGCCTTCATCTGGTATCCGGGCAGTCGCACGCTAGCTCCGGTGCCACGCGTCAACCGCGTTGAAATGTCGCTTCTCAAGGGCATCGACCGGATGCGCGATATTCTGGTGGAGAATACCGAGAGGTTCGCCCGCGGCCTGCCGGCCAACAACGCCCTGCTGTGGGGCGCTCGCGGGATGGGTAAATCGTCGCTGGTCAAGGCCGCTCATGCGGCGGTGAACGCAGGTTTGGGACCCGACGCCGGCCTGCTCAAGCTAGTCGAAATCCATCGCGAGGATATCGAAAGTCTCCCTGACCTGATGGCCCTCCTGCGCGGCGCTCCATTCCGGTTCCTGGTCTTCTGCGACGATCTCTCCTTCGACGCTCAGGATACCTCGTACAAATCCCTCAAGGCGGTGCTCGAAGGCGGCATCGAGGGCCGGCCGGACAATGTCGTTCTCTATGCCACCTCGAATCGGCGGCATCTCATGTCGCGCGATATGATCGAGAATGAACGCTCAAGCGCCATCAATCCCGGCGAAGCAGTCGAGGAGAAGGTATCGCTGTCGGACCGCTTTGGCCTTTGGCTCGGCTTTCACCGCTGCAACCAGGAGGAGTTCCTCGCCATGGTGGACGGCTACGTCAATTATTATGGCGTGCCGATCGACAGCGCGACGCAGCAACGCGAGGCGCTCGAATGGGCGACCACGCGCGGGTCGCGCTCCGGCCGCGTCGCCTGGCAATACGTTCAGGACCTCGCCGGCCGGCTTGGGGTGACACTCAGCGAGAAGAGCCGGTAATGCTGTAGGATGGTTGAGCGCAGCGAAACCCATCACCGGCCACGCCGCGTATATGGGCCCCTTGGGCCCTTTAATCGGTTTCGGTATCGCCGCAAGTATTAAGCTCGCCCGAACTCAGCCTCGCATGGAGCAATTGGTTTCGAGCCGCAGCGGCGTAGCGCGCGGACTTTCGTCCTGCGATCGGCTCACGCCAGCACGACCATACCGCTCCACCACTGGGTATAGCCTCCCACATCGAGGTCGTATTTGCGCACAAAGTCGAGCTTGCCGTCCGGGCTCACTCGAAACACCGATAGACCCGCGGGAATGGCCACCACCTTGTCGCCCCCACGCACGGCGGTCGGCGCCAGCGACGCGGCTACCAACAGCTTCGCGCTTGCATCGAGTGAGAAAGTCCGTGGATGCGCGGCATGGATGTCGGCGTGCTGGATGGCGTTGGGCTCCCCGGTTTTGTCGGCGATGGCGAACACCGCGATATTGCTTTCGCCGCCGCTGAACACTTTCTTGCCGTCTATCTCCTCGACACCCGGCACCACGGCGGCCGTCACGCCGGAGCGGTTGCCGAGATAGACAAATCGGCCGTTGGGGTGAATGTGTATCGGACCGGCGCTCTGGACCGGGAACTTGTGGGCCGGGTCCGCCAAGGTGGGCTTGGTGAACAAAGGCTCGGGCATAAGATCGCCATCGGGCGTGAGCTGATAGACGATGAGCTGGTTCTGCCGCTCGATCGAAACATAAACCAGCGGCCTTGCCGGATGAATGTCGAGATGGCGCGGGCCAAAGCCGTAGCCGCCATTGGGCGCTATCTTGCGCAGGTTCGACAACACGCCGTTCTTGAACCCGAAAACGTGGAGCGATCCCGGATCCTCGGGCTTGTTGCCTTCCGGGTTGTTGCCGCGCGCCACCACTAGAATCGTCTTATTGCCCGGAGTCGCGCGGACTTGATGGAAATAGATACCCTTCTCAAGGTTGTCCGGCTGGACCACCTCGTCGCCGATTGTGCCGTCGCCTTTGATCTTGTGCACGCTGAGGCCGGCCGGAAAATTGTAGGCAACCAGCACATATTCGCCGGCCACATCGATGCTCGAATGGATCGGCCGCCACCTCAGCTTCACCATCTCGCCATGCGGCGTCAGCTCGCCGGTCGGCCCGATGCGAAACGCCGCCAGATGGTGCTGGTTCGCTGGAAAGCCCGGCCCGGGATTGAACCCTGGTCCACCGGTGCTGGACGTCACGTAGAGATATTTGTTCGACGGATGCGGCCAAGCGTATTGAATACCGCCCGGCATCTTGATCGAGCCCCGCCTGGCAAGCCCGGCCTCGGCGGCGTCGACCTCGTAATGGGTCAGCTCGTTTCCGACTCCCGAGTAGAACGCCGATTGCTGAGTTTCGCGTTGCGCAAAAGCGAAGCTCGGAGCCGCAACCGTACCTGCAAGCATGGCCGACACCGTGCGACGGTTGAACATCGTAACTCCTCCCCTCGATTCGCGCCTTTTATCGGTATCCTCGCGGCCATCTTGGGCCGCGGCGCATGAATTCGCAACCGGGAAAGGGGCCTGGGTGGCACGACTACGGCACCCCAGCGAACGGGCGGCACGGCGTCAAGAACGACGGCTCAGGTCAGGGCGCGTCGAACGTCACAGGCGCAAAGCCCGCGGCGACGGCGTCGCCGTCACATGGCACAAACACCCGAACAGGCTTAGGAACATCGGGAGGTCCGAAAACTTCAAAGCAGCGGAAATAAGTCAGGGTCACGGTTCCGGCGCCGGAAGTGAGCCCAGACGCCTTTACGCCTGAGCTGTCGGGATCGGTGACATTCACCGTCGCGCCGACAATCGGGCCGCCTGTTCCCGAGTTGGTGACGGTAATGAGGATCTTGTGCCTTCCCGGAGGTGCCGTTTCGGAGGAGACGCGAACCGAGAGCGGAGCGAGGGAGAGCGGCTGAAGCGAGCTGCCCGGGAAATTGAATATGTGGCTCACGTCGGTGGTCGCACGACCAAACGAGCTGCCACCGTTCAAATCAAAGTGACAGCTGAAGCAATTCGAGCCGCCGCTCGCGGCCGTGGTGTCCGTCCCCTGCTGATAGGTCTCCATGGTGCTGCCGGCCAGCATGCTGGTCCCCACCTGATTGCTTTGGTTCGGAGAGCCGCCGGAAATGGTCCAGGTAGCACCTGCCATGTAGTAGTTGCTGCGAACGTCGCCGGCCGGCATCATGCCGCGAACGCTGTTGTTGATCGCGATGATTTCCGTGTTGGAGGCCGCAGCGCTGCCGTCAATGGGGTTGGGAGAAACGTCCGAGGCGGCGCCCCATGCTTTTTGCCTGAGGGTGTCGCTCGCCGTGAAAGAGCCTGCGGGACAGGGGGACCCGGGGTTGGCCGGCACGATATTTCCGCCGGATTCAATCATGTGCATGCAGTTGAAAGGCCCGCTGGAATTGCTTTTGGAGAAGAGCCAGGTACCCGCGGTGCTCCGGTTCACGCTCTTGGGGCCGGTGGTCGAGTTGTAGGCGTAGGTGGCGAGGGGCGTGTTGCCGAGATGCTCGAAGGTCGCCCAGATCATTTCGGGATGGCCCGGGCCGCTTGGGCTGCCGTTGCTTCCGGTACTGCCGACAACGTGCATGCCCACTAATGCCAATTGCACAGTCTTTGTGCCGTTCGGAGTCCATTGATTGGGGTTGGAGGTATCATACGTGGGTATGGTGCCGGTCATGGTGACGTAATTGCCTGGGTCGGGGAGGCTGGAGGCCTCGACCCAGGACGTTTTGATTTCAACGGCAAGCGCGTTGGGATCTGGGAAAGTTGCTGCGTGTGTCGAGGCGTACGCGGTGATCTGCGCCAGATCCGCGGGCGTGGTGGGGAATTGACCGAAAGGCTCGCCTGCTGTTGCTCCCGTCGGCGTGATTTGATGATCCTTCAGGCCGGTCAGGAAGTAGGCGTAGACGTCGTTGGTCATGATCGCGTAGTAGACGAGCGAACCTGTCTGCGCCATCAAGACACCGCCAGTCTGCGCTTGACCTTGCTCGAACTCAACCACATTGCCGAAGGGATCAACAAAGATTGGCAGCGGCCCGATCATGAATTTCTGAACAATGGGGGCTTTCTTCGCGAGTGTTGGAGACAAAGAAGTATGGAGGATAGGTCTCGCCCCCGCGATCGGTTTCCCGGCTTTGTCCAGAAAAATCGGCTTTTTGTCTTTGCCCACGGTGATGCGTTGGACCTCTACTGATTCGTCTGAGGAACTGAACACAAGCGGTTTCCCGGTGGGGCCGGTGAGCGGCGTCTCGACTTCGAGCATTCTGCCCGCATTGTTGAAAATGACGGGCAGTCCATGGGGTCCTGGTTGCGAAGCACGCAAGCTGAGGAACCGGTTCACCCCCGCGACTGGACTGCAGGTGTGGCTTATGAACACGCGGTTGCCGCCCGGATCGGGAGGCGAAACATCAAAGAATGCCGACGAATCGAAAACGTGTGCCCCGCCGCCGCAATAGGTCGGCGGAGCAGGTGACGTAAGCCACAGAAACATCTGTTCCGCCCATTGATAAAAGGAGCAGTTCGGCCGATCGAGGAAGTTCAAACTGTCTGCCGGTTTTACGACACCGTTCAGGGACGGGGTTCCCGTTTCGAACCAACCGGCAAATTGTGTGGGGGCGACAGTGCAGGTGGTTTGAGCGTCAGTTGGAATGGTTTGGGCCTTGACCGGCAATGGCCCCGACAGCAGGGCCAGCATTATCGATAGTGCCGTGGCAACAAGCAGTGGCCTCGCTATTCCTATCGACTTTGACATAATCATCTCCTCTTTTAATTGTACAACAATAGTACTGCGCCTTTAGAGAGTAGGCGTGTGGGTTGAGACTCTCCGCAGCGCAACTGTGCGCGCGCCGCTGAACCGTATAGTGTGCGTGACGGACAATCCGGTTCATGGAACGGGCTGCCGGGAGGGCATCCATTCGCGCAGACGTGCAAAAAACTCTGGGACTATCGATGCCGTGGCGTCGCCTGGTGTTGATTCCCTTGTGGTTCGGCCGCTCGGTACGAACCCAGATTCTGATCGTGTTCATCGCCGTCAATCTGGTTGCCGCGTCGATTGCCGGCGGCGTCATCATCTTCAAGGCCGGCGCTTCGACTCGCATCGAAATCGCCGCTTCCATGCGGCTGGCCGAACTTATGGTGAGCGAAGCTGTGCAGCTCATCCAACAAGGCATCCCGGCGGAACAATTCTTAAAGACCTTGCCGGGTCAATTGCGGTTCCTGCGTCATGTGCGCATCGGCGTGCGAGACGCGGCCGGGCAGCCGATTTCCGATCAAGCTGTCGAACGAAGCGAGCCGCAGCGGGAGGATAGTCGCGCGGCCGCGCCTGCATGGTTTGCGATGCTGATCGGTCCGCCGATCGAACGACACGACGTATCCGTCGTCGTCGATGGCCACACTATCGGCACCGTGGAAATCGTCAGCGAGCCCCGCGACGAGATCGCGGAGGCCTGGGAGAACAGCGTAGCGCTGGCAGCGGTCGCGTTCGCGACGGTGCTGGTGATCGTCGGCATCCTCTATTGGGTGCTCGGTCGCGTGCTCGACCCGCTCACAGCGCTCGGCACCGGACTGCGGGGCCTGGAGCGGCGCGACTACAAGGTGCGGCTTGCGCGTCCGAAGGTGCAGGAATTCGCCGTCATCGTCGATCGTTTCAACGCGCTTGCAAGTGCGCTCGATGATGTCCGCACCGAGAACCTTGCGCTTAATCGACGCGTAATCACCGCCCAGGACGACGAGCGCCGACGCACCGCACTGGAGCTGCATGACGAAGTCGGACCGAGCCTGTTTGGCCTGCGGGCCAATGTCGCTTCGATCGCCAAAGCGGCACCGGCGTTGCCGCAAGCTGCAGCACAGACCATCTTGGAGCGCGCGCGCGATCTCACTGCGATCGTTGATCATCTGCAGGGCCTCAACCGCAGCATGCTTAAACGGTTGCGGCCGATGGCCCTTGGCCATGTGCCACTGCGCGACATTCTTGCGGAGCTTGTGCGCGATCGCGCCCGCGAGCACCCGCATATTGCTTTCAGGCACGATATCGATGTGCTCAACCGCAGCTACGACGATACGGTGGATTTGACTCTGTATCGCTGCGTTCAGGAAAGCCTGACCAACGCGATTCGCCACGCCAACGCCAAGTCCATCGACGTGAGCGTGGCGGTCAGCCACGGCGCCTCTTCTCCCTCTCCCCGCTTGCCATCAGGGCGTTTACGCCCGTCTTCGACGGGCTATGGAGAGGGTCGGGGTGAAGGGGCTTCTCCACAAGCTCAGCCTCGCGGAGAGGCCCCCTCACCCGCCCCCATCCTTTCCTCTGTCGCACGCGGGGGAGGAAAGGATGGGGGCGACCTCTCCCCGCAGGCGGGGAGAGGTGAATCCCACGGCCGAATGCGATTCCCGTTTCCACAATCAAGCGGGGACCAGAATGGAGGCGGGAGATGGCTGGAACTGACGGTGCGCGACGACGGCTTCGGCATCGCGACAGGCCAGACGCAAGGCTTCGGTTTGCGCGGAATGCAGGAACGCGTTCAGGCGCTCGGCGGCGATTTTACCGTCGAAACCGAGCGCGGCCTCGGCACCTGCGTGCGCATCGTCATCCCCCTGCCGTCACCGTCGAACGGCTCGGCGCGTGCCGCCGACTATGTTAGCAATGCCCGATGACCTCCGTTCTCATCATCGATGACCACCCCATCGTGCTGCAAGGATGCCGACGGGTGCTCGAGGATGCGAGTATTGAACCGGTACTGACCGCAAGCGACCTCGTCGCCGGTTATCGACTTTATCGGCGCCACCGACCTGATGTCGTGATCGTCGACCTCGCCATCCAGGGCAAAGGACTCGGTGGTCTCGATCTCATCCGCCGCATTCGCACCCACAATCCGCGTGCCCACATATTGGTGCTCAGCATGCACAATGACGCGATGATTGTGGCGCGCTCGCTGGAGGCGGGGGCAAGTGGCTATGTCCTCAAGGACACCTCGTCGGAGGAGCTGATCAAGGCCGTGCAACAGGTCGCGAGCGGGGCGCCCTACCTCGACAGTGAACTCGCCATGCAGGTGGCCCTGTCAGGATCGGGTGCGCGCGGCAATCCGCTATCGGACCTGACGCCGCGCGAATTGCAGGTACTGGCGCTGCTTGCCGACGGCAAGCCCTACGACCGCATCGCGAACGAACTGAACGTGAGCTACAAAACAGTCGTCAACGTCAGCTCCCAGCTCAAGCAGAAGCTCCAGGCAAGCAATCTTCCTGAGTTGGTCAGTACCGCCGTAAAGCTCCTGGCACCGCACCCTTGACGCCACGAGTAGTCAGGCCGAATTGCCAAAAGTTCCTGTTGGATTTGGAACTTGGTCCCGCGACAGGCAAAGGAGAATCGATCAAGACTATCGGTTCGCAAAGATGCGTGGCGGGGCGTAGTGAGACATCGTGACATTTTCGACGCGTCAGCGGCGCCATCACGGCGTAAGTTAACGCCCATGTGGGGCGGGCGCCTGTTCGTCGTTGCCCAGGCGATCGTAATCGGACTGTCTTTTGTCTCGTCCGGCGCACCGGCTCAAACGGTGCTGCCCGATATCAACGTGATTGCACCATCGCCGCTGCCGGCGCG